>NZ_JAPSMD010000040.1 GCF_027856955.1 Falsiroseomonas oryzae | reverse complement strand
CGCCGGCCTGCGTCTCACGCACATAGGCGAGCGCAAGGGCGGCGGCGGCGAGTTCGCCCGCGGCGAAGCGACCGAAGCCGTCCAGCGTGGCGACGCCATAGGCCTCCCGCACGGTGCGAGCCGGATCGCGCGGGACGAGGCGCGGCGCGATGCAGCCGGCCAGGCGGCGCACCAGCTCCGGCTCCTCCGCCAGTTCGGGCGCCACGACGGCCTCGGCTGGCTCCAGCCGGGCGAGCAGCGCGCCGAGCTCCGCGCGCGGCAGCACGGCGGTGGCGAAGGCGCCGGTCGAGATGTCGAGCCAGGCGGCTCCGAGCTCCGCCTCCGCCTCCGCCACGGCCAGCAGCCAGGCCGGGCGTCCGGCCTCGAGCAGCCCGTCCTCGGTGACGGTGGCGGGGGTGACGACGCGGACGACCTCGCGCCGGATAGTGGGCGCGCGGCGCTTCTTCGCCTCCTCCGGCGTCTCCATCTGGTCGCAGATCGCGACGCGCCGGCCGGCGCGGATCAGCCGGGCGAGATAGGCGTCCACGGCATGGGCCGGCACGCCGGCCATCGGCACGGGCTGGCCGCGATGCTCGCCTCGGTGGCTGACGGCGATGTCGAGGATCGTCGCGGCGTCCTCGGCATCCGCGAAGAACAGTTCGAAGAAGTCGCCCATGCGGAAGAACAGCAGCGCATCCGGATGCGCCGCCTTGGCGGCGAACCATTGCGCGAGCGCGGGGGTCGCGCCCTCGGCGCGCGGGATGCGATCGCCTTCGCCAGGGGGGATGTCGCGTGCCGGTCCCGTCACGTCGCCTGACTAGCGGCTCGGGGCGCCCGCGCGAAGCCTGGACGCGGGCCGGCCGGCAGGCGCAGGCTCGGCGCCGGGAGGAACCACGCCATGACCGTCTCGGGTCTCGACCACGTCAACATCCGCTGCCGACCCTCCGACCTGCCGGCGCTGCGCCGCTTCTGGGGCGAGGTGATCGGATTGGCCGAAGGCGACCGGCCGGATTTCGACTTCCCCGGGATCTGGTTCTGGGCCGGCGCGCGGCCGGTTGTGCACATCGCCGCTCGCGCGAAGGACGACGAGGCCTGGCCACCGCGGGATCACGGCGCCTTCGGCCATGTCGCCTTCCGCGCCGAGGGCCTGGCGGAGACGCGGCGGCGCCTGGCCGAGCAGGGCATCGCGTTCCAGGAGGCGCCGGTGCCGGGCTTCCCGCTGCACCAGATCTTTCTGCGCGACCCGACGGGGTTGATGGTGGAACTCACCTTCGCGACCTGACGGCTCGCAGCTGCGAACCGGGCGGCTTCCCTCGCGTGCCGATGGCTGCAATGAAGAGCGTTCTGGTTGGGGAGAATTCCAGGTCCATGGACGACGCGCGCAAGACGCCGGGCGAGACGCTGGGCGACACCCGCACCGCCCGCATCACGGCAGAGGAAGCGCTCGCGCTCCATTCGGAGGGCAGGCCCGGCAAGCTGGAGATCCGGCTGACCAAGCCGCTGACCACGGCGCGCGACCTGTCGCTGGCGTACAGCCCGGGCGTGGCGGAGCCCTGCCTGCACATCGCCCGCGATCCGTCGCTGGCCTATGACTACACCTCCAAGGGCAATTTCGTTGCGGTGATCAGCAACGGCACGGCAGTGCTGGGGCTGGGCAACCTGGGTGCGCTGGCCTCGAAGCCGGTGATGGAAGGCAAGGCGGCGCTGTTCAAGCGCTTCGCCGACGTCGATTCCATCGACCTCTGCGTCAACACCGAGGACGTGGACGCCTTCGTCAACGCGGTGCGCTACCTCGGCCCGTCCTTCGGCGGCATTAACCTGGAAGACATCAAGGCGCCGGAGTGCTTCGTCATCGAGCAGCGCCTGCGCGAGCTGATGGATATTCCCGTCTTCCATGACGACCAGCACGGCACGGCGATCGTCGCGGCGGCGGGGCTGATCAACGCCTGCCACCTGACGAACCGCGACCTTAGGGAGGTAAAGCTCGTCATCAACGGCGCCGGCGCGGCGGCGGTAGCCTGCGCGGAGCTGGTGAAGGCCATGGGCCTGCGCCCGCAGAACGTCATCCTGGTGGACACCAAGGGCGTCATCTACCGCGGCCGCACCGAGGGCATGAACCAGTGGAAGTCCGCGCATGCGACCGAGACTGCGGCGCGCACGCTCGGCCAGGCGCTGGAAGGCGCGGACTGCTTCATGGGCCTGTCGGTGAAGGGCGCGGTGACGCCGGAGATGGTGCGCAGCATGGCCGCGCATCCGATCATCTTCGCCATGGCCAATCCCGACCCCGAGATCACGCCGGACGAGGCGCGCGCGGTGCGGCCGGACTGCATCATCGCCACGGGGCGCAGCGACTATCCGAACCAGGTGAACAACGTCCTGGGCTTCCCCTTCATCTTCCGCGGCGCGCTGGACGTGCGCGCCTCCACCATCAACGACGCGATGAAGGTGGCGGCGGCGGAGGCGCTGGCGATGCTGGCGCGCGAGGACGTGCCGGAGGAAGTGGCGGGCGCGGGTGCCGGGCAGAAGCTGCGCTTCGGCCCGGACTACATCATCCCCAACGCCTTCGACCCGCGGCTGATCAGCCGTGTCTCGCCGGCGGTGGCGAAGGCGGCGATGGACAGCGGCGTGGCGCGCCGGCCGATCGCCGACCTGCACCGCTACGCGCGCGACCTGGCCGGGCGGCTGGATGCGACCGCGGGCGCGCTGGAAGCGATCGCGGAAGCCGTGCGCAGCAATCCGAAGCGCGTCGTCTTCGCCGAGGGCGAGGAGGAGAAGGTGATCCGCGCCGCCATCGCCTTCCGCAACGCGGGCTACGGCACGCCCGTGCTGGTCGGCCGAGAGGACCGGATCCATGCCAGCGTCGCCGGGCTCGGCATCCCGCTGCCGGAGGGGATCGAGGTCCAGAACGCGCGCGTCTCCGACGCGACGCGCCGCTATGCGGAGTTCCTCTACGCCCGCAAGCAGCGCGACGGCTTCCTGTTCCGCGACTGCCAGCGGCTGGTGAACCAGGACCGCAACGTCTTCGCCGCCTGCATGGTGGCGGTGGGCGACGCGGATGCGGTCGTCACCGGCACGACGCGGTCCTTCTCCGTCGCCATGGAAGGGATCTCGATGGCGATCGACCCGGTGCCCGGGCGTTCGGTCTTCGGGCTGTCCATCGTCGTCTCGCGGCGCGCCGGCACGGTGCTGGTGGCGGACACCGCGATCCATGAGCGGCCGGATGCCGAGACGCTGGCCGCGATCGCGCGCGGCTCCGCGGCCGCGGCGCGTCGCCTGGGGCTCGAGCCGCGGGTGGCCTTCCTGTCCTTCTCCACCTTCGGCGACCCGAAGGGCAGCATCCCCGGCAGCATCCGCGAAGCGGTGAAGCTGCTGACGGAGCGCGGCGCCGATTTCGAGTTCGACGGCGAGATGGCGGCCGACGTGGCGCTGGACCCGGCGCTGCGCGCCGCGCTCTATCCCTTCTGCCGCCTGACCGGCCCGGCGAACGTGCTGATCCTGCCGGGGCTGCACGCCGCCCATGTGCTGACCAAGGCGGTGCCGAAGCTGACCAGCGCCCAGGTGATCGGCCCGCTGCTGACGGGGCTGACGCATGCGGCGCAGATCGTGCCGATGCAGGCCGGGGTGAACCAGATCCTCGACGTCGCCTGCCTGGCGGCGCACGCGGCGGCCAGCCAGCGGTGAAGCGCGGCGAGGTCGCGACCATCGGCTACGAGGGCGCGACCCCCGACCGGCTGGTCGCGGCCCTGCGCGAAGCGGGCGTGACGACGCTGGTGGATGTGCGGGCGCTGGCCAACAGCCGGCGCCCGGGCTTCGCCAAGCGGGCGCTGTCCGCCGCGCTGGAGGAAGCCGGGATCGGCTATCGGCACCTGCCTGCGCTCGGCACGCCCGCCGCCGGCCGGCAGGCGGCACGGTCCGGCCGGCCGGAGGCAATGCGGCGCATCTTCGCCGCCCACCTGGCCGGCACCGAGCCGCAGGCCGCGCTGGCCGAACTGGGCGCCCTGGCGCGGCTAGAGCCCGTTTGCCTGCTGTGCCTGGAGGCGGACCCGGCGCAGTGCCACCGCACGCTGGTGGCGGAGGCGCTTGGCCTGCCGGTTCGCCATCTGGCCCCTTAGCGGCAGGTCAGCCCGCCAGGATGAAGTCGCTGTAGCTCAGTGCCGGCCCGCCGACGAAGCGCGCCAGCAGGCTGAGCTGGCCGGGATCCGACCCGTTCTGGTCCAGCCAGAGTCGCCCGGTGGGCTGGTCGTAGATCAGGTGCGGGTTGGCATCGCCCAGCGGCGTGCCGGCGGCGACGAAGCGCGACGCGCCGACCGCGGCATCGGCCAGGAAGATGATCAGCACCTCGTCGATCCCGACCTCGAAGCCGATGATCCGGTCGGTGCCCTCGCCGGCCACGCCATAGACGAAGAAGTCGGTCTCGCCGTCGGGGCCGCTGGTCAGCGTGTCGTTGCCGACGCCGCCATTGAAGCGGTCGAAGCCGGCGCCGCCGATCAGCCAGTCGTCGCCGCCATAGCCGAAGAGGAAGTCGGCGCCAGCTTCGCCGAGGAGCGTGTCGTTGCCGTCCAGGCCCGTCAGGTTGTCGTTGTCGGCCCCGCCATGCATCAGGTCGTTGCCCTGGCCGCCATCCATGTCGTCGTTGCCGGCGCCGCCGAACATCGTGTCGTTGCCGGTGGTCACGGGCAGCGAGAAGCCGGGATTGTCGCCCCACATCTGGTCGTTGCCGTCCTCGCCGAACAGCAGGTCGTCGCCGGCATCGCCGGCCAGGAGGTCGCCGCCCGCGTCGTTGCCGCCATAGAGCGTGTCGTTGCCCGCGCCGGCATACATGAAGTCCGCGTCGGCACCGCCCAGCAGCAGGTCGTCGCCCTCGTCGCCGGCGATCAGGTCGTTGCCCGCACCGCCGTTCAGCGTGTCTGCGCCGTTGTCGCCGCCGCCGCCGCCCAGGAAGTCGTCGCCGCCGCCGCCGAGCAGCAGGTCGTTGCCCAGGCCGCCGAACAGCCAGTCCCGGCCATTGCCGCCGATGAAGGTGTCGCCGCCGGAGCCACCGGACATCAGGTCGTTCAGGCCGCTACCGGTTCGCTCGACGCCCACCGTGCCGTTGACGTCGAAGAAGGCGGTCAGGTTCTGGTTGACGCGGCTGCCATCGGCGAAGAAGCCGGTCACCCGGATCAGGAAGCTGCCGTCGGGATAGGTGCGTGAGTCGTCCGGCATGTTGAAGCCGAATCCCGCGACCGGGAAATGCATCGTCACCTCGGGGACGAGACCGATGGGCGGGGCGCCCCAGAGGACGCGCACGCGGTCGGGACCCTCGGGAGCGCCCAGGCGCAGGCTGCCATACATCGGGTCGCCGAAGCTGATGCCGATTTCGGAAAAGGTGACCGACCAGGACATGCGCGCCATCTCCAGACTGGGCAGTGGCCGCCCCGCCGGCGCCGGCCATGCGGGGCATCCGATCCGGCAATCCTGCCGAGGACGAACGCCGCGGCGGCGTTTGCGCAACGATCGTTAATCAGTTCGGCTCAGCAACGCAACTTATATAGAAACCTCTAAAGAATGCGACGTGGTCCTGGTTGGGATACGGGCTGCCTCGCAGCACGCGACGGCGGCCTGACCGCCGCCGCGTGCCGGATCCCTCAGCCGGCGAGGATGAAGTCGCCGTAGGTCAGCACCGGTGGCGTGGTGCCGTCGGGGCCGCGCAGCACGGCGATATCCAGCAGGCCGTCCGGCGCGATCC
Organism: Falsiroseomonas oryzae; assembly: GCF_027856955.1. Lineage (GTDB taxonomy): Bacteria > Pseudomonadota > Alphaproteobacteria > Acetobacterales > Acetobacteraceae > Falsiroseomonas > Falsiroseomonas oryzae. The sequence continues at coordinate 17,476 of NZ_JAPSMD010000040.1, read as the reverse complement.
CGTTGATGTCGAGGCGCAGCACGCCTGTCTTCGCGCTGTAGATGATGTAGGTGCCCACGTCGTCCATGGCAGCGAGGCTGGATACGAAGCGGTCGATACCCACGTCGATCTCGGTCAGGGTCTGGAACACGATCTTGTCCGTGCCGGCCTGGAATCCCGTGATGCGGTCGCCGCCATCGAAATAGCTGGCATAGACGAAGCGGTCGGCCCAGTCGTCGTCCTCGCTGACCATCGTGTCCTGGCCGGCGCCACCGACGAAGGTGTCGGCGCCCGTGCCGCCGAGCAATCGGTCGTTGCCGTACGACGCCTCCATGGAATCGGCGCCCTCGCCGCCGCTCAGCGTGTCGTTGCCGAAGGCGCCGTCCAGCGTGTCGGCATCGCCGTCGCCGCGCAGCGAATCGTTGCCCTCGCCGCCGAACATCAGGTCCTCGCCGGCCCCGCCGGTGAGCGTGTCGTTCCCCGTCGCGTCCTCCGGATCGATCACGCTCTCGCCGTAGAGCGTGTCGTTCCCGTCCTCGCCGGCGACTGCGTCGTTCCCCTTGTCGCCCTGCAGGAAGTCGTCGCCCGCGTCGCCGCGCACGGTGTCCGACCCATCCCCGCCGGAGAGGTGGTCGGCATCGTCGCCGCCGCGCATCGTGTCGTCGCCCGCGCCGCCCAGAAGGCGGTCCAGGCCGCCGCCGCCGAGCAGCAGGTCCGCGCCCAGGCCGCCCAGCAGCCAGTCATCGCCGAGGCCGCCGACGAAGGTGTCCTCGCCGCTGCCGCCCACCATCAGGTCGTCGAGCAAGCCGCCCGCACGGAACGCGCCAGCCGTGTTGCCCAGGTCGAAGAAGGCGCTCATCTGCTCCACCACGCGCGCGCCCTCGGAGAAGACGGCGATGACGCGCAGTGCGTAGCTGCCATCGGCGTAGCTGCGGGTGTCGAACTCGCCGGGCATGAGGAAGGCACCGCCGAGATAGGCCGTGGGGAAGTGGCTGGTCACCGGTGGATCGGTGCCGGCCGGCCCGCTGCTGCCCCAGACGACGCTCACGCGGGATGGGCCTCCCTCCGCCTCCAGCGTGAGCCAGCCGAGGTCGCCCGCGCCGCCGGACACGGATCCCGCACCGCTGAAGCGTGCATCCCAACTCAACACGGCCATGTCGCCTCCCATGCATTCCAGGTGCCCGGGACAAGTGGCCGCATGCCGGCACGCGATGCGTGCCGGGTCAGGCGAGCCTCTCTCCCGTCCTGGTGACGCTGGGGCCGATCAGATTGGCTGCACAATCGTTTCGGACGCGCGCGTGGCGGCCGCCGTTTCCGTTCGGCTTCGTGCGCGACACAATTGAAACAGAACCGGCGGCATCCCGCCCTGTGCCGCGTCAGCCGCGCATGAAGCGGCGCTCCGGCCGATAGGTCAGCCAGCGGCGCAAGCCGGCGAGCAGCTCGTGCAGGCGGCGGGGCAGCGACGCAAGAAACCCGGGCATGGCGGCGATCCATCGAGGTGGGGCGCAGGCCGTCTTGGCGCAGGCGTTCATCGGCGCCTGCTGCCATCCCATACTTGGCTCCGGGTGTTGACGGCGGGTTGACGCCGCCGCGGCAATTTCAGGGCAGCGTCAGTGCAGGTTCCGGCGCAGGAACGCGGCGCACCGTTCGCCCACCATCAGCGCCGCCGGCTGGATATTGGGCGAGGGGATCAGCGGGAAGGCGCTGGCGTCGGCCACGCGCAGCCCCTCCACGCCGCGCACCCGCAGCTCCGGATCCAGCACGGCGCGGTCGTCGCTGCCCATCCGTGCCGTGCCGCAGGGGTGGAAGACGGTGCCCGCGGTGGCGCGGATGCTGGCCTCGATGGCGGCGTCGTCGGTGGCGTCCGCGCCCGGCCGCAGTTCCTCCTCCACCAGGTCGCGGAAGGGCGGCTGGGCCACGATGCGGCGGCAGATGGCGGCGGCGCCGAGCATCACCCGCAGGTCGTTCGGGTGGTCGAGGTAGTTCGGGCGGATCACCGGCTTGTCGGCCGGATCGGGGCTGCGCAGCGTCAGCGTGCCGCGGCTGTCCGGCCGGCAGGGGCCGTAGTTCAGCATCACGCCCGGGAAATCGGTCAGGCCCTTGGTGTAGTCGAAGGTCGCGAAGTTCACGAAGAGCAGCTGCGCCTCCGGCTCCTCCGCGCCGGGGGTGACGCGCACGAAGCCGGTCGCCTCGCCGGCGCCGATCGCCAGCGGGCCCTGCCGGCGCAGCAGCCAGTCCAGACCGATGCCCGCCTGCCGGATGCGGCTGCGCAGGATCTCGTTGAGGGTTCCACACGGGCGGGTGCGGAAGATGAACTTGGCGATCAGGTGGTCCTGCAGGTTGCGCCCGACATCGGGGCTGTGCGCGACCACCGGGATGCCCATGGCCTGCAGCGCGGCGCCATCGCCGATGCCGGACAGCATCAGCAGCTTCGGCGTCTCGATGGCGCCGCAGCTGACCACCACGCAGCGCCGCGCGCGGAACTCGCCCTGCGCCGTGGCGACGCCGACGGCGCGGTTGCCCTCGAAGATCAGCCGGTGCACGGCGATGCCGGTGCGCACCTCCAGGTTCGGGCGCTTCATGGCCGGCCGCAGATACATGCGCGCCGAGGAGGAGCGGAACCGTCCGTCCACGTTGAGCTGCACGGGGCCCACGCCCTCGATGGACCCGCCGTCGTTGACGTCGCGGAATCGCTTCAGCCCCGCGGCGACCGCGCTGTCGATGAAGGCCTGCGGTGCGGCCGCCAGGCGCCGCGGCTCGCAGACGCGGATCGGGCCGTCCGTGCCGCGCGCCTCGGAGGGTTCGCCGAGCCAGGTTTCCATCCGGCGGAACGCCGGCTCGACATCGGCATAGGACCAGCCCCGCGCGCCGGCCTGCGCCCAGCGGTCGTAGTCGTGTGGTGCGCCGCGCAGGAACACCAGGCCGTTCACGCTGCCCGACCCGCCCAGCACGCGGCCGCGCGGCCAATGCATCGCGCGGTCGTTCAGCGTGGGGATTGGCTCGGTCATGAATTTCGGGTCGTAGATCCCGCTGCCGTAGAGCTTCGCGTAGCCGGCCGGCAGGCGCACCCAGGGGCTGGAGTCCGGCGGGCCGGCTTCGAGCAGCAGCACGCGCGTACCCGGGTCCTCCGACAGCCGCGCGGCCACCACGCAGCCGGCGGAGCCGCCGCCGACGACCACGACATCGGCTTCCGTCATGATTGCGCCTCTCCTTTTATTGCGGAGTGCATTTGTTCTGATCGCGATAAGGTGATGTGATGTGCCTCGTTCCCGTCACGCGTGTGCCACGGCGGCCGAATACCACTGACGCGCGCCAAGACCGGCGCGCCAAGGGACGGGAGAAACAGCGATGGCGACACTCATCGGGACCGAGGACGACAACACGCTGATCGGGGGTGCCGCGGCCGACCGGATCCTCGGGCGGTCCGGCAATGACGTGATCGACGGCCGCGACGGCGACGACCGGCTGTTCGGCGAGACCGGGAACGACACCATCCAGGGCGGGCTCGGCGCCGATACGGTGGATGCCGGCGATGGCAACGACACCGTCCTGGCCGGTGACGGGAATGACAGCGTCATCGGCAACCTGGGCGACGACGGCCTGTTCGGCGAGGCCGGCAACGACAGCCTGCGTGACGACGCCGGCAACGACACGCTGGACGGCGGCGCCGGCAACGACACCATGCGCAGCGGACAGGGCAACGACTCCATCCTGGGCGGCGACGGCAACGACTTCGCCTTCGCCGGCACGGACAACGACACGATCTCGGGCGGCCTCGGCGCCGATGTGCTGCATGGCGAAGGCGGCAGCGACCTGATCCGCGGCGATGCCGGCAACGACCGCGCCTTCGGCGGCGAGGGCGACGACACGCTGGATGGCGGCGCCGGCAGCGACCGGCTCGACGGCGGCATCGGCGCCGACCTGCTCATCGGCGGCGTGGGCGCGGACGTCATGGCCGGCGGCGACGGCGACGACACCTTCGTCTTCGGCCGGAACTCCGGCTTCGACCGCATCACCGACTTCTCGGTGACGGACGACAAGATCCAGATCGTCGGCGTCCCCGGCGTGGACGACTTCAGCGACCTCACGATCGCGGCCGATGCCAACGGCGACGCGGTGGTGAGCTGGCCCAGCGGCCTGGCCACTGCGGCCGTCACGCTCGTCGGCGTCGCGCCGGGCAGCGTGACGAGCGACGACTTCGCCTTCGGCTGACCCGGGCGCGGGCGCGGGCATCGTCACCCCGCGCCCGCCCTCACGGCTCCAGCCGCACGCCGGTACGGTCCACCACCTGGCGGAACTTCGCGAGCTCGGCGCGGAAGAAGGCCTCCGCATCGGAGGGTTCGTTCGGCCGCGTCCAGGGGGCGACGCCGGCCACCAGCAGGCGCTCGCGCAGTTGCGGCTCCGCGATGGCCGCACGGACGGCGCGGTTCAGCGCGGCGACCGTCGCCGCCGGCATGCCGCGCGGGCCGATGATGGCGAACCAGTTCTCCAGGTCGAAGCCGGGCAGCGCGCCCTCGTTCAGCGTCGGCACCTCGGGGAAGGAGGGGAAGCGCTCCAGCCCCGTCACCGCGACCGGGCGGACGCGCCCGTCGCGCGCCTGGCCGGCGGCGGAGGCGAGCACGGCGACGCCCCACTGCGTCTCGCCGCGCGCGATGCTCTCCACCATCAGTCCGCCGGAGCGGTAGGGCACATGCGGAAAGCGGCCGCCGAGGCCGATCACCGCGGCGAACATCTCCGCCGAGAGATGCGGCATGGAGGCGACGCCTGAGGAGGCGAAGGGCAGGCTGTCCGGTGGCGCCTCGCGCAGCCGCGCGATGACCTCCTGCGGGGTGCGACCGGGGAAGTTCGGCTGGGTGACCACGATCATCGGCCCCGTGCCGACCACGGCGATCTGGGTGAAGTCGCCGATCGGGTCGTAGCGCGTGCCACCCTGCACGGCGTTCGGGGCCAGCGCGTGGGAGGACGCCTCCACCAGCATCAGCGTGTGGCCATCCGGCGGCTGGCGCCGCAACCAGTCGCTCGCGACCAGGCCAGCGGCGCCGGGCCGGTTCTCCACCACCACGTTGCCGCCGAGCAGCGGCCCCATGCGGCTGGCCACCAGGCGGGAGGTCACGTCGGTGGACCCGCCGGGGGCGAAGCCGACGGCCAGGGTGATGGCACGATCGGGGAAGGCCAGGGCCGGCATGGCCAATGCGGCGCCCATGGCGGTGCCCAGCGCGACGCGGCGCGTGATCATGCGGTCCTCCCCTGCAATCCTTGTCCGCAGGGAACCCCCGCCCGTCCGGTCACGCAAGGGGGAGGCTGCTACATCCTGCGGACCGGCACAGGCTCGCTGCGGAGCCAGTCGGGCCAGCCGACGAAGCGCTCGATCAGCACCAGCACCACGGCCAGGGCGAGCACCGCGCCGAGGATCGCCAGGACGCGCGGCGAGGGCGGGTTGCGGTACCACTGCGCCATGCGGATCAGCAGGCGGGTCATCGGGTCCATCGCAACTCCCGGGTCGAGTGCCGACCTGGCTCGCATTTCCGTGCACATACACATGCCGGAACATTATCCGCTTGGCGATGCCCTGCCTCAGGTTCAGCATCTTGTGCGTAACCGCTGCGGGAGGCTGATCCATGGCCGTCTACACCGGCGATGCAGGCAACAATCTGTTGCCCAACATTCTCGGCACCAATGGGGATGACGACATCTCGGGCCTGGCGGGGAACGACACGCTGATCGGCGCTGGCGGCGAGGACACGCTGAACGGCGGGAACGACAACGATTCGATCTCGGGCGGCAGCGGGAACGATCTCGTGCTCGGCAGCTTCGGCGCCGACACCATTGCCGGCGGGGATGGCGACGATTCGATCAGCTACCTCTTCGCCGGCAGCGACGACCTGACCATAGACCTGACGGACGGCATCGCGACCGGCACCAACTTCCTGCATGTCATCTCCGGCATCGAGGCGGTGCTCGGCAGCACGGGCGACGACACCATCACCGGCGACGAGGAAGACAACGAGCTGATCGGCAGCACGGGAAACAACGTGCTGAGCGGCATGGCCGGCAACGACCGCCTGTTCGGCAGCGGCGGCAACGACATCTTCATCGGCGGGATCGGCAACGACACCATCGGCGGCAGCACCGGCCGCGACCGCGTCAGCTATTCCTTCATCCCGGGTGGCGTGACGGTGGACCTCGCCGCGGGCACCTCCTCCGGTGTCTTCCATGGCGCGGATTCGCTGAGCGGGATCGAGGACATCACCGGCACCTCCAGCGCCGACGTGCTGCTCGGCACCAACGACGCCAACGAGATCTTCGCCGGGGCAGGCCATGACTCGATCGACGGCCGCTTCGGCGACGACAGCCTGGCCGGCTCGCTCGGCAACGACACGGTCCTGGGCGGCGCCGGCAACGACACGATCGACGGCAGCTCGGACAACGACCTGGTGGCGGGCGGGCGCCACGCCGACAGCCTGAACGGCGGCAGCGGCGCCGACACGGTGAGCTACGCCGACTACGCCGACCAGAACGACCTGCCCCTCTGGATCAGCCTGCTGGCCGGCGCCGCCTCCGTCCAGGGCGTCGGCGAGACCGACACGCTCATCGGCTTCGAGGCGGCGATCGGCGGCGAAGGCGACGACACCATCCAGGGCGACATGACGTCGAACGTGCTGGAAGGCGGCAAGGGGCACGACTTCCTCATCGCCTTCGAAGGCGCCGATACGCTGCGTGGCGGCGAAGGCAACGACACGCTCGGCGGCGACAACCCCGTCCAATCCGGCGCCGACCTGCTTGAGGGCGGGGATGGCAACGACGCGCTGTACGGCGAGGGCGGCAACGACACGCTGCGCGGCGGCGTCGGCGGCGACACGCTCTCCGGCGGTCTTGGCGACGATTCGCTCGAAGGGAACGAGGGCGACGACATCTTCCTCGACACCGGGCCGGACACGCAGAGCGGCGGCGACGACACCTTCATCGGTGGCCTCGGGCTCGACATGGTGTTCTACGACAGCGGGCCGATCGCGCTGACGATCGACCTGCGCAACGCCGCCGCACCCTTCGCGCTCGGCATCTACGGCAACGACCTGCTGGTGGAGATCGAGGGCCTCAGCGGCACCGGCCTCGCCGACCGCTTCATCGGCACGGATGCGGACGCCAACCGGCTGATCGGCAATGGCGGCGCCGATTCGCTGGAGGGCCTGGACGGCAACGACAGCCTGACCGGCGGCACCGAGAACGATTCGCTGCTCGGCGGCGAGGGCGACGACGCGCTCGACGGCGACAGCGGCAACGACACGCTGCGCGGCGGCGACGGCGCCGACCGGCTGCAGGGCGACATCGGCGACGACCTGCTGGCGGATGTCTCGGGCGGCGACACGGTCGATGGCTGGAGCGGCTTCGACACGGTGGACCTCTCGGCCGCCGCGGGCAGCGTCAACCTGCTGATGGCGCAGGGCTACTTCGAAGTCGGCGCGGGCGCGAGCATGGTGCTGCGCGTGGAAGCCGCGATCGGCGGCGCGTTCGACGACACGCTGCGCGGCAGCGGCGCCGCCAACCGGCTGGAGGGAGGCGACGGCAACGACTTCCTCCAGGGGCTGAACGGCGCCGACACGCTGATCGGCGGGGACGGCAACGACACGCTGAACGGCGGCGCCGGCCTCGACAGCCTGGATGGCGGCAGCGGCACGGGCGACGTGCTGTCCTTCAGCCTCAACACCGCCGGCGTGAATGCCTCGCTGCTGGCGGGCACCACGGCCGGCGCGGGGATCGGCCGCGACACCGTGGCCGGCTTCGAGGCGGTGATCGGATCGGCATTCGACGACACCATCACCGGCGCCAACATCACCGAGACGCTGATCGGCAGCGGCGGCGACGACAGCATCACGGCCAATGACGGCGACGACATCATCCGCGGCGGCGCCGGCAGCGACCAGCTGCGCGGTGGCTTCGGGCGCGACACCTTCACCTGGGGCTTCGGCGAGGATGACGGCTCGACCGACCTGATCCGCGACTTCGCGACCGGCCCGCTCGGCGACGTCGTAGACGTCTCGAACATCGACGCGAACCTGCTGGTAGGGGACAATCAGACCTTCATCGTCTCCGCCTCGGCCGCAGCCGGGCGCGTGGTTCGGACCACCGAAGTCGAGCTCGGGTTCAACTTCACCTATCTGCGCTTCCACCAGGACAACGACGGCATCGCGGACTTCACCATCAAGTTCTCGGGTATCCGCGTGTTCACCCTCGGCGTCGACCTCATCCTGTAGCGCCGCATCCGCGCTGGCGTGCCCGGAAGGCGGCCGGCCGGGTCAGCCGGGCGGTTCGTTCACGCCGAGGGAGCGCGCCGTATCCAGGATGCCGGCCCAGGTATCGGGCTGCAGCGGCACGCCGTTGGCCAGACGGTCGGCGCGCGTCGCCGCCTCCTTGTCGCCGGGCGCGAGCACCGGCGCGCCGGCGTCGGCCGGCGCGCAGGCGGCGACCCAGTCCACATAGGACCGGCCGGCGGCGTGGAACTCCGCCTCCGTGCCGAAATGCCGCGGCGAGACGTAGAAGCTCAGCATGCCATTGGCGATCCGCGTGCGCGCCGCGACCGGGCCGGAGGTGCCGCCGCCAGTCAGCGCGCCGGCCAGCATCTCGCACATGAAGGCCAGGCCGGATCCCTTGTGCTCGCCGAAGGCGCGGATCGCGCCCTTGCCATTGGCGGGGTTGCGCGGTCCGACCTGCGCGTAGTCGCCGTAGAGCGTGTGCGGATCGCCGGAGAGCCGGCCATCGGGCTCGATCAGCGCATCCGGCGGCAGCGCCTTGCCGCCGTTGGACGCGACCAGCACCTTGCCCTCCGCGACGAGCGAGGTGGCGAAGTCCAGGACCAGCGGCCGGCCGGGCAGCGGCACCCCGACGCTGAAGGGTGCGGTGGAGAAGCGCCGCTCCGTGCCGCCGAAGGGGGCGACGAGCACGCTGCCGGCGACGTTGACGAAATGGACGGAGATCAGACCGGCGCGGATCGCGGTTTCCGCATAGTCGCCGACGCGGCCGATATGGCCGGCATTGCGCAGCCCGACCACGGCGATGCCGTGCTGCTGCGCGCGGGCGATGCCGAGTTCGACGGCCTGCGGCGCGACGGTCTGGCCGAAGCCGAACTTGCCGTCCAGCAGTGCGAAGCAGCCGCCATCGGTGACGACCTCCGCCGTCTGGCCCTTCAGCACGTAGCCGGCCTGCAGCCATTCGACATAGCGCGGCACGCGCGCGACGCCGTGGCTGTCGTGCCCTGCCAGGTTGGCCCCGAGCAGGTGGGTGGAGATGCGCCCGGCTTCCGCCGCGTCGCAGCCGGCGGCGCGGAAGATGGCGGCGACGAAGGCGTCGAGCTTGCCGGCATCGACGAGGACATAGGCGGGGGCCATGCGGAATCCCGTGCGGAAGGCGTTGGCCGGCAGCATCGGGCCACCGGCCGGGTGCGGCAAGACCGGCGCGCTACAGCACGCGGCCGCTCTCCGGGTCGATGATGTGCATGTGGTTCAGGTCGGCCGCGACCTGCATCGGCCTGCCGGGCTCGGCCGGCGTCGTCGGGTCGATGCGGCTGCAGACCTCGTGGCCCTGCATCCAGAGATGCAGCAGCGTCTCCATGCCCATCGGCTCGATCACTTCCGGCGTCAGCTCGAACACCGCGATGTTCTGGCGGTCCAGGTTCTTCGGCTCCGTCAGGTGCTCCGGCCGGATTCCGAACAGCACCTCCTTGCCGGCCATCGCGCCGTAGCGCGCGGTGCGTTCCGCCGGGACGGGCAGCACGATCCCGTTCGGCAGGTTGAGGCGCAGCGCGCCGGAGCCGTTCTCCATCCGGGCGGGGATGAAGTTCATCGCCGGGCTGCCGATGAAGCCCGCGACGAAGCGCGTATTGGGGCTGTGGTAGAGTTCCTGCGGCGGGCCGACCTGCTCGATCACGCCGTGGTTCATAACCACCACGCGGTCGGCCAGCGTCATCGCCTCCACCTGGTCGTGGGTGACGTAGACCGTGGTTGTCTTGACGGTCTGATGGACCTTCTTGATCTCGGTGCGCATCTGCACGCGCAGCTTGGCGTCGAGGTTCGACAGCGGCTCGTCGAACAGGAACACCTTGGGGTCGCGCACGATGGCGCGGCCCATCGCCACGCGCTGGCGCTGGCCGCCGGACAGGGCCTTCGGCTTGCGGTCGAGCAGCGGCGTGATGTCCAGGATGCGCGCCGCATTCTCCACCCGGCGCTTGATCTCGTCCTTCGGGAACTTCCGCAGCGTGAGGCCGAAGGCCATGTTGTCGTAGACGGACATGTGCGGATAGAGCGCGTAGTTCTGGAATACCATGGCGATATCGCGGTCGCGCGGCGGGATGTCGTTCACCACCATGCCGCCGATTGCGATCTCGCCGGAGGTGATCTCCTCCAGCCCCGCGATCATGCGCAGCGTGGTGGACTTGCCGCAGCCGGACGGCCCGACGAGCACGACGAATTCGTGATCGGCGATCTCGAGGTCGATGCCCTTCACCGCCTGCACGCCACCTTCATAGGCCTTGACGACCTTTCGGATGGAAACCTGTGCCATTGCGCGCTTATCCCTTGGTGGCGCCGGCGGTCAGGCCGGCGATGTAGTAGTCCATCAGGAACACGTAGACGATCACCGGCGGCAGCGCGGCCAGCAGCGCGCCAGCCATCAACTGGCCCCAGGCGAAGGTGTCGCCGCGGATCAGCTGGCTGACCACGCCGATGGTCAGCGGCATCTCGGACGGCGTGGTGATGAAGGCCGTGGGATAGACGAAGGCGGCCCAGCTGACGGTGAAGGCGAAGATCGTCGCGGCGATGATCCCAGGCAGCGCCACGGGGATGAAGATCCTCACCAGCATCTGCATCCAGTTCGCCCCGTCGATCAGCGCCGCCTCGTCCAGCTCCTTCGGGATGGAGGCGAAGTATCCGATCATGATCCAGGTGCAGAAGGGCACCGTCAGCGTCGGATAGACCAGCACCAGGCCCCAGGTGGAATTCAGCAGGCCCAGGCTGCCGACGATCTGGTAGAGCGGGATGAACAGCAGCGTGTCCGGCACCAGGTAGGTCAGGAACACGCCGGTCGCCAGCCACTGGCTGCCCCAGAAGCGCATCCGCGCGAGCGCGAAGGCCGCCAGCACCGAGATCACCATGGAGACGGCGACGACCAGCAGCGTCACCTTCACGCTGTTCCAGAAGAAGCCCATGAACATCGGGCTCGACAGCAGCGCCCGGTAGTTCTCCAGCGTGGGGCTGCGCACGATCCAGGGATTGCCGCCCAGGTCGGCGATCTCCGCGCTGGTCTTGATGCTGGTGAGGAACATGTAGACCGGCGGCGCCAGCATGATGATGGCGGCGACGATCAGCGAGGCATAGGCGGTCCACAGCGCCCAGCGCCGCTCGGACCGCAGGCTGCCGGCCTTGTGGTAGATGCCGGGCGCGTCGCGGCTTGCCGTGGTGGCCGACATCACAGCTCTTCCTTTGTGCGGCGGTTGACGCCGCGCAGCACGAAGAAGGCGATCACCGCCAGGATCGGGAACATGAACAGGCTGACCGCCGCGCCGCGCGGGATGTTCCCGGCCAGGACGCCCACCTGGAAGGCGTAGCTGGCGAAGACATGCGTCAGGTCGCGCGGCCCGCCATTCGTCAGCACGCGGACGATGTCGTAGTTCGCGAAGGTGACGATCAGGCTGAACAGCACGGTGATGGAGATGATGTTGCGCATCATCGGCAGCGTCACGTAGCGCAGCTTCTGCCACCCCGTCGCGCCGTCGATGGCCGCCGCCTCGTAGAGCTGCTCCGGTACGGATTTCAGCGCGGCGAGGTACATGATCATGAAGAAGGGCGCGCCGTACCACACGTTCACGATGATCACGCTGATCCGCGCCCACCATGGCTCGCCCAGCCACGGCACGGCGGGGACGGCGAAGATCGCAAGGACCCAGTTGATCGAGGAGTAGGTCGGCTCGAACATCCACCACCAGCCCAGCGTGGACAGCGCCGGCGGGATCACCCAGGGCACCAGCAGCATGCCGCGCCACTTCTTCTGCCCCTTGGCCGGAAGGTGGTGCAGCATGTGCGCCAGCCAGAACCCGATCAGCGCCTTCAGGATCACCGCGGTGACCGCGAAGAACACCGACTGGAAGATGACCATCCGGAAGGTCTCGGAATCGAGCAGGATCTCGAAGTTGCCGAGGCCGATGAACTGGGTCATCCGCCGGTTCAGCATGGACAGCCAGATCGCGTAGCCGGCAGGCCAGGCGACCAGCCCGCCGATCACCGCGATCAGCGGCAGCGTCATCAGGAACGCGATGGTGGAACGCCGGCGGGCGAAGCGCTTCAGCGAAGCGCCGCCCGGCGCCTCGGCGCGTGGCATCGCGAGGGTCGCGCCATCGGCCATCCCGGCCTCCGTGGCTGAGGAGAAGCGTGCCCGGGGCCGCTGCCCCGGGCGCCGTCACGGCGCGAGGCTAAAGGCCGCGCCGCATGTTGTTGATCTCGCGTTCCAGCCAGCCGAGCGCGGCGTCGATCGTCTCGCCGCCCTGCGCCACGCGCGCGATCACCTTCGTGTTCAGCGCCTGGATGTACATCTGGCTCGCCAGCTCCGGGGGGGCCGGGGAGAAGGCGATGGAATAGCGCGCATCGTGGTGCGGCTTCAGCGGGTAGTTGAAGATGGTGCCGACCGGCGGACCCTCCGTCTCCCACACGCGGAAGTCCGCCATGCTCAGGAAGGGCGGGATGTCATAGCCACCGGAGAAGTTGGTGGTGAACTCCGCGCTCTCGCGTTCCGACAGGAACTCCAGGAAGGCCTTGGCGGCGTTCTTGTTCCTGCCGAAGGCCCAGATGCCCGTCGTCCATGGCAGGTAGGCGACGAAGCGACCCTGCGGGCCGGCGGGCATCGGGATGGTCCAGCAGTTCTCGGCCACCTGCGGCGCGTCGCGCTTCGCCACCGCCCAGGCGGAAGGCGGATTGAAGATGAGCGCGGAGCGGCCGGAGATCAGTGCGCGGTTGTTGGACGCGTCGTCCCAAGCCCAGACGTCGTTCGGCAGGAAGCGCGAGAGCCGCACCGCGTAGTCCATCACCTGGCGCAGCTGCTGGTTTCCGCGGATCGTCGGCTCGCCGCGCTCGTTGGTGATGCGCGCGCCGTAGCTGGCGAAGAGCCCGCCCACCCAGTCCACCGCATCGGTCAACGACCCCATCGGCAGGCCGAAGGGGAAGCCGGCCGCGTGGCACTTCTCGGCGGCGGCCAGGAAGGTGTCCCAGTTCCAGGTGTCGGCGCCCGGTCCCTTCTCGCCGCGTGCCGGCCACATCGCCCGCACGTCGATCCCGGCATGTTGCTGCAGCAGGTCGAAGCGGCAGAGCGCCGGCTTGTTCTGCGTGCCGGAGGTGGCCGGCACGCCGCGCCAGGCGCCCTGGCGCTTGGCCAGGAACTCGCCCACCGGGTTGATCGGGCCGTATTTCTGGACCAGCCGGCCGATGACGTCGTCCACCGGCTCGAGCTGGTCGGCATAGGCGCCCGGGTCCCAGGGGGCCAGGCTGATGCCGTCATGCCCGCTGCGCGACTGCGCCTGCGCGGCCGCGGTCAGCTGCAGCTGGTTGCCGGTGGTGTTGATGAAGTCGAGGGTCAGGTTGACCCGGTTCCGCTCCGCCCAGCGCGCACCAAGCTGGCGCAGAGCGTCGTTGCTGCCGGGCACCCAGTGGTCCCAGAAGGCGAAGCGAAGGTTCCCGGCGCTGCCCTGCGCATGGACCATCGGCGCACCGATCGCGCCCGCCGCAAGCACGCCCGCACCGGCGCGCATCGCACTGCGCCGGCTGATCCCCTTGGTCATCCCGTTCCTCCTTGTGCCGGCCCGCATGGAGCCATTGTCGTTGGGGGCAGGTTACGCACCGCCCCGCGCGCGCCGCAAGCCCGGCCGGCGTGGCGGCCCGGTCATGTTGTTGCGTGTCCGTCGGGGAACACCGCGCGGCCCCGCCCGTTCTGGCCGGACCGCCGGGGGTCTTCGCATGCCAGGTCAGGACGCGGCCACCGAGATCGGTCGCTTGTCGCTTGCCGAGGAAGTGGCGCGCATCGTGCGCCGCCGCCGCGTCAGCGGCCATGTGCGCGTCGCCGTGACGACGATGGAGGAGGCGCGGTCCGTCGAGGCCGTGCTCCGCCACCGGCGTGCCGAAGTCGAGCGCGTGCCCATCGGGCGCGAGGTGGAGGCGCCGCCCCCGGTCCGGCAGGAGGGCGACACCCTCATCATCCCAGTGCTTGAGGAGCACGTCGTGCTCGTCCGGCGCCTGGTGGTCGCCGAGGAGCTCCGCATCCGCCTCCATGCGGAGGGCGAGGCGGTCACCCTGCCGGTGACGCTGCGACGCCAAGCCGTCGCGGTGGAGCGCAGGCCGGCAACGACGGACGACATCAGCATTCCAGCGAGCAATCCAGGAGAGTCCATTCCCATGCAACGAACCCTGACAGCCATGTTCGACACCCGCGCGCACGCCGAGCGTGCCGCCGAGGCCCTGCGCGGCCTCAACATCCAGGTCTCCGACGTGCAGGTGCACGCTGCGTCCGACGTGCGCTCGCACGCTGCGTCCGACGTGCGCTCGCACGATGCCGCCACGACCGCGACGGTGCAGAACGGCGGCGTCGGCTTCGGCGGTCTGTGGCCGGAGGAAGACCGCGCGACCTACCAGGAAGGCCTGCGGCGGGGCGGCGCCGTGGTCAGCGCCCAGGTCGCCGAGGGTGAGCTCGAACTCGCCATGGACGCCATGGAGGCGGCCGGCGCCGTCGACCTGGACGCGCGCGAGGCGGAGTGGCGCAGCCAGGGCTGGACCGGAAGCACGATCACTGCTGCGCAGGGTGCGGCGGGCAACCCACCCGGCACCATGGCCAGCCGTGCCGTGGACCAGGTCGCCGGCACCAACATCTCCGGCGCGCACCCCGAGCACGAGCGCGGCCGTGCCGCGGCCGGCCGCGAGGAGACGATCCCGGTCGCCGAGGAGCATCTGCGCGTCGGCAAGCGCGTCGCGCATTCGGGGCGCGTGCGCGTGCGGTCCTATGTCGTGGAGACGCCGGTCGAGGAGCAGGTGCTTCTGCGCGAGGAGCATGTGCGGGTCGAACGCCGCGCGGCCGACAGCCCCGGCATCGCCGGCGAGGACCTGTTCCGCGAGCGCGTCATCGAGGCCGACGAAAGCGTCGAGGAGGCGGTGGTGCAGAAGGACGTCCGCGTCACCGGCGAGGTGGTGGTGAACAAGGAGACCACCGAGCGCACCGAGACGGTCCGCGACACGGTTCGTCGCACGGAGGTGGAGGTGGACGAGGACGCCGCCGCGAACGATCCGCGCCGGCGCGACGACAAGGGCGTCGCCTGAGGCTCCCGGCGCGCCGCGCGAGACCGCGGCGCGCCGGCCCGCTCAGGTCAGGAAGCCGACGCTGCCCGTGGCGGCCACGTCGTAGCCGCCCAGGCGCTTCGCCCGTGCCTGGAAGGCGTCGTTGCGAGCGAAGGCCAGCAGGGCCTGCAGCGGCGGCTCGAACCAGTCGCGCGGACGCGCCACCAGGTCGAAGCGCTCCCGCACCAGGGGCACGAAGTCCAGTCCGCGCAGCGCAGCCTCCGCGCGGATCCCGAAGCCGGCATCCGCGCGGCCTTCGGCAACCGCGGCCGCCACCTCGTCCTCGCTGGCGGCCGGGGCGGGCAGGAAGCGCAGCGCGTCCAGGCGCAACCCGGCCTCGGTCAGCAGGTGGATCAGCAGCAGGTGGCTGCCCGCGCGCCGCTGCCGGCCCGCCACCATGATCCCGCTCATCGCCAGGTCCTGCACGCCGGCCAGACCGCGCGGGTTGCCCGGGGGCAGGATCAACCCCTGCTCGCGCCAGGCCCAGACGATCCCCACCAGCGGCTCGCCCGGCAGTTCCGACTGCACGGCAGCTTCGTTGAAGCCGCCGGTGTCGGGGTCCGGCACATGCACCGCCGCGGCCAGGGCCGACCGGTCCGCGAGCGCGGCGAGTCCGTCGAGGCTGCCGCCGGCCCGCAGCGCCAGCCCGCAGCCCGACTGCCGCACGGCCCAGTCGAGCAGCGGATCGTGACTGCCCGCAAGAATGGGCGACGGCGCGACGCGCAGGCCGGGCGCCTCCGCCTGGCGGGCCAGCCACAGCAGCAGGGCCGCACGCGGAAACAGCCACTTGCCGCCGAGCTGCGCGGCCGGCAGCCGCCGCCCCCGCGCCAGGTCGTACAGGGCGCGCTCCGACAGGCGCAGCAGGTTGGCTGCTTCCTTCAGGGTCAGGATCTCGGGCTGCAATCCGGCAGGCATCGGCATCATTCGGCATCTGTTGCGCCTTCCTGTAAAGCCGGGCTGTTGCCGACACCGTCCGCCAGGCATAGGTGCCAGCGCGATGCACGAACTGGGAACCGCCTTCGGCCTTGCGCTGGGCCTCATCGCCGCGGGCGATGCCGCCCTGGCGCGCATCGTCGGGCTGTCCTTGCGCGTCTCGCTGCAGGCGGTGGTCATCGCGGCGCTGGTCGGGCTGCCGCTCGGCGCCCTGCTGGCGGTGGCGCGCTTTCCCGGGCGGCGTGCGCTGATCGTGGCCTTGAACGCGCTGATGGGGCTGCCGCCGGTCGTGGCCGGGCTGCTCATCTACCTGCTGCTGTCGCGCTCCGGGCCGCTCGGCGGCTTCGGCCTGCTGTTCACCCCGACGGCGATGGTGATCGCCCAGGCGGTGCTGGTCGCGCCGATCCTTGCGGCGCTGACGCGCCAGGCGCTGGAGGCGCTGTGGGACGAGTATGCCGAGCAGCTCCGCTCCTTCGGCGCCGGCGCCGGGCGGGCGGTGCCGACCCTTCTGTGGGATGGCCGCTTCGCCCTGCTGACGGTGCTGCTCGCCGGCTTCGGCCGCGCCAGCGCGGAAGTGGGTGCGGTGATGGTGGTCGGCGGCAACATCGAGGGCTTCACCCGCGTGATGACCACCGCCATCGCGCTGGAGACCAGCAAGGGCGACCTGCCGCTCGCGCTGGCGCTGGGCATGGTGCTGATGGCCGTGGTGCTGGCGGTGAACGCGCTGGCCCAGCTGCTGCGCGACGCCGCGGCACGGCGTGGCGCCTGATGCCGCACGCCACGCTGCGCGCCCTGCCGCTATATGCCGAGGCGCTGCGCTATGCGGTGCAGGACGTGGAGATCATTCGTGGGCTCGACCTGGTGCTGGAGGCCGGCACGCCGAGCGTGATCCTGGGCCCGAACGGCGCCGGCAAGTCGGTGCTGCTGCGGCTGCTGCACGGCCTGCTTGCACCGACCGCCGGCACGATCCGCTGGTCTGTGCCGGCCGAGGCGGCGCGGCGCCGGCAGGCCATGGTATTCCAGCGCCCGGTGATGCTCCGCCGCAGCGTCCTGGCCAATGCAGCCTATCCGTTGCGCCTGGCCGGCCACCCCGATCCCGCCGGCCACGCGCGCGCGGCGCTGGACCGCGTGGGCCTCGGCGCCCTGGCGGACCGGCCGGCCCGCATGCTCTCGGGCGGCGAGCAGCAGCGCCTTGCCCTGGCCCG
>NZ_JAPSMD010000039.1 GCF_027856955.1 Falsiroseomonas oryzae | reverse complement strand
AGCGGCAGCGCGTGGCGCTGGGGCGCGCGCTGCTGGCGCGGCCGCGGGTGCTGCTGATGGACGAGCCCCTGGCCTCGCTGGACGCGCCGCGGCGCGCAGAGGTGCTGCCCTTCCTCGCACGCCTGGCGCGGGCGGCGCGGCTGCCGGTTCTCTACGTCACGCATGCGCTGGACGAGGTGGATGCGCTGGCCGGGACGATGGTGCTGCTGGAGCACGGGCAGGTGCGTGCCGCCGGCAGCGTGGAGGCGCTTTCGGCGCGTCCCGACGTGCCGCTGCTGGCGTTGCGGCGCGACGCCGGTGCGCTGCTGGCTTGCACCGTGGTGGGGCACGAGCCCTCGCGCGGGCTGACGCGGCTGGGCTTCCCGGGCGGCGAGTTGTGGGTGCCGCTGCGGACGGAGCCGGCTGGCAGCGCGCTGCGCCTGCGGTTGCGGGCGCGCGACGTGGTGGTTGCCCTGGCGCCGCCTGAGGGCATGAGCTTCGGCAACTGCATCCCCTGCGTGCTGGGGGCCATCGCGCCCGCCGGAACGCCGCACGAGGTGTTCCTGACCCTGCAGGCCGGCCCGACGGCGCTGCTGGCGCGCGTTGCCCAGGACAGCGTGGGGCGGCTCGGGCTGACGCCCGGCATGACGGTGCATGCCCTGGTGAAGACGGTGGTGTTCGACCACGCCTCGGCGGCGTGACGCCGCGCTTAGATGAACTGGCCGCGCAGGAAGCCGAGCGCGGGCAGGGGACTCCACTTCTTCGGCAGGTCGGCGCGACGGATCGGGGCGACGCTGTAGTGCGGCACCGGCTGGCGGGCCCGGCGCAGCCAGTCCTCGTAGGCGCTGACCTGCTGGGCGCGCCAGGCGCGATCCTCCAGTGCGGCGGCGCGCGAGCGGTAGACATCGGCCACGCGGCTGCGGCGGCCCGCGGTGGCGATCACCGCCCAGAGCGTGTCGTCGTCCCCAGCACGGTGGTCCGTGGCGCGCAGGCTGACGAGGCTTGTCACCCCCCCTGAATCGCAAAACCGGCGGGGGGCGGTCAAGCTTGGCGTGTGGGCCGCAGCGTGGGATCAAGCGGCGCCCGCTGCCAGGACCGAGGAGATAAGCACAGGATGATCGAGCTCTACGCCTACAACACGCCCAACGGCCGAAAGATCAGCGTGGCGTTGGAGGAGATGGGGCTGCCATATCGCGTGACGGTGGTGGACATCACGAAGAAGCAGCAATTCGAGCCGGCCTTCCTGAAGATCTCCCCCAACAACCGCATTCCCGCGATCGTCGACCCGGAGGGCCCGGATGGGCAGCCGATCAGCGTATTCGAATCCGGGGCGATCCTCCTCTATCTCGGCGAGAAGACCGGCCGCTTCCTGCCGGCCGCGCCGCGGGCTCGGGTGGCGGTCTATGAGTGGCTGATGTGGCAGATGGGCGGTTTCGGCCCGATGCCTGGCCAGGTACACCACTTCCTGATGCAGCCCGAGGGCCCCGCGCGCGACTACGGCTTCACACGCTACCACACGGAGACGAAGCGGCTTTACGGGGTGCTGGAGAAGCGCCTGGCCGGCCGGGACTTCGTCGCGACCGAGGGCGAGCCCAGCATCGCGGACTTCGCCATCCTGGGCTGGGCCTGGCGGCACGAGCGGCACCAGGTGCCCTTCGACGATCTGCCGAACGTGGGTGCGTGGTATGCCCGCATGATGGGGCGCCCGGCGGTGCGGCGCGGCTTCGAGGTGCCGCTGTCCTGAGACCGGCCGGCGCCGCCGCGCGGCCCCGAGGGTTGCGAGGGGGTGTCGGGGCGGGTAGAAGCGGCGGGGCATACGTCGTGCAACTTCGGCGAAGCATGCTGTTCACCCGTGCGGAGGGGTGGCCGAGCGGCTGAAGGCGACGGTTTGCTAAACCGTTATAGGGGCTTAAACCTCTATCGTGGGTTCGAATCCCATCCCCTCCGCCAGTTCTGCCCGGTAAAACTTTGATATTGCTGCGATATTGAGAGGTCGTCCGGGCCTTACCCCCAATCCTACCCCCGCCCGCCCGGTGGATTGGCATGGGCGAGCGTAGATGGCCCGCGCAGAGTGGCGCGCGCATGCGTCACAAAAGAAGGCCCGGCACGGGGCAGCTTCACTCGAAGTCAGCCGGTGGTTTCAGCGATGCGCTCCGATCCAACGGAGGTCGCCACATCCCGATGGACCGCATGTAGCGTTCCTCCCGCGCCAGCCGCTCCCGGACCGGTCGCCAGAACCATTCGCCGTGGTCCCGCGCCGCCGCAGAGATGATGCGATAGAGGTCGCCTTGCACGCGGCCGGGATCTCCGCCGGATGCGACGTATGCCCGCCCCGCCAAGTCCGCACAGGTCGCTTCCGGCAGCCCGTCGGCCTTGCCACGTCGATACGCAAGCACGGTCGCCCGCGCCACGTCGCGGGACCAGTGCGAAAGCGGGGTGCGGTGGGTATCGCCGGGCATCGCAGGAACATAACGCCGGCCTCGCGCAGCGTCGCGCGTCGAGTGGCAGCCCTATCCGAACCAGCACCACAACGCGCCACATCGCCGGCAGGGCGCGGACGCAAGCGCAGTTCTCATGCTCGGCTCAGAAGCCGGGCAGCACCGTCCATCCAAACTTCGTCGTGCCGCTCCAACTGTGCTTTCCACTCCGTCCATAGGCGTTCGTAGGTCCGGCGCCGCATCCATTTAGGGCGGCCCGGCAGGGGGCAGTCTGGCCCGTCGTAAATCCCGCCCAACTTCCGATGCAGCCTCGCCAGCCGGGCATGACTGCGGTCCAGCGCGCTGCCGTTCTGCGAGGCATAGGCAAGCCGGTAGGCGCCAGGCCCGCGGCTCAGGAACAGCGTGCCGCCGTTCGGGAGATACAGCTTAGCGCAGCGCCGACCGGTCGCCGGACACCGCCACCACCACCGCACGCCGCCGAAGCGACATGGCGTTGTCAGAAGGTGCACCCGTTGGTCCTGCGGGCCGGTGCGGCGGGTCCAGTGATGCACGTCGAATTGCAGCCGGGCGTGCCCCCTCTCGGCCCGCAGGTCGAGCGTGATGCAAACCTCGGCCCACGGCTCCGCCTCGCCACGGCGCGTCCAGAACCAGCGGATGGGGCCGACCTTCACAGCGTCGTCGGGTGCAATAGGTCGCCAGCCCGGCGCCGCATGGACCGCGCGCATGATCGCGTTCACGTCCAGCACCAGGGACCGGCAGCCCTCCACCGTCACCCGCCGTCCGTGCCGGCCCGACCCCATGCCGCCCATGTGCGCCTCCGCCGAATTTTCCGAAATCGCTTGGCTAACCCACAAAGGATGGACCGCCGGGTAAGTGGCGGGTAACGATAACCGTTGTTGCTATCCGGCAAGGACAGGGCTTTGCCGGGCAAGACCGGGGGAAGGTTAAGCCGTGGTTCGCTCGCTTTTTGCTGCCTGCGCGGTCTGGTTTGTTAGCGGCTGCGGCCTCGTTCCGACGACATCAGAACCGATGCCACTCGGCCCCGATACGTGGCGCATCGCGGCGAGAGCTGCTGCGGGCGCAAGCACCGAAAGTCAAAGAATGGCTCTAACCGCAGCGCAAAGCTTCTGCCAGTCACGAGACTTGCAGATGGTTGTCGTTCGTATGCGGGACATGAACGGCGTTGACGTTGATTTCAGATGCCTGCGCCCCGGAGATCCTGATCTTCGTCGCCCAACCCTGGAGCCGGCGCCAGACATCGTAATCCAGTCGAGATAGTGGGGTCAGCGGCGCCCCTTAGCTGTGCGCCGCCCGCCACAGCCCGTCTAACCAATCGATTTCACCGGCCGACGACACCGGCTTGCGCGCTCAGATTAGCCCTGGCAGTCCGTCTTGGATCGCGCTCTCCTAGGACCTGGTTGGTCCGGTCATCCGTGCGAAGACCATGCGGTCCTTGTTGGCCTGCATCAGCAGGCCGATGCTGGGTATGGCTTCCAGGCCGAGCCCGCGCGGCAGTCCGCCGTCAGAGTCGGCCTCGATCTCCGCGTAGGGTGCGCCCGCCACCTTCTCCCACTTCCCAGCGGGCTTCTTCGCCTCCACGTTCGCCACAGTCGCCTTGAGCACGAGGCGCACAATGGCTTCCTTGGGCGCGGAGGGCTTCGTGAGGCTCGGGTGGCCGGCGATCAACTGCCAGCCGTTCGAAAGAGCCCAACTGCTCAGGGCATCCCTATCCATGCCGCCACTCCCTGGCCATCATTCGCCTGCCCGCCCCTCATCTGCACCCGACGCTGCACGCCAAAAACCAACGCTGTGCAACAAAAGGTGCCGTTCAGCCCTTCGGCTTCGTAGTTTCGTCGTCTTGAAGATGGATGTCATCGCGCGCTGTAGAGGAGGTCGCCGCGCGACCTTCCGGGCCCTTCGCTGCACGCTTTTCCGCTTTGGCCGCAGCCTTGGCCTGCTTGGTGCGCTCGCGGTCTTTGCGCTCCATGTTGTAGTTCGGCTTCCGCATCATCAATCCTTGTTAAACACGTGAGCGCCCCGGCGGGGCCGTCAGCGGGATCTTCTTCCGCGCGCCGAGCAGCCGCAAGCGGAGCCGTGCCAGCCGCGTCCGCTCGGCGGCGGCATCTCGCCCAGCACTCAGAGATGCACGCCCAGCCGCTTCACCGCCTCGGGCAGGTCGTCTTTGACCACCCCGCCCGATCCATCGCCGCGCCGACGTTCACCCCGCCCGCGACCACATCGGCAACAACCCGATCCCGGTGCAGGTGGTGGGGCAGCACCGTCAGGGAAGCTGTTTCCGTTCTCCGCCGTAACTCCCCTCGCGCCGCCGCCCAGCGCGCATGCCCGCGCTCATCGGTATCGACGCCGCGAACCCGGACGCGGATAGGCTGGTCGTGCCCGGCACAGCGTGCCGTGAGCGTGTCGCCATCCGCCCAGCCCGTCGCAGAGCAGCGCCAAGACGCGCCATCGGCAAAGGTCCGCGGCGGCTCCCGCCAGACGCAGGCGGCGGCAGGTTCGGCAAACAGCAAGCCAACACCAAGCACAAGACGCATCACCGGAACCTAGCAGGAACGCGCAAGGCTGGCCCACGAGTCGTTAACAACGGGTGAAGAGTGCGGATCGCCAAGGGCGCTCGGCCCGTGCTGGCCGACGCTCACCCGCATCGACGGGGCGAACCTCCGGTGAGGAGCCGCGCTTCCCCGAGCCTATCGATTGCCCGCCAAGCCGGACACACCCGCTTGTTGCGGTTTCGCGTTGAACGGCGGGACGCCATCGCCCTAAGCTGGCTCGCATCGCTACCTTGGAGAGAGGGGCTCCGTGTCGTTCGCTCGCGTTCTGCCGATTGCTTTTGCGGTCGCAGCCCCGCTCGCCGTCGAAGCTGCCGAGATCCGTTCGGCGCGGTTCCAAAACTGGACCATAAGCTCGCACAGCAGTGACCGAACAGGGCAGTTCAGCCATTGCGCCGCCAATGCTTCTTACCGCTCTGGTATTGTCTTGCTTTTTTCTATCAATGAAAACCAACAATGGACCATTGGCTTCCTCAGCAGAAATTGGAACCTGCGGCCAGGGTCCGAGATAGATTTAACTTACTTTGTTGACAATCGGCCGCCGCGTCCCGGGGTAGCCCGAGCGCTCGATGCAAACCTTGTCCTCATGCCGCTTCCGCCGGAAAATTCTCTCTTTCAACAAATGCGGGCCGGTCAGGTCCTCACCGTCCTCGCGGCCGGTCAGACCTTTCAGTTTTCGCTTACAGGGACCTCGGTGATGCTCCAGACGTTACTCGATTGCTCTCGTAGCAGGGGCAACATCACGGTGGCCGTTCCTCAGCCCGCGCCGCCTCAGGCCCCAACTCCAACGCAGTCGGCGCAACCGAGAGATCGCCCTCCGTCAACGTCTTCGGCAGAGCGTCGCCTCGAAGCAACACAGTTCGTGGCCAACCTGCTTTCCGACAGCGGCATGCGCGGCTTTCGGATCATGACCACGTCCGAGATGCAGCGCGAAGACACCATCCCCCACATCAGAGCCGCAGACGTAGCTTGGCAGGGCGACGGAACCCTCGGCACGCTTCACGTCCTTTCGGGGCCAGCCGCCGGCAATCTCGACCGCCAAGCCAGTGAAATAATCGCATCGGACGCGCGAGATTGCCCGGGAGAGTTCATGACGGCGCGCGTTGCAGATGCCGAGATGCGCAATGTCCGCCGCTTGATGACCTTCTGCACCATACGGCCCAACGAGAGCCTTGCGCTACACTACATGCTGCTCCCCATGCCGGGAGGCATCGCATACCAGCTGGCGATTATAGGGCGCGCGGGGCGCGACGCCGCCTCCGTGGAAGATCAACGGCTTCGAGACGCGGTGCATTCGGTGGTCACGCGCCATCCTGCACTCGGACCGTCCGCTTCGGAACGTCCCACACCGTCACCGGAATTGCCCGTCGGCCGTCGTACCTTCTCAAACTGAAGTTTGGCACGTCTACTGCCGTCGATGTGGCCAGTTCCAATCGCCAAGTCCGGGCGGGATTTTTGGTCGCGCGCGCGGGCGCTTCTCGACTAACGCCTTCCGCAGATCGCCTCTCAGGGAACGCCGTCGCTATCGCCATCCAGACGCCTGAGGCCGCACTGGTTTAAGTAGAAGTACGCTTCGGCACAGTTCACCATCTCCCTGCAGTAGCGCTTTGCTCCGCACATGAAGCTGGCCGAGGCGCTTCCCCGCGCGGAGGGTGTGCCCTGCCGTGGCATGCGGGGCGCCAATGCGGAACTGCCGGTGTCGGGCTGTCTGACCTGCGCGGGCAGAAGCGGGCGCGTGGCGAGGCTGGCAGGTCGCGCGCCCAGAGCAAGACCCGCGTGCGCTTGGGCTGACGCCAAGCAAACAAGCGCGAAGACTCTCAGCACAGACAACCCGCCTACTGCTGTGAGCCGCATCTTTGCCTTCGCCTAAAATGCACGTCGAATGTGTGCTGATTTCCCACTCTTGATCTGTAGAGACGTCGGCGGCGGACTGGAGTTGTAGCCCCTTCCGTGTCGACGGAGTGATGAGGCGAGGATCAGCAGTCCGGCACTCAGAAGTATCATCGTGCCCGGCTCCGGCATCGGCAAAGGCTCGAAAGTGATCCAGCCGGTTGCACTTCTGAAAAGGCCATTGTTGCCCTCCTGGCCGAACCAGAAGTGGGAAAACTCGGGGTAAGAGACAGAGTGTTTGATGATGAGCGCGAAGTCATTGCTGCCGCCAGAAATTGTGCACGGGCTATTGTAGATTCCTCCGACGCCAAGTAGCTCTCCGTTCGGCTCAAAGCAGAACCCGACAGACCCAACAGCGAAGTTGCTTGTGAAGTTGGTGATACCACTTTCGCTTGAGTACCAGACCGGAGCCACTTCGTAGGTGATGTCGAACGAGCCGAAAACTGGATCGACGGGAGGCGGATTTGTTGGCTCGCTGATGTCTGTCAGACCCTGCACGAAGAAGGTGTATCGGCCGCTGACGAGGGTGGCATTACCGTGATCGCTCCAGACCACCGTTGCCAATACAGCCAGTACAACAAGCCTCCCGAGACGCATGTCGTTCGCCTTTCCTCAGACGCCTTAGCGTTGCACGTCAAAACCGCTCAGATCAATGCGCTAGTGTGCGCATAACTGGTGACACTCCTAGTTGAGTAAGTCCGCCAACGAGCGATTTTTCACTGTCGCCGCCTGACTGCGCCGCCATCGCCAACGATTGTCGACCTAGCGGTGCTACGTTCGGCTCCGCGTATTGGTCCGAAGCCTTTGAGGGGGGCAGTGCGAGTGCGTCTGTGGCCACTGCCCGACTATTCCAGCGCCGCCCGACCGAAATTGGCGGTCAAGAGACCGGCGCCCGCGCGTATGGCCTTCCCCGCGGCCGCCAGTGTCGCGGCCGGGCGAGGCTTCCGTGGCGTTGGGTCAGGGGGCGGCATGGCTTGCCGCCTTCTGATGCGCGCGCGCCAGAACCGCCCCCGCCTCCGCGTCGGCATGCGCCGCTGCCGTCACGGCCTCGACCACCAGTTCAGCCAGCAGCGGCGGCAGCGTCACGCCGTCGCCGCGGTCGGCGGCCTCGGGCGGGCGCACCACGACCCCACGCCTGCGCGCAATCACGGCGAAGGTGACGCGCATCTCGCCGAGCGCCGTATCCACTAGAACCACCGGGTTGCGGCGATCCTCTCCGCCGGGCGGCACCCGCACCCGCAGGACTTCCACCGGCAGGTTCGCGCGCGCCCCTGCGCGCGATTTTTCGGCGGGGCGTGCCGCTTCTGCATTCCCTCCCTGAACCGGCACCCCCGCGCGCGATTGCGACAGGGCCGAATGCGCTTTGCTCATGCTGGCATGTCCTCTGCTTCTAGGGACGTTCACGGACCGGCACCGCGGCCGAACGCCGCGCACCACATGCTGTCCAGCCACGCGACTTCCGCGGCGGTGAGCGGGACCTTCTTTCGCGCGCCGAGCAGCCGCGCGCGCAGCCGTTCAAGCCGCTCCCGGTCAGCCGGCGTCGCGCCCGGCTGCCGTGCCAGGTGCGCCATCAGCTTCCGAGCGGTGCGCGGGGCGGCGGTGCGGAACGTGAAGCCCGGCGCCGCCTGACGCGCTGCCTCGGCCGACACCAGCGCGGCCAAGCCGTGCCAGTCCATCCCTGCGGCGTCGAGCGTGCGGCCGATGGCGCGGGCGGCGGCAACCACCTCGCCCTCCTGCGGGCTGCCGAGCAGCGCCACCGCCTTGCCGAGCCTCCGGGCCAGCGCGGGTGTCATGTCGGCCCCCGGTGGTCGCGCCAGCCGCGCAGCAGCCCATCCCGCAGCAGATCGGATGCGCCGGGCTGGTAGGGGCGCGGCGTCAACACGCTTCCGCACACCGCCGCGCGTTCGGCGGCTTCGATGGGGTCCGGCTCCCGCTCGGCCAAGACGGCAGGCAGCAGCCGCGCCGCCGCCAGCCGCGCCACCACAGAGGGCGAGAGCAGCCACGCGCGCCCGTCCGGCAAGGTGAGGTCAAGCGCGCCGGTCGGGCAGCGCGCCACCGTTGCCCCTGCCCGCAATGCCACGTCGAGGCGCACGGCAAGGCCGCTCAGATAAAGGAAGCCGTCCGGGCAGGGCGGCGCGTCCGCACGGGCCTGTGCCGCTTCTGCACGCCGTTCCGTGCGGCCTTCTTCATCGTTGGCGGGGACACCGGGGACACCGGGGACAATGGCGGATTGCTGCGGGTTTGCGTCTGTCCCCGGTGGTTGCGCGGCACCGGGGACACTGGGGACAGGCTCCGCGGCCTGAGAGGTGCGCCATGCGCGCCACCCGGCCAGCAGGTCGGCAGCCGTGGCGCTCATTCCTCGGCCCCGTCCGACAGGATCGTGTCGCGGATCACGTAAACCCGCACCTTGCCGGACAGGCCCACCCGCTCATGCTTCTGCATCCGGCCGTCCCTTTCGCCGGATGGCACAAGGAAGCCTGCCCGGTTCAGCGCGCGCGCAGCCGCCTCGGGGTCCATGCCTGCCACGACGTCGCGCCGCCACGTCTCGGGCAGGATCAGGAAGCGCCAGCCTTTGCCGTCGCGCTTCCGCCAGCCCGCACGATTGATGACGGCCCGCGCCTCGGGGTCGTCATCGTCCTCAAGCGTCTGAAACCGGCTCTCGCCGTGCGCGCCGATGAAGGCCCGCACTGCCGCCACCGCTGCCGCATCCTCGGCCGCGCCGTCCCCGCCGGGCCGGGCTGCGCGCCACGCCTTGAAGCAGACAGCCGCCGCCCGCTCGGCCTCGCCGGGCTGCCAGGGCAGGATGCCGCAGCCGGTCGCCAATTCGCCGGCCGCCGCGACCAGCGCGAAGCGGGTCGCCGCGCGGCGAACCTGCCCGCTCGCACCCGGCGCGACATGCCCGGCGAGGAAGGCGTCCATTACCTCCCGCGCGCTGGCGGCCATGCCCTCGGGGTCCGCTGCCAGGCGTTCCAGCCATGCCCGTCCGGCGGTGCCGTAGGTCCGCCTAGCGACGGCCCGCAGGTGATCCGCCAGCGCCGCCGCATTGGCGAACCCGTGCAGCGTCTCGAACAGCCCATGCGGCCCGGCCTCGGCGGGAATGTCCAACACCCGCACCTCTTGCCCCGCCCGCACGCGGCGCGGCCCGCCGCGCGCCTCGGCCAGCCGATCCGAAAGCCCTTCCTCGCCCGTCGAGAGGAACAGCACGCGCCATTCAGCGACGCGCCGCGCGCTGCCGTCGCGGGCGGCCCGGCCCTTGCCGGCCCCGTTGGCGAGCGCATAGGCGCAGGCGGCCACCGTCTCGGCCGGCGCCTCGCCCATTTCGTCCAGGCAGAGCAGCAGGTCGCAATGCGCGGCGGCGACGCTCTCAAGCGCGTTGTCAGTGGTGCGCCAGCTGCGCGGCCAGCCGCGCAGCCCGCCGCCACCCCACACGGAACCGGCCGCATGAAGCGCCGTCGTCTTGCCCAGGCTGCTACCGCCACGCAGGTGGAAGCCGCCGCCCTCGGCATTCACCAGCGCCATCAACGGCGCGGCGAAGCCGGTGCAGAGCGCGAAGGCGAGGCGCGAATTGCCGGCCGCATGTGCTGCAATGTCGCGCTGCCACTCGCCCAAGGTGCCGGCCTGCGCCAGCGGCGGCAGCGCGTCCGGCCGCTCGGTTTGCAGCATCACGCGCCCGGCCTCGGCCGCACCCATCGCACCATCCGGCAGGACGAAGGCCCGCGCGCCGGACGCGCCGTGCCACCCGATGCGCGCCACCACGCGCACCCGCTCGGGCGGTGTGGCGCGTGTCAGAAATTCCGCCAGCTTGTCGCGCGCCTTGCGGCCGGGGGCCAGGAACAGTCCGCCGTCGAGCAGTCGTGCCCGCACCTCCGTTCCATCGCCGGCCAGCATGTGGCGCGGCATGGCCCATTTATGCGAGCGTCCGTCCGCGTCCTTCCATTCGAGCAGCGAACCCCACGCGTGGCCCGCGCCGTCATTCGTGGCGGCGACGATGCGCAGCGGCCCGCAGATGTGAAGCGGCGCGGCGTCGGGGTCATCGGGCGGGCCGTGGAACAGGCCCTCGGGTGTCAGTCGGAAGCCGCTCGGCAGCGCCGCGGCGCGCGCGGCCTCGGCCAGCATGTCGCGCAGCGTGTCGGCGGTAGTGCCGTCCGGCAGCGGGTCCGCCACGTCCCAGGCCGGCGGGAACGCGTCGGGGATCTGAACCACCGCGGCGGAAGCCGCACCCGCCGCGCGACATGCCTTCTGCACATCCGCCGCAGCCTTCCGGCCCGGCGCATCATGGTCCGGCCAGATCAGCACGCGCCGGCCCGCCATCGGCGTCCAGTCGGCGCGGGTGGCGGCACCTGAGCCACCCTGCCAGGTCACGGCCACCTGTTCGGGGAACAGAAGCGCGGCAGCGTCGGCGGTCTTCTCGCCCTCAACCACCAGCACCGGAGCGTCAGGACGCGCAGCGAGGTCCGGCAGGCGATAAAGCGCCGAAGGCGTCGGCGGTGCCTTCCATTGCCAGCCGCGCCGGCCGCGCAGGACACCGAATGTGCAGGGCAGCATTTCCTTGCCGTCCTGCGTATCGAAGCGCGCGACCATGAACAGCGGACGGCCCTCGGCGTCGCGATAGGTCCATGTCGCGGCCGGCGTGCCTTGCTTCGCGTGGCGCGGCGTGCCCGGCGGTTCCTCTGGGGCGGGCAGTTCAGGCAGCCAATCATCCGCCGGCTTCGCACGCGGGCCGGTCGTCGTGGCGCTCGGCGCATCGGGTAGCGGCGCGAAGGTGTCGGCGGCGTCCATCATCGCGCGGCCTCCACCCCGAGCATCCGGGCAAGCTGGCGGGCGGCTTCATCCTGCGGGATGCGCGCGACGGCAGCGGCGAGGGACACGAAATCCCCGCCTTTGTCGCCGGTCGCGTTGTCGATCCAACACCCGACGTTGACGCCTTCGAGGTTGACGCGCAGCGACTTGCCGGCTGCGCCCGACAGGTCGCCGGCCGCCCAATACTTCCCGCGCTTCGCACCACCGGGCAGCAGCCGGCGGCACACGTCCTCGGCGCGGGCGCACGCGGCGCGGTTGACGGCAGCGAAGTCGGGCGGCGGCTCGGCCTTCGCGATGCGCTCCACCGCCGCCAGTTGGCGCGGCGACAGCGGGCGGTGCCGTGCCTGCCGCTGCACGTCGAGCAGGAAGGCGCGCAGCTTCGGCGGAAGATCGGGCCGCGCAAGGGCGGCTTGCAGCAGGTCAGCGCCCATGCGGGGCGGCCTCCATGTGAGCCAGGGCGGCGAGCGCCGCCGGGATGGACGGGAAGGCCAGCGGCAGCCGCCGGCCGGGGATGACGATGCAGGCGCGCGGCTGGCCCTCGGCGTCGCGCAGGTCGTCGCGCAGCACCAGGCGCACCCCGGCCGGCGCCGGTCGCCGGTCGCGCTGCGCGGCTTTGTGGCGCTCGATCCAGTCGAGCAGCGGGGCAGGCCGCACCGCCTTGGCGCCCGGCGCATGGCGCCGGCCGCAGGTCGGGCAGCGTGTGGTGTTGGGATTGGCTGGCATGGTGCCGGCTCCTGTCGAGGATGGAGCCGGAGCCGCTTTGCCTTGGCGTTCAGCGCCGCGCGCTGGTAGAAGGCGGGTGTCGAGACCGCGTTGACTACCAGATGCGCCACGCATCCCGCCGGGCAGCCGCAAGGCCCCGGCGGTTTGCGTTTTCAGGGCGCCGCGATGCGCAGCGCCGTCAGCATCAGCAACGCAACGATGGCGCCGGCGAGCACCGGAATGAGCATGGCGCGCATCACCCCACGTCCTCGAATGCATCCCGGTGCAGCGGTGCCTTTCCGCTGCCCCACTCTCCTTCCGAGAGGACGTGCCGCAGGTGATGCGCCTTCAGCTTCCAATCCGGCCCGAGCATGGCCCGCAGCAGAAGCGCGATGTCGTGGCGGTTGCTTTCTTCGCGGCAGCGTTCAGGCAGCGTGCCGATCAACGCGTAGGTCGTGGCCAGGGCTTGGGCGATGATGTAGCCGTCGCGCCCGGTCAACTCATCGGCGCGCATCATGCCGCCCTCGGCGTGCGCGGCGCCGCCTCCACCGCAGCCCGCAATTCGGATCGTCGCCAGCGCGGAGCGCGGGGTGTGACGTAGTAGGGCGCGGGCAGCGTGCCCCGCTTCACGTCGCGCCAGAACGTCGACAGCGCGCGGCCCGTCTCGGCGGCGCCTTCCTCGGCCGTCAGCAGCGGATCAGCGGCAAGCGCGCGCGCCTCGGCGCGATTAGCGCGCCGGGCGGTGCGGCGGGGCGTGGTGAGCGGAAAGGTCTCAAGCTGCGCGGCACCGGCAAGCAGCGCGGCGCGGGCGGTCGGATCGGACACTGGTTGCCACCTCCATGTAAGTCCGTGGGAGTGGCGGATCGTCTACGGCAGCGCGAAGGGCGTGGCGTCTGACGGAACTTAAGGGTTAGGTTTCGTCCTCAGGCGGCGGCCCTCAGCCAATAACCGACGCATGGAGCGGCGAGCGTCCGCTGGGTCGGTGCCATCCCCTAGTCGCGCAATTCGAAGTGCTGGAATGACGCCCTCCGCTCCGATCCCGCTAAAGGCGTTCCTCAGGAAGGCTTCGGCGTATTCAGGAGGCTCACCATCACGCATACGGTCGTAAGTGTCGGCAGCACGGCCTTTCCACCAGTCGGCATGCGCAGCGCCAAACCCGTTCCAGCCACGCCGTGACAAGCCAAGGGCGGCAGGAACCATCTGCATCGCACTATCCGGGTCAAGTTGGGGCGCCATACCGCGAGTAGCACGCGGCTGAGCCGGGTCGCTCAACCAGGTCAGTGCTGACAGGTTGCGAAGCGCCTTCAGCAGACATTGCAAGGCCCAATCCGGCACCAGCAAAGGCAGGCTAGGAGGCGTGTCGTCGTCCACCTCGTCCCCAACAAGCCACTGGGCAGTTAGCCGCAGCCGCCTCTCAATCTCACGAAAGGCATACACGGGGTTGCCGGTCGCACCGTAAAGCTTCTCGTTGTTGTCTGTCGCCTCCAGCCATTCCCACAGCCAGTTCAGCAGTCGAAGCAAGTAAGCCTCATCCGGTTCGCCCTCATCGGGTTCCGGGTGTTCTGCAAGAAGCGCTTTCAACCTCTCCGTCTGGTCGGACATGCAGCGCCTCCGATGCGCGCTCCGATAGGGATGTCGGCGCGGCAACCCGGTTCGGAGGTCCAGGCGTTCGGCGGCCAAACCTAGCCGCGCCAAGCACACCCTACTCGGGCGCGCCAACTCCGTGCTACAGTGGAATGTGTGAGCAAATGCTGCTTTGCGCGCGCTCCACTGCTCCATCCGCAGGCCCCACCATCACGCGCAGACACAAGGCTGGTTCGGCTCCGTCCCCAA
This sequence comes from Falsiroseomonas oryzae, assembly GCF_027856955.1. Lineage (GTDB taxonomy): Bacteria > Pseudomonadota > Alphaproteobacteria > Acetobacterales > Acetobacteraceae > Falsiroseomonas > Falsiroseomonas oryzae. Next base: position 9,065 of record NZ_JAPSMD010000039.1, on the reverse strand, counting down.
TCCTCGCCACGCTTCAGACTGACCTTGCCGGGGTCGAGGACGCGCCGGGCTGGGAGGTGGACTCGGGGCTGGCCTTCGCGCCACGATCGCGAGCGAATTGCTCCTGTTGGCGCCGCCGCGCCCAGTCCCAGACATCCTCGCTAAACACCGCTGCGATGAAGCAGGAAAGGAACACCGCATAGGCGTTCAGCGGTGGGTTGGCCTGTGTGAACACAGAGATGCCGCCCAACACAGCGAGGAAGACCAGCATCGCTGCGGCGATGCCGCGGATCAACGCCGGCACGATCCAGGCCGCGGGCGTCACCGGCTGGCCACCCCCGGCGGCGATCTGGCGGATGAAGGTCGTTGACATCGCGCCAAAGAAGCCAAAACCCAACAGCCCCGTAATTAGTGCAAGGTCGCGCGACTGCGTGCGCAGCAGCCAACCGGCGGCCTGACCGAAGATGCCGAGGCCGGCGCCCGGATCGGGGCGCTGGGCTACCTGAGCGCCCGAGAGCAGCGTGCCGACTTGCTGGCAGACATCGGAGTTGCCGAGGTCGGGGAGGGCGGACCCGCTCGCCCGCAGCGAGAGGCTATAGCCGTCCGCGGCCACGCTGCCCGGCTCCCGCGGGCCTGGCCGGAAGGAGATTAAGCCTTCGCTCACGAGGAATCGCGTCAGCGACTCGCTATCTCCGGCTCGCACTGCCGAGGCAATCGCCCGGCTGATGTCGGCGTAGCGCGCAAGCTGTGTCAGAGACTGGCTGAAGAGGCGCCTGTCGAGGGCGAGGCCGGCGCGGCAGGCGTCGATCCCGCTGACGAAACTGGCTGTCGCGTTCTCCATCTGAGCTGTGAGGCGCGCGACGTGGTCGAGGGTCAGCTGGCCGCCCACACGCCCCGGGTTCTGCTCCTCGAAGGCGGCACGCATCCGCCGCATGAGTGTCCCCGCTTGCTCACTGAAACGCTGCTGGGCCTCGATCAGCGCGGTGGTTGCCTCCGCATGCCCCTCGATGGCGTTCCTCAGCGCCGCAACGTCGTTGCGCAGGATCCGCGCGCGTATGTTGAGGACGCCGAGCGCAAACTCGGGCATGGACAGCGAAGCGGCCGAGCGCTCGCGTATCTGCTGCCACGCGGCGGCAGCTTCGCGCCCCTCTGCGTCCATCTCGCCAGGTAGAGCTTCGACCTCTGCCAGGTCAAACGTGGACGACGGCGGGGTGCGGGCAATGGAATCGGTTACGCGTGTCTCGTAGGCGGTCACGATCGTGCGCAAGTCGCGCTCCAGCGCGGAACGCGCCTCGTCAAGATTGGTGGCGCGGTCGCTGAAGATCGGGATCGCAATGATGGCCGAGACCGCAAGGAAGAGCGCGCCGCCGAGGAAAACCGTTACGCCGAGAACGGCGCCGATCCTAGACAGCGTCGCGGCGGGCGGGCGCGGTAGGGCCGGCGGCGCCGCGGCGAGTCGGCGCAGCAGCAGCACGCTGAGCAGCGCCATGCCGAAGACCACTACAGCCCGCGCCGCGTCGGAAGCCTCAAACGGCTGGCTGCCGATAAGAAACACCCAGTTCCGCGCCAGCGTCACGCGCACCGAATTGGCGCCGCTCGCGACGCAGTTCGGCAGGTCAGCGACGCCGTCGCGGCAGGCCTGCGCCAAGTTGGGTGCAATCGCAGCCAACTCCGCCGGTAGCGTGAACAGCAACAGCCCGACTAAGCCAAAGGCGACGCGGAGCAAATTGAGGAAGGGCGACGGCTCATAGGCCAGCGCCAGGACCAACGCCGCCAGGACCGTGATGCTGTCCAGCGGCGCGAGGGGCGCGATCAGCACGCGCCGCAAGATGCCGAGCAGCCTGCGCAGCAGTGCCAGCCCGATCCCAAGCAGCACAAAGGCGACTACCGCGAGGACGCCGACGACCGTGAGCACGGTAGGGGTGTCCTGCATCGCCTACCTCCGGCAGCAGTACCGACCTAGACGCATCAAGCGTTGCTGACGGTTAGCCTATGGTCGGTCGCGGCGACGTTGCAAGCGCTTGGCGCCGACGGGGTAGGCGGCGCGGCAACTCTCTTCGGAGGTCCGGGCTTTCAGCGGCCAAACCTAGCCGCGCCGAGCTTCAATCTAGTTCGTTCCGGGGAACGGAACCAGCGGCGGCAAGCTGGCCGGCGTCCCCGGTGTCCCCGGCGGCGGCGGCGGCACCGGGGACACGCGAAGGCGGCGACTTTCTGCGATTGTCCCCGGTGTCCCCGGCGTCCCCGGTGGAAGCGATAGATAGCCGCATGTGCCGCCCGCGGCGCACCGTTACCCGCCCTTGCCGGCGGTGCGGCGAGCGCGGGCGGCGGCAAGGCTGACGGGCGCAGCGGGCACCTTCGCGCAATGCTCGGCCCATGCGTCCATCATTGGCCGGCGCTGTTCCAGCATGTCCTCCCGCGCATAGGCCGCGCGCACCTTGTCCTTGTCGGTATGGGCAAGCGCCAGTTCGGACAGCGGGTCCGGGTAGCCGGCGGCGAGTGACCAGCCCTTGAACGTCGCGCGGAAGCCGTGCGGCACTACCGCCCGACCCTCGATATCGCGCCAGCGCGGCGGCTCATGCTCGGCCAGTCCGTCGCACGCCATGCCGCGCACCAGCATGGACAGCGCCATGTCCGACAGCGGGCGGCCCTTGCGCGCGCCCGGAAACACCAGATCGTCCGGCTTCTTTGCGAGGTCCTTCACGCTCTCCACCAGCGCCAGCGCGGCAGGTGGCAGCGGCGTCCGGTGCGGCTTCTTCGTTTTCATGTTCGCAGCCGGCGCGGTCCAGATGCGCGCCTCTAGGTCGATTTCCCGCCAGCGCATCAGCCGCACCGCACCCGTGCGGCTCCCGGTGAGGATTGCGAAGCGCAGCGCCTTGGCGGCCATGCCCTTGTGGTCGGAGAGCGCACCCATGAACGCGCCCATCTGTTGCCAGGGCAGGGAGGGAAAGTGCTTCACCGCCCGCACCCGGCGGGGCGGCGGCAGCGTTGCGGAAAGATGGCCCCTCCACCGGGCCGGATTGGCCGGCGTCTCGGAACGCCAGCCCTTCACGCGGGCATCGTCCAACACAGCTTCGATGCGCTGCCGCACGCGGGAAGCCGTCTCGGGGATCTGATCCCAGATCGGCCGCAGCACATCCAGCACGTCATCCGTGCCGATCTTCGCCACCGGCTTCTTCCCGATGATGGGGAAGGCGTGTTGTTCCAGCGTGGCGAGCCATTGGGCGGCGTGCTTGGCGCTGCGCCAGCCGGACCGCTTGTTATCCACCAGCGCACGCGCGGCGGCCTCGAAGGTTTGGGCGGCGGCCTGCGCCGTCTCGCGCTTCACGGCCTCGCGCCGGGCTTCGCGTTCCGCGATGGGGTCGCGCCCTTGTTGCAGCACGGCGCGGGCTTCGCGTGCCAAGTCGCGTGCGCGTGCCAAGGATACGCCGCCGGCTTCTTCGTCCTTCGAGGTGAGGGCCACCCACCCCAGGCCCATTTCCCGCGCCTTGCCGTGCAGCGTATAGCGGAACAGCCATGACTTCGTGTCGCCGGCAGCGACTTGCAGATACAGCCCCTCACCATCCCCGAACCGCACCGGCCGCTTGCCCTTCGCGGGATTGTGCCGCAGCGCCTTCACCGTGACAGCGGACAGCTTGCCCATCGCCCTACCCCTAAATCCTACCCCCGATCCTACCCCCACCAGATTGGGGGTAGCTGGTGGATTGGCGTAGATGCGTATAGAGAACAAAATCAGCGCATAGCAAGGAAAATGGCGGCGCGGTGGGTGACTATGGACGCGCGTGGATTGGACTTTGGCAGACATCCCCTCCGCCACCCGAGCCGCGTAGGCGCTCGATATCTTGGCATTTGTGCGAGTGGCTGCCCGACCGGTCCACAGCCGGCCGGCTGCCTGCCGTATCCCGGACGGACGCGCGGCGAACATTCACAGAATGGAACGCTCGGTCGGCAGGCGGCGGGCGGGAGGCTCGGTCTGGCACGCGCGCTGGCGCAGCTCCGGCGGGGCTACAGGCGGCTCCCCGCGCCGCCCCCAGTCTGTTTGCGGCGACGCTGGCGCAGGATCCGCGTGCCGCCCTGGCCGGCGTGGCGGCGGTCGCGCTCCGGGCCCTGGCGGGGGCGCGGCCGGTGTCGGCGCCACGCGAACGCGCCCGCTTCCCGACCGGTAGGCCGCTGGTCACGGAAGCGCCGCTGGCGACGCGACCTTTGGCGAGGAGTCCAGGAACCGGCGGAACATCCCGTTGCGCAGCGCGAGCAGGCGCGACGGTGGGCCTTCCTCGACCACGCGGCCGTCGACGAGGCAGACGACGTGGTCCGAGTCGACCGCGGAAGCCAGGCGATGAGTGATGACAAGGATCGTCGCCCGCGGCAGCCGGGACCGGACGCGCGCCCGGATGTCGCTTTCGAGCGGGACATCCACCGCGTTGGTGGCCTCGTCGAGGATCAGCAGGTCGGGGTTGCGCACCAGCGCGCGGGCCAGGCCGATACGCTGGCGCTGGCCGCCTGACAGGTTCAGGCCCGCATCGCCGACATCGGTGTCGAAGCCGGCGGGTAGCCCTTCGATGAAGCCGAGGATGCCGGCGTCGGCGGCGGCGGCGCGCAACTCGGCCGGCCCGGCCTCCGGGCTGCCCATGCGGATGTTGTCGGCGATGCTGCCCGGGATCAGGTCGCTGTCCTGCCCGGCAAGCGCGATGCTGCGGAGCCACTCCGCGCGCCGTAGGCGGTGCAGCGGCTCGCCGTCGACCAGGATCGTGCCGGCCTGGGGCTCGTAGAGCCGCAGCAGCAGGTTGACCACCGTCGTCTTCCCCGCGCCGCTCGGGCCGACCAACGTGGTCAGCCCGCCGCGCGGTAACGAGAAGCTCGCCCCGCGCAAAGCCGGCAGCGGCGTGCCTTCGTGGGCGAAGGTGACTCCGACGAAGCGGATGTCCTCCGCGCTGCCGCTGAACGCGCGGTGGCCGTCGGGGGGATAGGTCTTGTCGGAGCGATCGACGATCTCGCGCACGGCGCGCAGCGCGGCGGCAGTGCCGGCAAGCCAGGTGCCGTGGCCCTCCAGCTCGCGCAGATGCGGGTTGAGCCGGTGCAGCAGCGCAATCGCGGCCAGCGTCGCGGTGGTCGGCAGGTCGAGCAGTACCGCGGACGTTACGATGAGTCCGAGCACCGCGAGCGAGCCCATCTCGCCGAGTGGGCCGACAAGGCTGTAGAGCCGCTCGATGCCGGCGAATGCGTCGCGCGCCTCCGCCGAGGCCTGGGCGAACCGTGCCTTCGCCGCCGCCTCACCGCCGAAGGCACGGATCGTGCGCATGCCGTGCAGCGTGGCCAGCATCCGCGCGGCGAGCTGCTGGTTCGCCGCCACCGCGGCCTGTCCCAGCTGCGCGGCGTGCCGCGACACGGCGCGCAGCGCGAGCCAGAGCAGCGCAGACCCGGCGGCAGCGATCGCCGAGACCTGCCAGGAGATCGCCAGGAGCAGCATCCCGAAGACCGCGACGGTGCAGAGGTTGATGGCGATCCGCGCGACAGCATGCCAGGCATCGGCCACCTTCCAGGTCTCCGTCGCCAGCGTATTCAGCAGCACGCCGCGGTCGCGTCTGCCAAGCTCTGCGAAGGTGATGTCGAGGAACTGCGCGTGCACCTGATTGCGCAGGTCCTCGCTGATGCGGTTGCGCGCGGTGGCAATGACCAGGCTGTAGGCGAGCGCGAGCGTGGCCTTGCCCAGGATCAGGCTGAAGACCATCGCGCCGAGCGCGATGCTGCTGCCGCCGGCCAGCGCGTGCGCCGCCGCGTAGATCTGCCCGAGCAGGCCGCCGATACCAACCGCGTCGGCCCCGCGCCCGAGCAGCTGGTAGATGAGGAGGACCACCAGACTGACGCCGACGCTTTCCGCCAGCGCGGCGGCCAGGCCGAGCAGCACCACGAGCGGAGCCGCCCAGGCATGCTGCCGGCTGAGCGGCGCAAGCCGTCTCAGCTCGGCCCAGACGTCGCCGGTGGGCTTGCTCATCGCGGGCGAGCCGTGGCGCTCATGGCACGGACCATCGTGCCACGACCTCGATACCGGTGGGCGACCGCCGGCCGAGCGCATAGCCGGCCAGCGTCAGTGGGCTCGCTGCCAGCCAGAGCGCGATGCGCGCACGCCGGCCGAGCCGCGAGAAGGCGATGTCGTGGCCTAGCGCCGTCATCGGTGTGATGAAGCCGCCGGTGGCATCCGGCGCGCGCCCGAACAGCGCGGCGAGCGCGTCCAGGCTGTAGCCACGCCGAACATGGCCCCATTCGGTGAGCAGCTCGGCCTCGGCCCGCGCGATCAGACGCATGAAGCGGTGATGCGGGAAGCGCCAGTTCTCGCACGGGGTGCTCACAAGCAGGAAGCCGCCCGGCCGCAGCACCCGCAGCGCCTCCGCCGCGACGCGCTCATGCGCTGGCACGTGCTCAATCAGGTCGAACATCGTCACCGCGTCGAAGGCCGCATCGGCGAAGGGCAGGCACGCGGCGTCGCCGCAAACGAAGTCCACGCCCGGCCATCGGTTCGGCGCCGCGGCCGCATGGCCCGCCTCGTGATCGAGCGTGGTGATCCGCGCCCTGGGATACAGCAGCGCGGCGAGCCCGCTGCGCCCGCCGCCGATGTCGAGCGCATGCCGCACCGCGACGTCCGGCGCGAGGCGGTGCACGGCACGCATCTTCTCGCGGTAGAAGAACCCCAGGGTATGCGGGTAGGGGAACGGGTTGCGCGCCAGGAAGGCGCCGAGCGTGGCCTTGCCGCCGCCCGCCCCGCACGGCAGGTCGCGGGCGGTGCGGTTCACGGCTGCACCCGGGTGGCCGGCTGGGCCGGGCCGCTGCGCGCCGAGACCCAACGCAAAGCGCCGAGTCCGGACAGCGCGCCGCGCAGTTCCGCGCCCATGAGCCGAACGCGACCGTAGCGGTCCCGCCCGAGCGCGGCATCGATCAGCAGTTGCGCATAGTGGGCGGGGATGGTCGCGGCCAAGCGCCGCAGGTTGCCGCGATGGCCGTGTCGCGCGTACTGCACGAGCAAAGCGGCCACGTGGCCGCGCATGTAGTCGCGCATCTGGCGCCGCAGCGCAGGCCAGTCGCGCCGGTGCGTGTGGAACACCACCGCCGCCGGTTCGTAGCGGCAGGTCCACCCGGCGGCGAGCATCCGGTACCAAAGCTCGCTATCCTCGCTGCAGCCGGCGGCGCCGGCGCCGAGGCGCTCGTCGAAACCGCCCAGCCGTTCCACGACGTCGCGTCGCATCGCCATGTTGGCGCCTGCGCCGATCCGCCAGGTCGGCACGCCATAGGGCAGCGTGGCGCGGAAGAACGCGGGGTCGTAGGTGATGCGCTGCAGACCCTGGCCGAAGCCGCGCAGCCCGCGCTCGAACACCACCTGCGCTTCGGTCTCGAGCTCGGCCGGCAGCACGAGGCCGGTGACGCAGGCGGTGTCGGCCGAGGTGAAGCCGGCAATCAGCCTCGCCGCCCAATCCGGATGCAGCACCACGTCATCGTCGGTGAAGGCGACGATCTCCTGCCTGGCGTGCCGCAGGCCGGTGTTGCGTGCGATGCTCAGCCCCCGCCGCGGCTCGGCCACCACGCGCAGCTTCGCGGCCGCGGCTGCCAGCGCGCGCGGCACCGCCGGGGTCGCGCCATTGTCCACCACGATTACCTCCGCGATGGCATCGAAGTTCGGGCCAAGCGAGCCGAGGCAGCGTGCCAGCGCATCCGGCCGGTCACGCGTGCAGATCACCAGGGAGAGACCGACCGCCGGCGGTGGCGGCGGCGCCAGCACGGCGTCCAGTGCCCGTCCCACGTCCTGCTGCGCCAGGATGGCGGCGAGGTCAGGCACCGCGCGGTCACGCCAGCTTCGTGTCGGCAGAAGACCCTCGAAGCCGCGACCGACGAGTCGGTCGCCGATGCTCGCCGCGACGGCCGCGGGAATGCTGGCGGCGACTGCCGCAGCGGGCACCGGCAACTCGGCCGCGAGATAGTCGAGCTTGCCGAGTGGCACGCCGCACCGCCACAGCATCAGGATTACGCCGGCATGGCCAGGGCTGGCCGCAAGCTCCGGCGCCTGTTCCGCGATGTCGTGGTGAATGACGCGCCAGGCGCCGCGGACGCTCACGGCTGGGCCCGGCGGATCCGCTCGACGCGGCGGGCCGAGCGGCTGTATTCGCCGAACAGGCCGACCATGCCGCCGAGCAACTCGACGACGATCATCCCGGGCGGGGCGACATGCCGCCCGCGCAGGCTGCGCAGCAGTTGGCGGAACTGGCTCGCAAACCACCACGCGACCAGCCGGCGCAACCGCGGCCGATACGCCGGATCGGCGGCGTGCGACTTTGCCACGAACGCCATGTGCGCCAGCCCCCAGGTCCAGTACTGCCAGCGCAGCGCGCGGAGGTCTCGGCGGTGTTCGTGGAACACAGCGAATTGCGGTTCATAGGCCATCGTGTGGCCAGCGCGCGCGACACGGTAGAACATGTCGAGGTCGCCGCCGCCGGGCAGCGGCGCGCCCGTGTCGAGCGCTTCGTCGAAGCCGCCGAGCTCCAGCAGCGTGGCACGGTCGAAGGCCATGTTCGCGCCGGCCCCGAAGCTGCCTGCGCCGCAGGGGAACAGCGGATTGTCCTGACGTTCGCGCCGCCACCGCCGCTTGTCGAGGCCGCGGCCGAAGCCGCCGCGACGCTCGAAGATGATCTGCGCCTCGGTGGACAGCTCGAGGGGCAGCACCAGCCCGGTGAAGCCGCGCGCATCCGGGTTCTCGGACCAGGCTTCGTGCAGCCCGGCGAGCCAGCCGCGATCCACGACCACGTCGTCGTCCACGAAGGCCAGGATCTCGCCCGCCGCCGCGTGCAGCGCGCGGTTGCGCGCGAAGTCGAGGCCCGGCTTCGGCTCGAGCAGGTAGCGGACGCCGGAGCTGGCCTCGGCCACGCGCCGCGTCCGGTCGTCGGGCGGTGCGTTGTCCACCACCAGCACTTCGAAGGCGGCGGCGAGCGCGGCCGGGGGCGGGTCCAGCGCGGCGAGCGAGGCGAGGCAGCGCCGCAGCTGGTCCGGCCGGTCGCGCGTGCAGACGGCGACGGAGACGGGGGGCATTCGCCGCGGTGGCGCCCCCG
>NZ_JAPSMD010000038.1 GCF_027856955.1 Falsiroseomonas oryzae | reverse complement strand
GACATGCCCGGCCCCCATCGGCGCGAGCGGCGGCGGCTCGGCGCAGCGCGCCACCGCGAAGGGACAGCGCGGCGCGAAGCGGCAGCCGGGCGGCGGGTCGCGCAGGTCGGGCACCATGCCCTCGATGCTGGCCAGCCGCTCCGCCCCGCCTTCCAGCGACGGCGCGGCGCCCAGCAGACCGACGGTGTAGGGATGCTGCGGCATCGCGAAGAGCGCCCGTGCCGAGGCACGTTCCGCCACGCGCCCGGCATACATCACCACCACCTCGTCGGCATGGTCGGCCACCACGCCGAGGTCGTGGGTGATCAGCATCACCGCCGTGCCGGTCTCCGCCTTCAGCTCGTCGATCAGCGCCAGGATCTGCGCCTGCACGGTGACGTCCAGCGCCGTGGTCGGCTCGTCCGCGATCAGCAGGCGCGGCCGGCAGGCCAGCGCCATGGCGATCATCACGCGCTGGCGCATGCCCCCCGAGAGCTGATGCGGATACTGCTTCGCGCGCCGCGCCGCGTCGGGGATGCGCACGCGCGCCAGCATCGCCACCGCCTCGTCGAAGGCCGCGGCCGGCGACAGGCCCTGGTGCAGGCGCAGCGCCTCCGCCACCTGCTCGCCGGCGGTGAAGGCCGGGTTCAGGCTGGTCATCGGTTCCTGGAAGATCATCGCCATCTCGCCGCCGCGCTTGTGGCGCCAGTCCTCGGCATCCAGCGTGGACAGCTCCCGCCCGGCCAGGCGGATCGATCCGCCGATGCGCGCGCCGGGCGGCAGCAGCCCCATGACGGAGAGCGCGGTCACCGACTTGCCGCAGCCGCTCTCGCCCACCACGGCCAGCGTCTTCCCCGCCTCCACCGCGAAGGACACGCCGTCCACCGGGCGCAGCGGCCCGCGATCGGTGGCCAGCGTCACCGTCACGTCGCGCAGTTCCAGCACGGGCGGTGCGGATGACATCACGCCTCCTCCGCCTGCGCCGCGGCGATCGCGGCCTGGATCACTGACCGGTCGAACACGCCGGGATGGTCGCGCCCCGGCAGGAAGCGGCGGAAGTGCCGCGTGTAGCCGCGCCAGACGACGTGAAGCCGGCGCAGCTCCGCCAGCGGGTCGGGATGGTCGTCCACCCGCAGGTCGAGATCCGGATAGGGATCGCGCGAGGCCACCTGGATCGCGGCCGCCTGGCGACCGCGCTTGTCGCCGCCGGCGGCCTCGCCGGCCTCCATCGCCGCCAGCAGCCGCTCGGCCAGGGGCTGGCCGGCGGTGGCGAGAAAGGCGTCGAGGGTCGCTTCCAGCACCTCTGGCCCGACCAGCATGTTGCCGGCCACCGAGACGTCCGGCCCGGCCAGGTGACCGCACCAGCCGACGCACTCCGCGCCGGTGTGCCGGGCGCTGCGCCCGTCCGCGCCCAGCACATGCACCTGCCGCGTCGCCCGGCCCGCATCCGCGGCGATCAGAGTCGCCAGAGCGTCCTCCGGCGCCTCACCCGCGCGCAGCCGAGCCAGCGCGTCCGGCGCGTGGAAGGGATTGACCAACGCCTGGGTGCAGGCAGCGCCGACGCCGCCCTCGACGCGCGGCACGAGCGCGCCGCAGGCCAGGAACCGGCTGGCGACCGCGGCGCCCAACTCGCCGGTCACCGGATCGCGCGCAACAACGGACCAGGTCATGGCGGCATCAACCGCGTCCGGCGGAGGTTGGCAAGCCACCCGCCGATGGATCCGTACCCGCAGGCCCGGGGGCCTGCCCACGCCTTGTTCCGGCCCTGCCCGAAAGGTGGGCAGGCGCTACAGCTTCACCCGCAGCGCATTGCCGATCTCGCCCACCACGCCGCGGCGGAAGGCCAGCACGCAGGCGATGAAGATGGCGCCCTGGATCACCAGCACCCAGGCGCCGAATTCCGCCAGGTAGTTCTGCATGGTCACGATCACCGCCGCGCCCACCACCGGCCCGAACACCGTGCCGAGGCCCCCGACCAGGCTCATCAGCACCACCTCACCGGACATCGTCCAGCGCACATCGGTCAGGGTCGCGATGTTGAACACCAGCGCCTTGGTGCCGCCGGCGATCCCGGCCAGCGCGGCGGAGAGCACGAACGCCATCAGCTTGTACTGCTCCACCCGATAGCCCAGCGACGTGGCACGCGGCTCGTTGTCGCGGATCGCCTTCATCACCTGGCCGAAGGGCGAATGCACGATGCGGTGGATCAGCAGGAAGCCGGCCAGGAAGATGAAGGCCACCAGCCAGTACATCGTGAAGTCTGCAGTGAGATCGAACACGCCGAGCAGGGTCCCGCGCGGGATGGCCTGGATGCCGTCCTCGCCGCCGGTGAAGGGCGCCTGCAGGCAGAAGAAGAAGACCATCTGCGCCAGCGCCAGCGTGATCATGGAGAAGTAGATGCCGGACCGGCGGATCGCCAGCCAGCCGAAGGGCAGGCCGAGCGCCGCGCCGATCGCGCCGCCCATCAGGATGGCGAGTTCCGGCGGCACGCCCCAGGCCTTCGCGGCATAGCCGGTGATGTAGGCGCCCATGCCGAAATAGGCGGCGTGGCCGAAGCTCAGCAGGCCGACATAGCCGACCAGCAGGTTGAAGGCGCAGGCGAACAGCGCGAAGCACAGCACCTTCATCAGGAAGACGGGGTAGAGCAGGAACGGGCTGACGACCACCACCGCGGACATGGCCAGGAAGGCGATGGCCTGCGCACGGGTGAAGCCCCAGAAGCCCTGCTCTTCGTGCCGTGCGGCGGCGGCGCCGGTGACGACGCTGGCCTCGGCCATGGCTCAGGCCCTCCCGAAGAGGCCCGCGGGCCGCGTCAGCAGCACCACGGCCATGATGACAAAGACGACCGTCTGCGAGAAGGGCGGGTAGACCACCTCGGTCAATCCCTGGAGGAAGCCGAGCAGGAAGCCCGTCACGATCGAACCCATGATCGACCCCATGCCGCCGATCACGACCACGGCGAAGACGGTGATGATGAAGTTGGCGCCCATCGCCGGATGCACCGAGTAGATCGGCGCCGCCAGCACGCCCGCGAAGGCGGCGAGCGCGACGCCCGCACCGTAGGTCAGCGTCATCATCAGCGGCACGTTGATGCCGAAGGCCTGCACCAGCTGGGGCCGTTCGGTGGCGGCGCGCAGGTAGCTGCCCACCTTCGTCCGTTCGATCACCAGCCAAGTCGCCAGGCAGATCGTACTCGCGGCGATCAGCACCCACACCCGGTAGCCCGGCAGGAAGAAATCGCCGAGCTCGAGGTTCAGCGCCTGGAACTCCCGGGGCGGCGCGTAGCGCTGCCCGGAGGAGCCGAAGGTGTTGCGGAACAGCCCCTCGATCACCAGCGCGCAGCCGAAGGTCAGCAGCAGGCCGTAGAGATGGTCCAGCTTGTAGAGGCGCGAGATCATCAGCCGCTCCATCGCCACGCCGACGGCGCCGACGATCAACGGCGCCAGCAGCAGCGCCGGCCAGTAGCCGATGCCTACATAGGCGAGCAGCATCCACGCGACGAAGGCGCCCATCATGAACTGCGCGCCATGCGCGAAGTTGATGACGTTCAGCATGCCGAAGATGACGGCCAGGCCGAGCGAGAGCAGGGCATAGAAGGCGCCGTTGATCACGCCCAGGATGACCTGCGGCATCGCCATCTGCAGTTCGAAGAGCAGGTCTTCCAAGCCCATGCGCGCCACTCCGGAAGAAGGTCAGCGGGGGCGGCGGCCGCCGCCCCCTTGCCGCGTCAGGACCGAACCAGGGCGCAGCCGCCCTGCGCGATCGGGCGGAACGCCTCCTCGGCGGGAATGGTGGAGACCAGCTTGTAGTAGTCCCAGGGCCCGCGGCTCTCGGCAGGCGTCTTCACCTCGAACAGGTAGGCGGGGTGGATCTTGCGGCCGTCCGGGCGGATCTGGCCCTCGCCGAAGGCGTCGTCGTTGGTCGGCATCGCCTTCATGCGGGTCACCGCCTCGGCGCCCGACGCTTTTGCCGCGGCCACGCCCATGTCGCGGACGGCCTTCAGGTAATGCAGCACGCCCGAATAGCAGCCGGCCTGCACCATGGAGGGGCGCAGGTTCCCGGGCATGGCGCCCAGGCGCTGGGTGAGGGCGCGGGTGCGGTCGTTGAGGTCCCAGTAGAACGTCTCGGTCAGCACGAGGCCCTGCGCGGTCTCAAGGCCCAGCGAATGCACGTCGGTGACGAAGACCAGCAGGCCGGCGAGCTTGGTGCCGCCGCGGGTGATGCGGAACTCGCCCGCCTGCTTGATCGAGTTGATGGTGTCGCCGCCGGCATTCGCCAGGCCGATCACCCGCGCGCGGGACCGCTGCGCCTGCTGCAGGAAGGACGAGAAGTCGGTCGTGCCCGGGAAGGGCGTGCGCACGCTGCCCAGCACGCGCCCGCCCGCTGCCGTCACGAAGGCCGAGGTGTCGCGCTCCAGCGCGTGGCCGAAGGCATAGTCGGCCGTGATGAAGAACCACGTGTTGCCGCCCGCGGCCACCATCGCGCCGCCGGTACCCTTGGCCAGCATGTAGGTGTCGTACGTCCAGTGGATCGTGTTGGGCGAGCAGGCCGCGCCGGTGAGGTCGGAGGTCGCGGCGCCCGAATTGATGAAGACCTTGTTGCGCTCCCGCACCAGGCCGCTCACCGCCAGCGCGACGGAGGAGGTCGGCACGTCCACGATGAGGTCCACGCCGTCCCGGTCCATCCACTGCCGCGCGACGGTGGAGCCGACGTCGGCCTTGTTCTGGTGGTCGGCCTGGATGACCTCCACGTTCACGCCGGTCTGCGTGATCCCGCTCTCCTGCACCGCGAGCCGCACCGCATGGGTGGAGCCCGGGCCGGAGATATCGCGGTACAGGTCGGACTGGTCGTTCAGCACGCCGATCCGGATGGTGTTGGCGGCCTGCGCCCGCGCGGAGCGATAGGGCAGCGCGCCCCAGACCGGGGCGGCGGCGGCAGCGCCGAGCAGCGTGCGGCGATTCACGGTCATCCTCGTTTTCCTCTCCTGGTGGTCGGTTCGTCCCGGGTGCCTAGACGCCCAGGTATTCGTGCAGCCGGTCCATGCTGGCGGCGAGGTCCTCGTTCGCCACCATGTCCACGACCTTGCCGTGCTCCATCACGTAGTGGCGGTCCGCCACCGTCTGGGCGAAGCGGAAGTTCTGCTCCACCAGCAGCACGGTGAATCCCTTCTGCTTGATCTGGCGGATCATCGCGCCGATCTGCTGCACGATCACCGGCGCCAGCCCTTCCGACGGCTCGTCCAGCAGCAGCAGCCGCGCGCCGGTGCGCAGGATGCGCCCGATCGCCAGCATCTGCTGCTCGCCACCCGACAGCTTCGTTCCCTGGCTGCGCGCACGCTCCTTCAGGTTGGGGAAGAGCGTGTAGATCTCCTCGACCGAAAGCCCGCCCGGCGCGATCACCGGCGGCAGCATCAGGTTCTCCGTCACGTCGAGCGAGGCGAAGATGCCGCGCTCCTCCGGGCAATAGGCGATGCCGGCGCGGGCGATCAGGTCCGGGCGCAGCCCGACCATCTCCTTCCCCTCGAAGCGGATCGAGCCGGCGCGCCGGCCCGTCAGCCCCATGATGGCGCGCAGGGTCGAGGTCTTGCCCGCGCCGTTGCGGCCGAGCAGCGTCACCACCTCGCCCTGACGCACCTCCAGGCCGACGCCGTGCAGCACGTGGCTCTCGCCGTACCAGGCCTCGAGGTTCTTCACCTCCAGCATGGGCACGGTCGCCGCGCCGGCGGGGCGCGGTGCGGTGAGTGTCTCAGCCATGGCCCTCGCCTCCCGAAATGCCGGGATCGGTGCCGAGATAGGCGGCCTTCACCTCCGGGTTCCGGCTCACCTCCATGTAGGTTCCCTCCGCCAGCACGCGGCCGCGGGTCAGCACCGTGATGGTGTCGCAGAGGCCGGAGACGACGGTCAGGTTGTGCTCCACCAGCAGCACCGTCCGCCCCTTCGCCACGCGCTGCACCAGCGCCATGATCCGCCCCACATCCTCGTGCGTCATGCCCGCGGTCGGCTCGTCCAGCAGCATCATGCGGGGGTCGAGGGCCAGCGTCGTCGCTATCTCCAGCGCGCGCTTGCGGCCATAGGGCAGTTCGCCCGCATTGTGCCGCGCATAGGCGGTCAGGCCGACATCCTCCAGCAGTTCCATCGCCCGCGCGTCGAAGCTCTTCAGCAGCGAATCCGAGCGCCAGAAATCGAACGACCCGCCCCGCGCGCGCTGCAGCGCGACGCGCACGTTCTCCAGCACGGTCAGGTGCGGGAAGACCGCCGAGATCTGGAACGACCGCACGAGGCCCAGCCGCGCCACCTCGGCCGGCTTCATGCCGGTGATGTCGCGGCCCTCGTAGCGGATGGTGCCGCGCGTCGGCGGCAGGAACTTGGTCAGCAGGTTGAAGCAGGTGGTCTTGCCGGCGCCGTTCGGCCCGATCAGCCCGTGGATGGTTCCGCGCTTCACCCGCAGCGCGACGTCGGAGACGGCGACGAAGCCGCGGAACTCCTTCGTCAGCCCCTCGGTCTCCAGGATCGTGTCACCGTCTTGCGTGGTCGCCACGCCTGGATGCCTCCCGTTCGTCCCGGTCAGGCCGGCCAGGCGCGGAGACCCGACGCCCGTGCATGCCGGCCATGTGTTGGCGCATTCATGGATGCTGCGGGCGCGAGACGCAAGGGCGGCACGGTGGGTTTCCCGCCGCGCCGATCAGCTTCCGAAACGGTCAGGCCTGTCCCAGGGCGCGGCCCATCCGGGCGATCCCGTCCTCCAGCGTGGCGCGCGGGCACCCGAAGTTGAGCCGCACGAAGCCCACGCCCGGCGGGCCGAAATCCGGGCCGGGATTCAGGCCGACGCGCGCATGCTCCAGGAAGAAGCCCTGCGGGTCCGCCGCGGCCGCGCTGCGGCGGCAGTCCAGCCAGGCCAGGAAGGTCGCCTCCGGGCAATGCATCCGCACCCCCGGCAGCCGCGCTTCCACCGCCCCGAGCAGCCAGTCCCGGTTGGCCTGGAGATAGGCCAGCAGCGCCTGCCGCCAGGGCTCGCCCTCGGCCAGCGCCGCCTCCGTCGCGACCAGGCCCAGGATGTTCACGTGGTCCGCGACGCCGGCGATGGCACGCTGGAACCGCGCGCGCAGCGCCGCATCGGTCACGATCGCCCAGCAGGCGTTCAGCCCCGCGATGTTCCACGTCTTGCCCGCCGACATCAACGTGATGGTCCGCGCCGCCACCTCCTCCGACAGGGATGCGACCGGGATGTGGCGCCTGCCGTCGAACAGCAGGTCGCAGTGGATCTCGTCGGACACGATGGCGACACCGGCCGCCAGGCAGGCCTGCGCCATCGCCTCGAGCTCCTCGCGCCGGAAGGCGCGGCCGGTCGGGTTGTGCGGGTTGCACAACAGGAAGGCGCCGCCGCGGCCGCCCTGCCCCGCCTGGGCCAGGGCGCCGCGCAGCGTGTCGAGGTCCACCTCGTCCCGCGGCGTCAGCGGCGCGTCGAGCCTCCGCAGGTCCCAGTTCGCCGGCGCCTTCAGGATCGGCGGATAGACCGGCGTCTGCACCACCACGCCGTCGCCGCGTGCGCAGGTGGCACGCAGCGCGAGGTTGAAGCCCGGCACCACGCCGGGCATCGGCACGATCGCCTCGACCGGCACCTGCCAGCCGTACTGCGCCGCCAGCCAGGCGGCGATGCGCGCCTTCAGCCCGGCCTGCGGCACGCCATAGCCCAGCACCGGATGCGCCAGCCGCGCCGCGATCGCCGCGCGGATCGGCTCGGCCACCGCGAAGTCCATGTCGGCCACCCACATGGGCAGCACGTCCGCATCGAAGCGCGTCCACTTGTTGCAGCCGCTCGCGCGGCGGTCCGGCAGCGTGTCGAAGTCGAAGCGACTCACCCGGGAACTCCTCCCACCATGACGGGCCGGGCGGGATCGGCGCTCCATGCCGACCAGGATCCCGGATACATCGCGGCCTCGATGCCGATCGAGGCAAGGGCGGCGACGTTCACCGCGGCCGAGATGCCGGCGCCGCAATACACCCCGACGGGCCGGCTGCCATCCGCCCCCAGTGCCGCGTAGAGGTGGCGCAGCGTCGCGGCATCGGCGAAGGGCCCGGGCTCGGTGAAGTTGTCCGCCGCCGGCGCGCTGAGCGCGCCCGGGATGTGCCCGCGCGGCGGCTGGCCGGGCGGCGTGGCCCCACCGATGTAGTTGGGACGCACCCGCGAATCGAGCAGCACGCCGGACCGCGCCAAGGCGGCCGCGTCGTCGGCGTCCAGCACGCCCATCCGCCCGGGCACGAGCGTCACATCACCGGGCTGCGGCGCCGTGGCGCGGTGCACCACCGGCAGGCCGGCCGCCACCCAGGCGGCGAAGCCGCCATCCAGCAGCCGCACATCCGCGATCCCGGCCCAGCGCAGCACCCACCAGGCCCGAGCTGCCACCAGGCCGCGGTCATGGTCATAGACCACCACCGCCTGCCCCTGCCGCAACCCCCAGCCGCGCGCCGCGCGTTGCAGCGCCTCCACCTCCGGCAACGGACGGCTGCCGCGCGTGCCGCCGCCCGGCGCGGCGAGCTCGGTCGGCAGGTCCACGTCCACGGCGCCGGAAATCCGTGGCGTGGCCGAGTCGTCACCGCGGGGATTGCGGATGGCGAGCACCGCGACCCCCGGCCTTGCGGCAAGCTCCGCCGGTGTCGCCAGCACGCGCGCCCGCAGCGCCTGCCCCGAGTCATCCATGCCAAGCGACCTCCGTCCTCGGAACGATGATGGCGCGGGGGCGCGCCGGAAGGGAGGCCATCCCGTCGTCACGCGCCACGGGCACGCGACCTCCGCGCCACACGCATGCGCCCTTGTGCGCGAAACGCTTGATATCCTCGGGAACCAACGTCATCTGATCGACATCCTTCAGAACCCGTACCCGCCGATGGAGCCGGCCGCCATGCCGAAGCCCGAAGCCGCCCGCACCGCTGCTCCCGCCCCGAAGGCCGCCGACCTGGCAGGCTTCGCGGTGGGCGACGCTGTGATGCACCCCGCCCACGGCGTGGGCCGCGTGACCGGCGAATCGACCGCCACCGTCGGCGGGGAGACGCTGGCCCTGGTCCATTTCGCCTTCGGCGAGGGCCGCCTGCTGCTGCGCGTGCCGCGCGCCAAGGTCACCGCGAACGGCATCCGCCGCCTCGCGGGCGGCGAGCTGATAAAGGAGGCGCTGGACGTGCTGAGCACGACCCCGCGCGGCGCCGTGCGCGGCGTCACCTGGGCGCGCCGCGCCGCGGAGCTGCAGGCCAAGCTGAACAGCGGCGATCCGCGCAAGGTCGCGGAAGTCCTGCGCGACCTCGGCCGCAACGTGAACAACCCGGAGCGCAGCTTCAGCGAGCGCCAGATCTTCGAGGCCGCGCTGGAGCGCCTGGCCGTGGAGATCGCCGCCGTCGAGGACATCACCCGCGAGGCCGCGGTGGCGAAGATCGCCGAGCGCGTGCCGGTCGCCCCGACCCCGGTCGCTGCCGCCGCCTGATCGGCCAAGGGGCCGGGGCACCGCACCGCTCCGGTCCCGCACAACCCTCGCACGGGGAGGCGCGTTGCCCCGCCATGACGGCATCCGATCCCCCGCGCGAGGTTCCCGAGCCCCCGCCCGAACCGCCCACCGAGACGCCGCGTCCCGCGCCGCCGCCGACACCGGGCCCCGAACTGCCCGGCCTGCCGCCGGTGAACCCGCAGCCGCCCGGCCCGGAATTGCCGGGCCCCGAGCCTTCGCTGCCCGAACTGCCGGTGATCACGCCGCCCGGGCCCGAGATGCCCCAACCGATCGCCTGACCCCTACCGCCGGGCCGGCGCCGGCACGCTCAGCAGCAGCAGTGCCAGGAACGCCGAGAGCGTCAGCGCGGAGGTCAGCGCCAGCGCCGCGCCCACGCTCGCACGCTCCAGCAGCAGTCCGAAGAGGAAGGGCGACAGCGCCTGCAGGAAGCGCGAGGGCGCGGAGAGCAGGCCTTGCCGCGCGCCATAGCCGACCGGCCCGAACACGGCCAGAGGCAGCGTGCCCTTCACGATCGTCAGGATCCCATTGCCCATGCCGTGCAGCACGGCGAAGGCGGGCGCCGCCACGCCGCCCGCCGCCAGCAGCACCGCCGCGCCCATGGGGTGGCCGAGCGTGGCCAGCCGCGCCGAGACCACCGGCGAGAAGCGGCGCAGGAAGCCGAATTCCAGCAGGCGCGCCGCCACCTGCGCCGGCCCGACCAGCGCGGCGGCGGCGATGGCTGCCGCCGGCGTGGCCCCACTGGCTTCCAGCAGCACCGGCAGATGCGCCGCCATGGCGCCGGTCACCGTCCAGGTCGTGGCGAAGACGAAGGCCAGCAGCGGCATGGCGAAGCGCGGCGCCGGCACCGCCTCGCCATCCTCGGCTCCCTTCTGCTTCTCCGGCGGCGGCGCGGGCGGCACCAGAAGGCGGTTCAGCGGCAGCCCGACCAGCAGGTGCAGCCCGGCCCAGGCCAGGCAGGCGCCACGCCAGCCGATCGCCTCCTCCATCACCGCGGAGAGCGGCCAGCCCACCGTGCTGGCGAAGCCCGCGATCAACGTGATGCCGGTGATCGGGGACCGCGCGGCGCGGCCATAGAGCCCCGCCAGCGTGGCGAAGGCCGCGTCGTACAGCCCGATCGACATGCCGAGCCCCAACACCAGCCAGCCCAGCGTCAGAAGCAGCGGCCCCTGCGCCACGGCCAGCAGCGCCAGCCCCGCCGCCAGCACCAGGTTCGACACCGTCAGCACGTCGCGCCCGCCGCGCCGGTCGATCAGCCGCCCCGCCCAGGGCCCGAGCAGCGCGGAGAGCACCAGCGCCGCCGAGAAGGCCCCGAACACCCAGGAGGACGGGATGCCGAGCTCGCGCGCCATCGGGGCCGCCAGGATGGCCGGCAGGTAGTAGGACGACGCCCAGGACAGCGTCTGCGCCGTGCCGAGCGCGACGACGACGCGCCTGGTGCCGGCCGGCGCCTCCGTCGTGCTCACAATCCGCCAAACCCGGCGCGCGCGCAGCGATAGTCCCAGCTACGCCGCAACGGCCGCTCCGACCGCAGCATGGCGCCGGTCTGCGTGATCTCGCCGGGCGTCAGGTAGTCCACCGGCCCGCCCAGCGCCTCCGCGGCGTATTGCAGCTCGGCATTCTCCTTCATGTAGATCGAGACGAAGACCGCCTCCGGGATCGAGGCGCCGACGCAGACCGCGCCGTGCCGCTTCAGCAGCGCGCAGCTGTGCGGTCCCAGCGCGCGCGCCAGGCTGTCGGCCTTCGGGATCGTGTCAATCAGCATGTTGGTGTCGCCGAACTCGTCCTGGCTGTCCCAGAGCGGCACCTCGGCGCCGATCACCGAGCCCATGTGGAACACCGGCCGCAGCGGGCGATGCGTGACGGTGAAGGGCAGCACCGGCCGCGCGTGATGGTGCACCACGCACTGCACGTCGGGCCGCACGGCATAGATGCGCGCATGCAGCACCGTCTCCAGATAGGGCTTGCGGTGGCCGGGATTCTCGGGCGTGGCGTCCAGGTCGAAGCGGATCAGGTCGTCGCGGGAGACCACCTCCGGGCTGCGCGAGCGCGAAAGCCAGAAGCGCGATGCATCGCGCGGGTCGCGCACCGAGACGTGGCCGAAATCATCCACCACCTCCTCCCGCGCGAGGATGCGGTTGGCCATGACCAGCTCGGCCAGCAGCGAGTCGAGGTCGCGGTCCGCACTGAGGCTCATGCCTGCCCTCCGGGTGTTCCGCGGGCAGGTTAGGGAGGGCGGCGCGCCGAGTCAGCCCGGGCGCGCCCTCCGTCATTCTTGCGTTGCCGCCGGCTTCGCTCCGGCGTCACTTCGCTGCGCAGCGCGGGCGCATCGCGTGGGGAGGCACAGCATGCCAGCGGACGCGGACCCTGCCCGGAGCGCCGGCGACGCCCCGCTCTGGGCGGCCGGCGAGGCCTACGAACCCTATGTCGGGCGCTGGAGCCGCCGGCTCGCGCCGGAATTCCTCGCCTGGCTCGACGTTCCGGACGGCGCGCGCTGGCTGGATGTCGGCTGCGGCACCGGCGCCCTCACCGCCGCCATCCTGGACGGGCACGCGCCGGCTGCCGTGCTGGGCGTGGATCCTTCCGAGGGGTTCCTGGCCTTCGCCCGGCGCCGCGTGGGCGATCCGCGCGCAGCCTTCCGCCAGGGCGACGCGCAGGCGCTGCCCGTTCCCGACGCTGAATTCGACGCGGCGGTGAGCGGCCTGGTGCTCAACTTCGTGCCGGACCAGCCCAGGGCCGCCGGCGAGATGCGCCGCGCCGCGCGGCCCGGCGGCACCGTCGCGGCCTATGTCTGGGACTATGCCGAGGGCATGCAGATGATGCGCCGCTTCTGGGACGCGGCGGCGGTGCTGGATCCCGCGGGCGCGGGCGGCCGGGACGAGGCGCTGCGCTTCCCGCTCTGCCGCCCCGACCCGCTGCGCGGCCTGTTCGAGGCGGCAGGGATGCGAGGCGTCGCCGTCGAGCCGATCGTCGTCCCGACGGTGTTCCGCGACTTCGACGACTACTGGTCGCCCTTCCTCGCGGGCGGCGCGCCGGCCCCCGCCTATTGCCTGTCGCTCGACGAGGATCGCCGGGCGGCGCTGCGCGGGCGGCTGCGCGCGACGCTGCCGACGGCCCCCGACGGCAGCATCGCGCTCACGGCCCGCGCCTGGGCGGTGCGCGGCACCGCCTGAGACGCGGGGGCCCGGCTCAGAGCGAGCCCCACACCTCCTCGGCGACCTCGACGCAGCGGCGCAGCTTCGCCCACTGCTCCTCCACCGTCAGCGTATTGCCTTCCTCGGTGGAGGCGAAGCCGCATTGCGGGCTGATGGCGAGCTGGTCCAGCGGCGCGTATTTCGCCGCCTCCTCGATGCGCCGCTTCAGCAGGTCCTTCGTCTCGAGGTCGCCCCGCTTGGAGGTCACAAGGCCCAGCACGACGGTCTTGCCCTTCGGCAGGAAGCGCAGCGGCGCGAAGCTGCCGGAGCGCTCGTCGTCGTATTCCATGAAGTAGGCATCCACGTTGATGCCGTTGAACAGCACCTCCGCCACCGGGTCGTAGCCGCCCGAGGCAATGTGCATCGAACGGAAGTTTCCGCGGCAGAGATGCATGGACACCGTCATGTCCTTCGGCCGCCCGTCGATCGCGCGGTTGATCAGCGCCGCATATTTCTGCAGCAGTCCCTCGGTCTCCTCGCCGCGCGCCTTCAGGCCGGCGATCTGCTCGGGGTCGCAGAGATAGGCGATGTTCACCTCGTCCAGCTGCAGGTAGCGGCAGCCCGCCCCGGCGAAGTCCGCCACCGCCTTGGCATAGGCATCGCCGAGGTCGGCGAAGAAACCGTCCATCTCGGGATAGGTGTGGGTGTCCACGGCGCGCCGGCCGCCGCGGAAATGCAGCACGGAGGGCGAGGGGATGGTGATCTTCGGCACCGCGCCCCCGGCATTCTCGTGCACGAAGCGGTAGTCCTGCACGAAGGGGTGGCCGGCATAGTGGATGCGGCCGGTCACCTTCAGCCCGTACGCCTTGGTCTGGCCGCCCTTGAACTGGATGCCCTGGTCGGATTCGTACATCTCGACGCCGCCGAGCCTGGCGAGGAAGTCGAAGTGCCAGAAGGCGCGGCGGTACTCGCCATCGGTCACCGCCTTCAGGCCGATACTTTTCTGCTCGGCGATCACATCGCGGATGAAGCGGTCCTCGGTCTCGCGCAGCGCCGCGGCCGGGAGGGTGCCGGCGGCATGCGCGGCGCGCGCCTCACGCAGCGGAACGGGGCGGAGCAGACTGCCGACATGATCGGCGCGGAAGGGCGGCTTGGTGCCGGGCATCGGTTTCCTCCTCGGGGCGGGCCGGATTGCATGCAACGGTCTTGCGAGATGTCCGTGCCGGCACCGGAAACACCAGAGGCGCGCAAGGCCATCCCTTAGGCGCCGCTTAGCATTACTCCGCCGTTGCATGCAACGAGGCCGGTGCGCCTCAATCGGCGGTCGCGCCCGTCTCCTGCACCAGCCGGCCCCACTTGGCCGATTCCGCCCGCGCGAAGGCCGCGAACTCCTCCGGCGTGCCGCCCCGTACGATGGCGCCCTGCGCCGCCAGCATCTCGCGCAGTTCCGCCACGCGCAGGATCCCGTCCACCTCCGCCGAGAAGCGCCGGACGCGATCGGCCGGCGTCGCCGCATGCATGCAGAGGCTCATCCAGGTCGCGGAGATCAGCCCGGGCACGCCCTGTTCCACCGTCGTCGGCACCTCCGGCAACAGCGCCAGGCGGTCGGTATGCGCCACCGCGATGGCCTTCAGGCGCCCGTCGCGCACGAAGGGGGCGGCGGAGAAGGCGGCATCCCACATCGCCATGGTCTGCCCCGCCACCATCGAGGTCAGCGCCGGCGCCGACCCGCCGAAGGGCACATGAGTCGCCTCGCCCCCCTGACCCATCGCGCGCGTCATGGCGATGGTGAGGTGCGATGGCGTGCCGATGCCGGCGGAGGCGAATTTCAGCTGGTCGCCCATGCGCCGCGTCAGCGCCAGGAACTCCTGCAGGTTCGTCGCCGGCACCGAGGGATGCACCACCAGCACCAGGGGGATCACGCTGATCAGCGACGCGAAGGCGAAGTCGCGGAACGGGTCGTAGGGCAGGCGGCGGTAGAGGTGCGGGTTGATCGCGATCGGCCCGGAGGGGGTGGCGAAGACCGTGTGACCGTCGGCCGGCGTCTGGAGGAAGGCCTGCGCCGCCACGATGCCGTTGGCGCCCGGGCGGTTCTCCACCACCACCGGCTGGCCGAAGCGGTCCTGCAGGCGCTGCGCGACGAAGCGCGCCTGCGCATCGGCCGAGCCGCCGGCGGCGACCGGCACGATGAAGCGCAGCCCTCGGCTGGGCCAGGCTTCCTGGGCGCGGAGGGCGGGCGAGAACACAGGTGCGGCAAGCAGCCCGAGGGCTGCGCGGCGACGGAGCTGGATCATGGCATTCGGGTCCCGGCTGAGGCGCTGCGTCGTTGCGCAGCCGGGTGCCGATTAAGTGATCCACCGAGGCCGGCGCAACGGTGCGCCGGAAACGCGACCGGGCGCCTTGCGGCGCCCGGTTGTAAAATCTTCCGACAGTCCGGCGATCAGCCGGTCCGGCGGCGGCGCCGGACCGCGGCAAGACCAAGCAACCCGGCCCCGAGCACCGCCAGCGAGGCAGGCGCCGGCACCTCGACCACGTCGGGCCCGCCCTCGCCCGCGAGCGTGCTGGCGGAGAAGCTCGTGTCGCCGTTGCCCTGGACCGTGATGCTGAAGGTCGCGGGCGTATCGTCGAAGGTGCCGAACCGCAGGAAGCCGATCGCATCGACCGTGATCGAGGTCGTCCCGGTCGCGGTACGGGAGATGTTGGTGATCTCCTCGATGTCGAAATGTACGGTGTTCAGGCCCTGCGTGACCGTGAAGAACGGAGTCGCGAAGTAGATGATGCCCACCGCGCCGCTGCCGACGAGGGTTCCGACCGGAATGTCCTGGATGGTGCCGCAGGAGACCCCGCAGCCGCCCGAGGTGAACACGCCGGCGAAGCTTCCGGTGCTGCCGGCATTCACCCGCAGCACGCCCGGCGTGGCGCCGCCGGCATCGAGGGCGTCCAGGAAGTCGAGCCCCGTGGCGTTGCTCGCCAACCCCGTCGGCAGCACCGCGACGCTGCCGCTGATGTTCAGCTTGCTGTTCGGCAGCAGCGGCGCTGCAACGGCGGGCTGCGCCAGCGCCATCACCAGGCTCGCCACGCCGGCCAGGGTCACCTTCTTCACGATAGTCATTCGCTCGACTCCCGGGTCACTCGGCGGCCGGAAAGCGCGACCGCACATTGTCAGGAACCGTGAAGCAAACGCGATGCCAAACTGCCTGGGCATTGAATCGGCCATCTCTTTTTTGCCGAAACGCACGACGACAATGTGCGGTTGTAAAGTCTGCCGACAGAGAGATCCGGCCGCCGACGCCGAGCCCTGTCCGAATACCCTGAAAGGCCCCTAATTACGGATGCTTGCATATTTTACAGTGGCATCTCGCAACGACCGCGGCACAATCCGCGGCGCGATCAGCCGGCCTTGATATCGAATGTTTTTGAGAAATTTCTCAATCTTGGGTCGATCTGCCCGGCAAGAGGCCGGGCAGCTACCCGCCCAGCCGCCGCCGCAGCCTCTCCTGCCCCTCGGCCGGCATGTGCAGGCCGAGCTTCGACCGCCGCCACAGCACGTCATCCGCCGTGCGCGCCCATTCCTGGCGGACCAGCCAGTCCAGTTCCCGCTCCGTGAAGCCGGCGCCGTACTCCTCGCCGAGCGCGTTCGGCCCGCTCGCCCCGTCCAGCAACGCGTCGAGGTCGCTGCCATAGGCGCGCACCAGACGGCGCAGCGTGGCGGGCGGCAGCCAGGGGTGCCGCCGCGCCATCTCCGCCTCGAAGCCCGGCAGGTCCAGGCCGCCGAACGCGCCGCCCGGCAGCGCGGCCGACGCCGTCCAGGGCGTGCCGGCGCGGCCCATGGCGGCGCCGATCTGCGCCACCGCCTCCTCCGCCAGGCGCCGATAGGTGGTGATCTTGCCGCCATAGACCGTCAGCACCGGCGCCTGGCCCTCCGGCGCATCGGTCTTCAGCACGTAGTCCCGCGTGACGGCCGAGGGGTTGTCCGCGCCGTCGTCATGCAGCGGCCGGACGCCCGAATAGCTCCAGACGATCTCGTCGGGGCTCGGCATCCGCCGGAACTGCCGGCCGACGGCGGAACAGAGATACGCGGCCTCCTGCGGCGTGCAGTGCGCCTCGCGCGCGTCGCCGTGATGCGGCACGTCGGTGGTGCCCACCAGCGAGAAGCGGCCCTCATAGGGAATGACGAAGACCACGCGGCGGTCGTCGTTCTGGAGGATGTAGGCCTGGTCGCCCTCGTAGAGGGCGGGCAGGACGATGTGGCTGCCGCGCACCAGCCGCACCCGGTCCTGCGCGCGCGCATGCGCCGCGTCCTGCGCCTGCAGCACCCAGGGCCCGGCGGCATTGACCAGGGCGCGGGCGCGCACAATCCGCTCCGCCCCGTCCTCGGCGACCAGGCGGCAGGTCCAGCCCTCCGGGCCGCGCTCCGCGCCGGCGAAGCTGGTGCGCACCAGCACCTCCGCGCCGCGCGCCGCGGCGTCGCGGGCGTTCAGCACCACCAGCCGGCTGTCCTCCACCCAGCAGTCGGAATAGGCGAAGGCGTCGGTGATCTCCCGCTTCAGCGGCGCGCCATAGGGGTGCCGCGCGGTCGCGATGCTCTCCGTCCCCGGCAGGCTGACGCGCCGCGCCAGGTGGTCGTAGAGGAACAGCCCGGCGCGGATGATCCATTTCGGCCGCATCTCCGGCCGGTGCGGCAGCACGAAGCGCATCGGCCAGACGATGTGCGGCGCGATCCGCAGCAGCACCTCGCGCTCGGCCAGCGCCTCCCGCACCAGGCGGAACTCGTACTGCTCGAGGTAGCGCAGGCCCCCATGGATCAGCTTGGAGGAGGAGGAGGAGGTGGCACCCGCCAGGTCGCCGCGCTCCACCAGGCAGGTCGAAAGGCCCCGTCCCTGCGCGTCGCGCGCGATGCCTGCGCCGTTGATGCCGCCGCCGACGACGAGAAGGTCGAATTGGTCGCGCATGTCTCTCAGATCAGGCGGGCCCGGATGCGCGTCACCACGATCTCCGCGACGATCACCACCGCGAGGATCGCCAGCAGCACCGTCGCCACGCGTTCCCATTGGAAGAAGTTGATGGCGTCGTCGAGCACCACGCCGATGCCGCCCGCGCCCACCAGTCCCAGCACCGCGCTCTCCCGGACGTTGATGTCCCAGCGGAACAGGGCGATGCCCCAGAAGGCCGGCTGCACCTGCGGCCACACGCCCTTCAGCATCAGGCTGCCCCAGGGCGCGCCGGCGGCCTTCAGCGCCTCCAGCGGGCCGGGATTCGTCTCCTCCAGCGCCTCGGCGAGCAGCTTGCCGACGAAGCCGACGCTGCGGAAGGCGATGGCGAAGGTGCCGGCGGCCGCGCCGGGGCCGAAGACGGCGACGAAGATCAGCGCCCAGACCAGCGAGTTCACGCTGCGCGAGGAGACCAGCAGCAGCTGCGCCAGGCCGTTCAGCACGGGGTTGCGGCAGACGTTGCGCGCCGCCAGCAGCGCCAGCGGGATCGCCAGGATGAAGGAGAACAGCGTGCCGAGCGTCGCGATGTGCAGCGTCTCGACCAGCGCGGCATGGACCGAGGGGTAGTAGTGCGCCAGGTCCGGCGGCCACATCCGCACCAGCAGGTCGGCCATCTGCTCCGGCGCGTCGTGCAGGAATTCCGGGATGATCTCGACCGTGCGCACCGCCCAGACCAGCGCGGCGACGATCGCCAGCCAGACCAGCCACCGCCCGATCCGCTCGGCCGGCGTGTGGCGGTGCCATTCGCGCGCCAGGGCTGCGCTGCCCGCGATGGACGGCGCGCTCATCGCATCGCCGCCCGGATGCGGCCGGAGACCACCTCGGCCAGGAAGATCAGCGCGATGATGGACAGCAGGATCGCCGCCACGAAGTCGTAGTCGAAGCGCTTGAAGGCCGCGAACAGCGTGCCCCCGATCCCGCCCGCGCCGACGATGCCGACGAGCGTCGAGTTCCGCAGGTTGGAATCCAGCTGATACAGGCAGAATCCGGTGAAGCGGGAGGCGACCTGCGGCAGCACGCCGTACAGCAGCACCGCGCCCAGCCCCGCGCCGGTGGCGCGGATCGCCTCCACCTGCTTCATCGAGATCTCCTCGATGGCTTCCGCAAAAAGCTTGGCGATGAACCCCATCGAGGCGATGGTCAGCGCCGCCACCCCCGCCAGCGCCCCGAAGCCGATCGCCTTCACGAAGAGGATCGCGACGATCACGTAGTGCAGGCTGCGGCACAGCGCGACGAAGGCGCGCGTCGGCATGGCCAGCACCGCCGGCGAGAGGTTGCGCGCCGCCATCAGCCCGAGCGGCAGCGACAGCAGGATGCCGAGCGCGGAGGACAGCAGCGCGATCTGGATGCTCTCCAGCAGACCCTCGACCAGTAATTCCCAGCGCGCGAAGTTCGGCGGCCACATCCGCGCCAGGAACCGCCCGGCCTCGCCGAAGCCGGTCGCCAGCCGCGCCCAGGTGATGTCCAGCTGCGCCATGGCGTAGACGGCGTAGAGCGCGAGCGCGACCAGCCCCGCCCGCGCCGCCCAGTTCGGCGCGAAGGCCTGCCGCGCGGCCTGATTCGCGGTCGCGCTCACAGCCAGTCCTCGCCGCCGTAGATCTGCTGCAGGTGGTGCGGCCGCAGGTCCTCCGGCGGCCCGTCGAACACCACCGCGCCGCCGGCCATGCCGATGATGCGCTGCGCGAAGCGCTTCGCCAGCTCCACATTGTGGATGTTCACGATCACCGGCACGCCCGCCGCCGCGGTCAGCCGCGCCAGAAGCTCCATGACCTCCACCGCCGTCTTGGGGTCGAGCGAGGAGGTCGGCTCGTCCGCCAGCAGCAGCTCCGGCCGCTGCATCAGCGCACGCGCGATGCCGACGCGCTGGCGCTGCCCGCCGGAGAGCGCGTCGGCGCGCCGCGTCGCATGCTCCGGCAGTCCGACCGCGTCCAGCAGCTCGAAGGCGCGGGCGATGTCCTCCTCCGGATACTTCCGCAGCCAGGCGCGCCACAGCGGCACGTAGCCGAGCCGGCCGGAGAGCACGTTCTCCATCACCGTCAGCCGCTCGACCAGGTTGTACTCCTGGAACACCATGCCGATCCGCCGCCGGGCGAGGCGCAGCGCGCGACCCCGCAGCTTCGCCAGATCCTCGCCATGCAGCAGGATCTCGCCCGCCGTCGGCTCGACCAGGCGGTTGATGCAGCGGATCAGCGTGGACTTGCCCGTGCCGGAGGGGCCGATGATGGCCGTGATCCCCTCCGGCGCGATGGCCAGGTCGATGCCGCGCAGCACCGGCTTGCCGGGTGTGTATTCCTTCACCAGGCCGCGAAGGACGAGCCCCCGCGTGCCGGCATGCTGCACGGCCATGTGGTTCACTGCGTGCGCGCGGGCTGCTGTTGCTGCTGCTGCTGGCGCTGCTGGTTGCGGCGCTGCTCGGCCTCCAGCTCGCGGCGGCTCTCGGCGTCCCAGGCGGCGCGGTTGTAGGGCGCGTTCACCGCATCGGCCACGGCGCGCACCGGCGCCCATTGCTGCGCATAGGTCGCCGGCCAGAAGCGGTCATTGCCGCCGAGGTCGCGGCGCATCGCCTCCGGGAAGCGGTAGTCGAAGAAGCACTGGCGGATGCGCTGCGCGAGTTCCGGCCGCAGGTCGTGCGCCAGCGCGAAGCTGCTGGTCGGGAAGGGATCGCTCTCCCAGATCACCCGGAAATTCTCGCGCCGCACCTGGCCGCGCCCGATCATGCGGTTGAACACGTCGGATGCCACCGGGGCCGCATCGTAGTCGCCGGCGTTCACGCCCATCACGCTGCGGTCGTGCCCGCCCGAATAGACCACGCGGTAGTCGGTGTCCGGCACCAGGCCGAGCCCCGGGAAGAAGGCGCGCGGCGCCAGGTTCCCGGAATTGGAGGTGGCCGAGGTATGCGCCACGCGCCGCCCCTTGAGGTCGGCGACCGTCTGGAACGGGCTGTCGGCCCGCACGATCATCGCGACGCGGTAGCTCTCGAACTCCCGCTCGTTGCCCTTGATGGCGAAGGGCACGGCGCCGGCCAGGTTCACCGCGAAGGCGGTCGGGCCGGTGGAGAAGCCGGCGATGTGCAGCCGGCCGGACCGCATCGCCTCCACCTGCGCCGCATTCGACGTCACCTGGAAATACACCACGCGCTTGCCGGTGCACTGGGTGAGGTAGTCGAGGAAGGGGCGGAACTGGCTGGCGTAGAGCGCCGGGTCCTCGACCGGGGTATAGGCGAAGACCAGGGTGGATGGATCGCGCTGGCGCGACGCATCGGCCGGCACATCCGCCACCATGTCGCGGTTCTCGTCGCAATAGGCGTCGTCCAGCGCGCCGCGGAAGCCGCAGGCGGCCTGGGCACTCGCGCTGGACCATGGCATCGCGGCCATCAGCGCCGCGGCGAAGCCCGCGGCCGGCAGCATGCGTCGGATCATCCTCTCGTCTCCTCCATTGTCCTTGCGGCCAGCACGGCCCGGGCGAATTCCACGAAGCCGGCGCCCCCAGCGCCCTCTGTCACGAAGGCCGGCGGGGCGGCAATGCCAGGCAGGAAGGGCGCCACGTTGGCCACCCCCACGGACAGCGGCACCGCGCCGAACAACGGTGCATCGTTCGGGCTGTCGCCGACGAAGGCAACCCGGTCGAGCACCTCCTCCAGCGGCTGCCACAGTGCCGCGAAGAGGTGCCGCAGCCCCGCCAGCTTGTCCCAGGAGCCGATCCAGGCGTTGACGTGGATGGAGCTGACCTTCGCCTCGGCCCCGCCCTCCCGAAAGATGGCGGCGATGCGCTCGGCCTGCGCCAGCGGCAGCGGGCCGGTGTCCTCGGCGAAATCCACCGCCACGTCGAACATGCGGAAGGGCTGGTCGGCGGCGATCCGGCTGCCCGGCACCGCTGCCATGGCCTGCGCCGCCAGCGCGTCCAGCCGCACGCGGGCCGCCAGGCGCGCCGCGTCGTCCTGCACGTGGTGGCGCCGGATGCGGCGCGCCGCATGGTCCATGGCGTACCACAGCGCCCCGTTCTCCCCGACCACCGCGGCCACCGGCCAGAACCGCGCCACCATGTCGCACCAGCCCGCCGGCCGGCCGGTGACGGGCACCACCCGCAGCCCCGCCGCCTGCAGTGCCTCCAGCGCGGCATAGGCTTCGGCGGTCAGCCGACCCTCCGTGGTCAAGGTGTCGTCGATGTCGGTCAGCACCCAACGCAGCGCCGCCAGACGCGCGGTCGGCGCGGCGGCAAGCGGGCGCGGCAAGGCGGGCGCGGATCGCGTCACGGACCCCATGAGCCTAATGTGGCACATCCGACATCGGATGTGGAAGCTGCCAACCGATCACGTTGGCCCACCCGCCAGCGACACGACCACCGCCGCCCGCCCCAGCGCGGCCGCCAGTCCGGCCGGCGGCTCCGCCTCGGTCACCAGGTCGGTCAGGCCGTCCAGCGGGCAGACGCGCTCCAGCAGGCCTCGCCCGAACTTGCCCGAATCCGCCAGCAGCATCCGGCGCGGCGCGCGGTCCAGCATGGCCCGCTTCACCCAGGCGGCGCGGGAGATCACCTCGCAGGGCCCCTCCTCCGTCAGGCCGGAGGCGCCGATCACCGCCAGGTCGGCGTTGAACCGCCGCAGGAAGGCCTCCGTCTCGGACCCGTAGACGCCGCGCTCCGCCGCGCTGACCTCCCCGGGGCACAGCAGCACGCGCACCGCGCCGCCCGGCGCCGCCGCCAGCTCCGCCGCCGCGTTCAGGTTGTTGGTCAGCACCGTCGCCGCGATCCCGCGCGCGGCCAGGGCACGCGCGAAATGCGTGGTGGTGCTGCCGGCATCCAGCATCACCGCCTGCCCTGGCTCCACCAGCGCCGCCGCCGCCGCGCCGATCCGCGCCCGCTCCGCCACCGCCATCCGCTCGCGCGAGGAGAGCTCGGGCTGCAGCGCCGCCTGCACGACGGAGGCGCCGCCATAGGTGCGCCGCACCGCGCCCTGGCGCGACAGCTCCTCGATGTCCCGCCGCACCGTCTCGGCCGAGACGCCGAACTCCGTCGCCAGCGCGGAGATCCGCACCGTCGGGTCGGTGGAAAGCGCGGCCAGGATGCTGCGATGGCGCTGCGCCTTGGCGGGCGCCCCGTCCGTTCGGCGTGGCATATGTGGAACATGCCACAACTTGCGCGCGCTGTCCCGCGCTTGCATGCGACCCGCGTCGCGCGCTTGCGCGCGCCTTTCCCTGCGCGCTATCACGGCCGCGCATCAAGAGTTGGGCCGAGCCCCGACGCCAACCTGCCTTCCCGGGCAAGGTGGCACCCCTGCAAGGGGGGATGCGGCCCTTCCGGCAACCAAACGGGATGCGCGCCGCCGGTCTCGACCCTCCACGAAGAGGAGGATGCGATGCTGGATCACGCGGGCGCGGCCGCCGACCTCGACCTTCTGCTCTCCCCGGGCGACGCGGCGGAATTCGTCGCGCTGTCCGACTGGCGATGTCGCGACGGCCGCGTCCGGGCCTCGCAGCTGTGGGTCGTGCTGCACCGCCGGCACGGCGACTGGACGCATGCCTACCGGGTGGTGCGCGACCGCCGCCCCGGCCACCTGGCCGTCTATCTGGAACGCGCGGCGGAAGGCGACCGACGGGCGGAGCTGCGGGACTGGCTCGCGGCGCGGGCCGGCGCCGCCGACTGAACGGTGGCGGCCTCGGCTTCGGCCAGGCGGGCCGCGCTGCGGCGTGCATCGGCCGCAATCGCCGGCCGCCCGGCCAGG
>NZ_JAPSMD010000037.1 GCF_027856955.1 Falsiroseomonas oryzae | reverse complement strand
GGCGCGCAAACGCTCCGGCCGCGCGGCGCGCGGCAGGAAGCCGTCGGCGCGGGCCGCGTGGGCGCGCGCGGCGGCGAGCAGGTCGGCCGCACCCTCGCCATCCGGCGGCAGGTCGCCGAAGAGATATCCGACCTTGCCTGGCGCCATGAGCGCCGCGGCGCATGCGCGCTTGCAGCCGGACAGGCAGGCGACGCCGGCAACCTGGACGTCTCGGTCCGCGGCTGCGCGGACGGCGGCGAGCAGGGCGGCACCGGGGCGCGGCGCCTCAGGGTTGGCGCCGGGCGCACGGCAGCGTGTGCAGACCAGCAGGGTGGTGGGCGGCATCGATCAGTTATGTGATAACATCACGTCATCCGCAAGGGTCTTGCCTCGTTGCTGCGGCCGGCCGACATGGGTGGAGCCCCGCCGTAGGGGCGCCGACGGAATGCCGATGCGCGACGGACTGCCACGCAACCAGGCCCTGGTGCTCGACATGCTGCGGTCCGACCAGGGCCGGGCGCTGACGGCCTATGAGTTGCTCGCGCGCCTCGGCCCGGCCGGGATGCGCGGGCCGCAGACGATCTATCGCGCGCTGGAGGGCCTGCTGAAGTGCGGCCTGATCCATCGGATCGAGAGCCTGAATGCCTTCACTGCCTGCGCCCATGCCCATGAGGGGCACGGGTATGGCCACCACACCCATCGCCCCGCCTTCGCCGTGTGCCGCAACTGCGGCGCGGTGCGGGAGCTGGACGATCCAGCGTTGGCTGCCGTGCTTGGCGTGGTGGCCGACCGCTCCGGCTTCGCGGTCCAGGACCGGGTGATCGAGCTGGTCGGCGCCTGCGGGGCCTGCGCCGCCGCGCCGGGCTGATCACGGGCGCGACACGCGACCGCACTGCTCTGCTCCGGACCTGCCGCCAAGCCGGAGCGACCGTAACGTTATCACGGAACACGCCGGCGCCCCTTCGGAAGCCCTGCCATGATCCGCACTCTGTCCATGCTGCTCTTCGCCGCCCTGCCGGCCACCGCGGAGACGGTGACGGCGAAGGCGATCGCCGAGCTCGGCGTGGCCTCGTGGTCGCGGGCGAGGCGGCGACAGCGCGCAGTCCAGGCGAAGGTGCGCTCGATCACCCAGCGGCGGGGCTGCACGGCGAAGCCGCGCTGCTCTGGCGTCGGCCCGACGAGTTCGACGCGGACCGGCGTGGCGTGAGCGACGCACACCCCGGCATAGGCGCGATCGGCGTAGCACAGGGCAATGAAGGGCCATGGAAGCCGCGAGGTCCGCAGCAGCGCGATCCCGCCGTGGCTGTCATGCAGGTCGGCGGGCGAGACCGCGACCAGCAGCAGGCGCCCATCGGTGTCGACTGGAGCATGGCGCTTGCGCCGCACCACGCGCTTGGCGGCGTACCCGCGCCGCCCGGCAACGCCGGTGCCGCCCGAGCGAGCGGCTTGCGCATCCACCGCCGCGGCGGTCGGCGAGGCATCACGCCCAACCCGCTCACGGTCAAGCGAGTTCACTGATCGGCTCGAAGTCGTGGCGGGGGGGCGGTCTCAATCTGCCAGATGCACCTGGCGAAGGGGCTCGAGTTCCGCGCGGTGGTCGTCATGGGTTGCGACGACGAGGTGTTGCCCCTGCAGCAGCGCATAGAAGCCGTGACGGACGAGGCTGACCTGCAAGAGATCTACGAGACCGAGCGACACCTTCTCTATGTGGACTGCACTCGGGCCCGGGATCGGCCTTGGGTGTCGGGAGTCAGACCCCGATCGGAGTTCCTCCGCGACCTGACTGCGCTCGGGTAATGTGGAAGCCCAATCGATAGCTCGGCAGCCGGTGCCGTCCACGCCATCAGATCCAAGTCCAGCTCGACGTGTCGCTGCGCTCGTCAGCGGCCTGCCGGCTTGGTTCGCTGCTCGGCGCGCTTGGCGGCGGGACGCCAGCCCAGCGCTTCGGACGCAGCCTGGGCTGCCTTCCGCAGCGCCGCCGCTACCTTCCCATCCTTGTTGACGTCGAGCAGCCCGGCCGGACCGAGCGCCGTCAGCGCCGCCTGCAGCGTGCCATCGCCGCCGAAGACCGGCGCGGAGAGCGCGGCAAGGCCGCTCTGCACAAGGCCGTCCGTGCTGGCGAGTCCCTCGGCCCGCACACAGTCCAGCACTGGGCGCAACTGCGTCGTGCGGGCTTCTGGCAGCGCGGCCAACGCACCAGGAAGGAACGCCAGGAACAGCCGCCCGCTCGCCGAGATGTCGAGCGGCAAGGCGAAGCCAATGCGGATCGTGAGCGGCGTCGGGCGACGCCCGTCCTGCCTCGAGACGATCACCGGCGCCGCTCCCGACCAGACGGAGAGGTGGATCGCCTCGCCAGTCGCTGCGACGAAGCTGCGCATCGGCTCGCGCGCAGCGTCGGCCGGGTCGAGCCGTGCGAGCGCGGCAAGGCCAAGCGTGAGTGCATAGGGCCCGAGCCGATAGCGGTCCCCGCCCTGTTCCTGCGCGACCAGGCCCACTGCGCGGAAGCTCGTGAGATAGGCATGCGCACGGCTTGGCGTCATGCCCGCTTCCGCCGCGAGGTCCTTGAGCGAGGTCAGCCCGTGCCGCCGTTCCAGGGCGCGGATCAGCCCGAAGCCCGCGACGACGGAGTTGATCGCACGGCTCTCGCCATCCCGCTGTGGCATCAGATCGGCACCTCGTCCACGCGATAGCGGAACAGCCAGTCGTAGCGGTCATGGATGCGGGGTTCGGACCATTCCTCCGCAACGTAGCGGGCGGCTCCCTCGGCATCGGCGAGGAGTGGATTGTGGAAGCGCCGCGCATTCTCCGCCGCGCCGCGCACCATCCGGGTGGTGCGCTCGCGCCGCGCTGCCTCGTAGCGGCGGAAGGCGTCGGGCAGATCTTCGCTATGGGCGGCGACGGCGCGGGCGAGGACATAGCCGTCCTCGATCGCCTGCACAGCGCCCTGTGCCAGCATCGGCAATGTCGGATGGCATGCATCACCGAGCAGCGTGACGCGCCCGACCGACCAGCGCGGCAGCGGGTCGCGCAGCTTCAGAGCCCAGACGTGCGGATCCTCGATGCCGTGGATCATCGCCTGCACATCCGCGTGCCAGCCGGCGAAGTCGCCCGCAAGCTGCGCGGTGGTGCCGCGCGCCGTCCAGCTTTCCACCTGCCAGTCGTCGCGCTCCACGATGCCGACGAAGTTCATCAACGCGCCGCCGCGCAGGGGGTAATGCACGACATGGCGCCCAGGTCCGACCCAGTTGGTGCCGACGAAGCGATGCATGTGGGCGGGCAGGCGCTCCATGGGGATCAGGCCCCGCCAGGCGACGAGGCCGGAGAAGCGGGCCTCGTCTGCCCCGAACAGGCCGACGCGCACGCGCGAATGCACGCCGTCGGCGCCGACCAGCGCGGCGCCATGCAGACTCCGGCCATCCTCCAGCGTCACCTCGACGCCTTCGCCCGTGTCGCGGAAGCCCGCGAGTCGCGCGTTCAGCCGCACCGCATCCGGCTTGATCGCGCGCACGCCGCCGAGGAGCGCGGCCAGGAGGTCGGGGCGATAGACGGTCAGGTAGGGCGAGCCATAGCGCGCCACGGACTCCGCGCCGAGGTCGAACAGCTTCCAGGTCTGCCCGCTGTTCCAAAGCCGGATCTCCTTGCCGGCCGCCTCGCAGGAGGTCTCGGTGACGGCCCCAGCCACGCCCAGCAGCGCCAGGGCACGCGAGCCATTGGCGCTGATCTGCACGCCGGCGCCCACCTCCTTCAGCTCCGGCGCCTGCTCCACGACCTCGACGTCGATGCCGTGCCGAAGCAGGGCGAGGGCGGCCGATAGCCCGCCGATCCCCGCGCCGGCGATCAGGATGCGCGCCATGCGGCTACGCGGCCATGTCCGTCGTGGCGTCGTAGGCAAAGATCCAGCCCCGATCCGTCGGCGGGGGCGGCGGGACCTTGCGGTTGTTCTCGAATTGGGTGCGCGCCTGGAGCTGCACCCTGCCTGCGCGCGGCGCTCTCTCGCGGTCATAGGCGGCAAGCCCCGCATCGGCGTCGTCATGGCGCGCCAGGTTGCGCGCCAGCGCGTAGCCGTCCTCCATCGAGATCGCCGCGCCCTGCGCGAGGGTCGGCATCATGGGATGCGCCGCGTCGCCGAGCAGCGTCACACGCCCCCTGGTCCAGCTCGGCAGAGGCTCGCGGTCGTGGATGCCCCATTTGAAGACCTCGGAGGCGACGCGGAACATGCCCAGCATCGCCTCGTTCCAGCCCGCATAGGCGTTGAGCATGTCCTCCACGGTGCTGGGCACGGACCAGCCTTCCTCGGCCCAGCCATGCGCCACGCGCCCGGCGAAGATGTTGTAGAGGCGGCCGGAGCGGATGGGGTAGCAGATGACGTGCCCCGTCGGGCCGAGCCAACCTACATACTCGCTGCGCTTCACCTGCACGGACCCGCCAGGCCCGACCTGGGTCGGGACTGCCTCGATCGGCACCATGGCGCGCCAGCAGATCTGCCCGGTGAAGCGCGGCGCGTCCGGGCCGAACAGCGCCTCGCGGACGACGGAGCGGATTCCGTCGGCGCCGACCACGATGTCTCCTTCCGCCTCGCTCCCATCAGCGAAGCGGGCGACGGCGCTGCCGGCCCGGCTCTCCACGCCGATGCAGCGCGCGCCGAGGCGGACGATGCGCTCTGGCACGAGGGAGTGGAGCGCGGCGTGCAGGTCGGCCCGATGCGCGGTGAGGTAGGGTGCGCCGAACTCGGCCTCCCTCTCGCCCAGCAGCTTCTCGCGGAAGCGCAGGCTGGCATCGTCCCATTTCAGCGAGACCCAGTTGACCGGCTCGCAGGCGGCCTGCCGCATGCGTTCCTCAAGGCCGAGCCCGCGCAGCACCTTCACCGCATTGGGGCCGAGTTGCAGCCCGGCGCCGACCTCGCCGAGATGCGGCGCGCGCTCGTGCACCTCCACCTCGAAGCCGTGGCGCAGCAGCGCGGCCGTGGCGGCCAAGCCGCCGATTCCAGCGCCGATGATGACGACCTTCGCCCGCCGCGCCATTACGCGTCCGCCTTGATGCCTAGCCGCTCGATCAGCCCGCCCCAGACGCGCACCTCCTCCGTGACGGCGGCGCGGAATTCGGCGGGGGTGGAGCCCACCACCTCGAAGCCCGCGGTTTCGAGCGCGCGCTTCGTCTGCGGATCGGCCAGACCGGCTCGGCAGGCCGCAGCCAAGCGCGCGACGACGTCCGGGGGCGTGCCGGCGGGCCCGACCATGCCGATCCAGGAATAGCTCTCCATGCCGGTCAGCCCCTGCTCGGCAAGCGTCGGGATATCGGGCGCCTGGGCGAACCGCTCGGCGGACGTGACCGCCAGGGCACGCAGCCTGCCGTCCCGCACCTGGGGCAGCACGGCGGCGGCGATGGCGAACATCGCGTCGGTGCGTCCGGCGACGAGGTCAACCACCGCCTCGGGGAAGCCGCGGTAGA
The DNA here is from genome assembly GCF_027856955.1 of Falsiroseomonas oryzae. Lineage (GTDB taxonomy): Bacteria > Pseudomonadota > Alphaproteobacteria > Acetobacterales > Acetobacteraceae > Falsiroseomonas > Falsiroseomonas oryzae. The sequence continues at coordinate 18,047 of NZ_JAPSMD010000037.1, read as the reverse complement.
TGACGTTCGTCAGGTCGATCCCCTGGGTGATCTTCAGCGCCTCCATCGAGAGATGGCTGCCGGCGCCCACGCCAACGCTGCCATAGGTCATCGAACCGCGTCGCTCCCGCGCCAGCCGGACCAGGCCCGGCGCGTCGCGCACCTCCGTCGTCGGGTTGACGACCAGGATTTGCGGCGCGCGCACGAGCAGTGACACATGCACGAGATCGCGTTCCTGGTCGTAGGGCAGGCGGCGATACAGGGCGCGAGCCAGTGCGATCGGGCCGTTCGTCGCGACGGCGAAGCTGTGCCCGTCGGACGACTTGGCGACGATGTCCGTGCCGACCGTGCCCCCGGCGCCCGTGCGGTTCTCCACGACGACAGGCTGCCCCAGCGCCGCCTGGAGGTGCGGCGCGACGGCGCGGGCGGTGATGTCCGGCGTGGAGCCCGGCGAGAAGACCGCGACGAGCCGTACCGGCCGCTGCGGCCAGGATTGCGGCTGCGCCGATGCCGCGCCGGGCAACGCTGCCAGGACGGGGAGTGCGAGCAGGGGCCTGCGGCCGATGCTGATCATAGCCCGTTTCCTCCCGGTTCGCAGGCGCCTGTCCGCGGCGCTTCTGCGTCCTGGCAACTAGTTTGATATCGGTGAATGCCGTTCGTCAAATCGCTTGGCTAGGCTGTCCGGTCTGGTCGCGCAGCCATTGGATCGCATCCGCATGCTGGTTGCGCGGCGAAAGCACGTTTCGCTCGACCGTGACCGGCCGGCCGACGGACCACACCTTGGAAAGCGCATGTATCGAGCAAGAAGATTGGCGGGATGCGCCGCACCCTGCTGCGCGGGCTGGAGCGCCTCGGATGGAGCTTCACGCTCCGGGGCGCGGCCTACAAGCTCGTCGGGCAGCCGAAGCTGTTGGCGCCTGCCTGAGCGGCGCCCAACGCCGCCGCGAGAAGACAATCCATCGCCGTTCGCGGCCGATAACCAGGCTCATTAGCCCATCAAAGCCTGCTCACCTGACCACGGCGGCCCAGCAAACAAACTTCCCAGCCGCCAATTCCCGCAGCCTGCTAGATCGCCACCGTGATGTATTGGCATCGTCGGCTGCGCGTCCTCGCATCGCCCGACTCCGAACACGCGAACACATCAAGCCCGTTGGCCAGCGCCAGCGGACTTGCTGCGTTGTTGCGGCCGCCGGCACCGGCCGCCCGCAGCATCGACGCCAAGTGCCCGATCAGCTCGATCCGGTGACCCTCGCCGGGCGCCGACGGGGGATGCACCTCGACGCGCTCCATCAGGGCCCGCATGGTCTCGAGGGTGGAGTTGGAGTTGAAGCGGAGAACAACCGCCCGCTGGAGTTGACCCGGCTTCGTGGACACCCCGAGGCTTGAGACGGAGGTGTCCGAGATGCCGAAATTCGGGGTGGCCTCAGGGCGAACGCCTGAGGAGCTTGCCCGCGAGTTCGAGCCGACGGCGCAGTCGATCTGGAACTGGGTGCGCCAGGCCGAGCGCTATGGTGGCGCTCGCAAGGACGGCGGCGTGACCGGCCCGGAGCGCGAGGAGCTGTCGAAGCTTCGGCGTGAGAACCACCGCCTGCGCCAGGAGCGCGACATCTTGGCAAAGGCGGCGGTCCGGTTCGCAAGGGGTCGAGGGCCAAGGGCCATCGACGCCCCGACCGGGTCTTCGAATTCATGAGCGCGCACCAGGCCGAGTTCCCCATTGCCACCATGGCGCGCGTCCTCGGCGTCTCGCCCTCCGGCTACTACGCGTGGCGCGGCTGATGTGCGGGGCCGGGCTGCGCGGCGTATCTCGGCGCCAACGACCTGGTCGGCCGCGACGTCCGGGCCGCGGGCCCGAACCGACTCCGGGTGGCCGATATCACCTAGGTGCCGACCGCGGCGGGCTTCCTGTTCCTCGCCGTCGTGCTGGACGCCTGGTCGCGCCGCATCGTCGGCTGGGCCATGGCGACGGACCTGCGCGCGCGTCTGGTGCTCGATGCGCTCGACATGGCGGTGACGACAAGGACGCCCGCCGACGTGGTGCATCACTCGGACCAGGGCAGCCAATACACATCCCTGGCCTTCGGTTTGAGATGCGCAGCAGAATTGTGCCTCGGCGCGTGGTGGACATTCGCCGATCATCGGAGAGGCTCGAGACTGATCAGGCGACCACGGCGGGCAGCCTGACGGTGTCAGTATGCAGGACGTGCGCGAGCGCTTCCAGGCTCATGTAGCGGCGCGCGACGGCCCATTCGTCGTTGGTCTCAAGCATCTGGGCGCCGACGAGCCTGATGACGACCTCGTCGTTGGGAAAGATGCCGACGACATCGGCGCGGCGCTTCACCTCCCTGTTCAGACGCCCCATAGGGTTGGTACTGGCAATCTGCGGCCAGTGGTCCTTGGGGAAGTCCATGTAGGCGGGGACGTCATCGCGCGAGGCGTCCATCATCGCGCTGAGCTTCTGCTGCTTTTCGCGGAGCGCGTCGGCGACGGTGTTCCACTGCGTCACGGCCTCGGCCTTGGTGTCCTGCGCGAAGATCGCCTTCAGCATGGCGACGATAGCGGCGCGCTGCTTGGCCGGCGCGTGGGCCAAGGCATTCCTCATCCAACGAACTCTGCACCGTTGGAGGGTGGCGTTGAACACGCGGCGGGTGGCGGCGCGCAGGCCTTTGTGGTCATCGGCGATGACGAGCTGGATGCCGCGCAGTCCGCGATCGGCGAGCGAGCGGAGGAAGTCGGTCCAGAATGTCTCCGCCTCGGACGGCCCGGTGGCGACACCGAGCACCTCGCGCTTGCCGTCCTTGTTGACCCCGACGACGATTATCGCGGCACGGCTAACGATCCGGCCGCCGTCGCGGACCTTCAGGTGGTTGGCGTCGAGCCAGAGATACGGCCAGCGCCATTCGATCGGCCGGCTGAGGAAGGCGTTCAAGCGGGTGTCGATCTCGGTGCAGAGCTGCGAGACTTGGCTCTTCGACATGCCGCCGGCGCCCAGCGCCTTCACCAGATCATCGACGGCGCGCGTGGAGATGCCGTGGACGTAGGCCTCCTGCACCACGGCCACCAGCGCCTTCTCGGCGGTCCGGCGGGGCTCGAGGAAGCCCACGTCAGGGGGCACAAACCAAAGCAGCAGGCGTGCGCCCCTCCGCGGGCTCGGTCGGAGCTGCCGATGGCAACGCCATGGCAGAGGCGTTCTTCGCCACACTCGAGCGCGAGCTGGTGGACCGGGGCAGCTTCCGCTCCCAGGCCGAGGCCCGGCTGGCGGCGTTCGCCTTCATCGAGGGCTTCTACAACCAGACCAGGCGTCACTCCGCCCTGGGCTACCTCTCGCTCATCGAATACGAAGCCAGAGCCATGGCCGAGAACGACTGATCCCCGCCCGCCAACCGTCCACGGAAGCGGGGCAACTCCAACTCCAACTCCAACTTCAGTTCGGGTCGGCCTCAGCGAAGCAGCGGCAGCATCACCCGGCTCGGCCGCGTGGCATCCACGAAGACCGAGTTGGTCGCCACGCGACACCCGCGCGATAGGCCTTCGGGCTCACCTGTGTTCGGGTTGACGTCGTATTTTGGGAAGTTCGACGACGAAACGTCCAGCCGGATCCGGTGCCCAGGCAGGAACAGGTTGGCGATCGGAAGTGTCAGTCGGATGCGCCGCACCTCGCCTGGCGTATTGAGCCGTGGCCGCGCTGGGTCCTCCGCATAGCGCAGCCGCAGGATGGTGTCACCGAGCAACATCGCATAGCCGCGTGGGTAGTCGGCGCTGGCAGGATGCACGTCCACGAGCTTGACCGTGATGTCCGTGTCAGGCGCGTCGGTGGCGACGAAGAGCTCGACCTCCACCGGCCCGACCACCTGCACGGCCTCCCGCAGCGGCGCGGTCTGGAACACCAGTACGTCGGGCCGCGAGGCGAGGGGGAGGTAGGGCGGTGAGCAACCGAAGAAGCCTGGGGCTTCGACCTGGTCATGGCTGCCGGGCGTGGCAATCGGCTCCATCGAGGAGAAGTTGCCGCCGATCGCCGGCACGGGATGGGCGGGATCGAAGCGGAAGCTCACCGGCGCGGCGCCTGCGGTGGGCGTGGCGGGGTCGAGAGAGCCGTCGCCATGCAGGTGGAACGCCGTCGACGCGGCATCCGGCAAGGGCCAGTCCTGCGCAGTGATCCAGCGCCCGCCATGGTCGAGATGCCCCCCTGGTGTGCGCCGGCCGCTGCCCCCTCCCATGACGAAGACGCGCACTGGCGGCTCGCCATCCGCGATGCCGCGCACGGCATGATCCAGGAAGCGCACGCGATGCGAGTTCCAGTCCCCGGCCCAGGAATCGATCGGCGCCTCGGGCCCGAAATCCACGTCGCCGAAGACGCGCCGGCTGCGCTCACCATGCGTCCAGGGGCCCAGGATCAGCCGCTGCGGCCCTCGACCGGCGCGTTTCAGGCCGACATAGTTGGCCGTCACCGTCGAGGGATAGGGATCGAACCACGACGACATGTGAAGGACGGCGGCACGGCTGTAACGGTCGTGGAAGCCCTCCGCCCAGATGCCGACGCGTCGCCATCTCTCGTCGAAGGCACCCGCCTGCCACTGGTCCAGCAGCACGCGCTCATAGGTCGGATGGTGGCGCAGCGGCGAATGCCCGGCGCGCCAGGGCATCCGCGTGAACCAGGCCGAGAGGGCCTCCGCCTCCAGCGCGGCGCGCAGCACGGGATCGGTGAGCGCCTCCGGCGAGCGGCGGGCCTCGTTGAAGGCCCAGCTCACCTGCTTCAGCTCGAAGGCGCCGTTGTGGCGGATGGCGTTGCGCCACCCATTGTCGAAGCCCCCGGAATCCAGGACCTGGGCAACCAAGCCCGGCGGATCGAGACAGCCCAGCGCCGCGCCGGCATGTGCGCCATAGGACATGCCGATCGTTGCGATCCGCCCGTCGCACCAAGGCTGGCCGAGAATCCAGGCGCAGCTGTCGAAGCCGTCGGCGCCCTCGTTGAGGTACTTCTCGAAGACGCCCTCGGACTCGCCGCGGCCGCGGCAATCCTGCAGCACCACAGCATAGCCCGCGCGGGTGAAGACGGCGGCGAGGCGCGGGCCGTCCATCGGCTCGGGATCGGCCTGCGTCACCTCGATGCGACGGGGCGCATCGCGGCCATAGGGCGTGCGCTCCAGCACCACCGGGAACGGCCCGGCGCCCTCCGGCAGATATAGACTTGCGGCGAGCCGAGCGCCGTCGCGCATCGGCGCGTACAGCGTGGTGCCCGAGACGGGCGGTGGCAGCGGGTTCATCGCACGATACGCGCGAAGCGGACCGAGGTCTCGTCCAGCATGTTGGCATCGTGCACGATGTCGCCGCGCGAGGCCCAGAAGCTCTTCTGCCACAGCAGCGGGATGATGCCCTGGTCGTCCATCGCGATCCGCGTCGCCTCCACCAGCAGGTGGTTGCGCTCGTTCTCGTCGAAGACCTCGAGCGCGCGGGCCAGCGCCGCGTCGAAGTCGGGGTTGGAGTAGCGCCCGCGGTTGGTACCGCCCATGCCGCGCGCCAGGTCGCGCGTGGCGAGCAGCCCGCGCAGCCCGTCGGCGGAATGCGGGGACGCGCTGTTGTAGGCGAAGAGGAAGGCGGAGAAGCGCTGATCGCTTGCCTGGCCGATATAGACGTTGAAGGGCATGGTGACGACGTCGTTGATCCTGATGCCGCCACGCGCCAGCATTTGGCCCAGTGCCTGCGCCATCGCCGCGTCCTGAGGGAAGCGGTTGTTGGAGGAATGGATAGTCAGGCCGAAGCCGTTCGGCCAGCCCGCTTCCGTGAGCAGCGCGCGCGCCCGCGCGGGGTCGAAGGGCATCGGCGCCAGCGTGGGATCGTAGCCGCCCTGGCCGACCGGGACGATCTGCCCCGCCGGAACGCCGCCGCCTGACAGCAGCGTATTCACCAGCGCCTCGCGGTTGATCAGCATGGACATCGCCTGGCGCACGCGCCGGTCGCGCAGCGGGTTGCGCGCCATGGGCCGGCCCTCGGCGTCGGTCACAAAGGGGCTTTCGTCGCGCGCGGAATCCATCGCCATGTAGGCGATGCGCGGCGTGACGATGGAGGTCACGCGGATGCCGCGCTCACGCTCCAGACGCGCCACGTCGCCGGCGGGCACGGCGTCGATGATGTCCACCCCGCCCGACAGCAGCGAGGCGATGCGCGCAGCGGGGTTGGTGATGAACCGCACCGTCACGCGGTCGAATTCGGTCGCGCCGCGCCAGTGGCCGTCGAAGCGGCGAAGCTCCATACGGTCTCCGGGCGTCCAGGACACGAAGCGCATCGGCCCGGTGCCGATGGCCGCGCGGCCCGCGTTGAATTCGGCGGTGGTGGCGCCCTGCGCGACGCGGCGGGAGACGATGTAGACCTGCCCGATCTGCTCCAGCAGCAGCGGCGTCGGCACGCGGGAGGTGACGCGGATGGTGTGCGGATCGACCACCGTCATCGTCGCGATGTCGCCGACGTTGCGCGCCCAGCTCGAAGGGCTGTTCGGCACGTCCTTGGCGCGGTTCAGGGAGAAGACCACGTCCTCCGCGGTGAAGGGCGAGCCATCATGGAACCGCACGTCCTCGCGCAGCCGGATCTCCCAGGTCAGCGGATCCAGCACGCGCCACGACGCCGCGAGAGAGGGACCGATCGCCTGATTGACGTCGAAGTTCAGCAGGCTGTCGTAGACGTTGCGCATCGTAGAGGCGTCGTTGCCCGCATTGTTGAAGTGCGGGTCGATCGCGGCGTGCTCGGCGACGCGCGCCATGGTGATGTCGCGCGCAGCAGTCGGTGTCGCGCCGAGGAGGGCTGCCAGGATGGCAGCGAGACAGCGGAACTGCGTCGTCATGTCGTTCTCCCCTCGTGCGGGCCTTGGCGTCCTGGCCCTTGTGGCCCGCAGCGTTGACGCAGAAGGAGCCCGGAGCCTACCATCGTTACCGTAAGTAAGGAAAGCCGATGGCCGCGGAGCAGCTGCGGACGAGAAGGCAGACGCGCGCGGCCGTGCTTGACCGTCTGCTGGCCACAGGCGGCCTGTTCCGGCCGCAGCTCGCCGCGGATTGCGGCCTGACCGAAGTGAGCATCTCCCGCATCCTGGCCGATCTGCGGGAGGAGGGGCTGGTCGAGGAGACACGGCGCCCTGCGCCCTATCCGGGCGGTCCGAGCCAGATCGTTACTGTGGCTCAGGATCAATGGGTCGCCGGCTTCACCCTCGCCAATCGCCGCCTCTCCTTCGGCGCCGCCACGCTCGGCGGCGATATCGCCTATCTCGAACGCCTGCCGCTGCCCGACCTGACCGATCGCGCTGCCCTTGCCGACGCCTTCGTGCGAGCGATCGACGCCCTCCGCAGTTGGTGCGGTGCGCGCGGCGTCGTGCCGCTGCGCATCGGCGTCTCGATTCCCGGCCTGCGCGAACGGGCTGACGCACCAAATCCGATCACCGCACTCGACGCGGCCTGGCTCTCCGCACACCTTGAGGTCGCGTTCCCGGCGGTGCCGCACGCCCTGGTCAACGCGGTCGCCGCACGCGCGGCGGCGCACCTCTTCGGGCCGGGCAGCGAGCCCGTCGCGACGCGGCATCTCTTTGTCCATCTCGGGCGCGGCATCGGCGGCGCCTGGGTCGAGCCGGTGACCGCCGCCGCGCCGATCCGCCCGATCGAGTTCGGCCATGTGGTGGTCGAACGGCACGGCCCGGCCTGTCGCTGCGGACATCGCGGCTGCCTCGAGACCTTTGCCTCGGCGGGCGCCATCGGCCGGATCTTCGATATCGGGGAAGCCGAGATGCTCGCCGCCGACAACGACTGGCTGCGGCTCGTGCGCATGACCGACCGGCGCCGAAGGCTGGTGGCCGATGCGCTGCACCGGGTGGGCCTGGCCATCGGCAACGTGCTCAACATCGTCCGCGTCTCGCTTGTCGCGATCTCCGGCTGGCCGAGCGCCTTGCCGGAGGACCAGCGCGTGGCGCTGCACCAGGGCATCGAGGACAGCGTTTTCGGCGGCACGGCGGCGCTGCGTGTGCCGCTGCGCTTCCTGCCTTCCACCCTGGGCTCGGACCCGCGGCCTGCACTGGCCTGGGCGATGCACGAGCTCGTGCGCGACGGCGGACTCGCGCCGCGTCGCGAGGAAACGAGGCGCGTCGCGAGTTAGCGCACCATCCAAGGCCGATGGCGCATAGCCGCACGAAAGGTGGACGGCCGATGACGACCCTGCAGACGGCGCCCCGGAACACAGGCCCGACTGTCCGCGCTTCGCATCGGCGCCGCATCCATCAGCTTGCCGACCGCCGGCAGCGGTAGAGCGAGACGTTGACCGCCAGCGGCCCGACCGAGCCGATCAGCAGCGTGTAGCCTTCGGGTGCTGCCTTGACCGCGCTATCGGTGCCCATATTGCCGCCTGCGCCCGGCCGGTTGTCGATCACCACCGGCCGGCTCCAGCGCCGCTCAAGCCGTGCGCCTGCCATGCGGGCGATGATGTCTGTCGTCATTCCCGCGGTGAAGGAAACGACGCTGCGCGGCGACCGCGCCTGCCAGCCACGCGCCTGGGCGCGGGCGATGGCGGGCAGCAGCAGCATCAGTGGGCCAGAGCGACGCGGCGCCGGATTGTCATGTCGCTTCTCCCGTCTTGCTCCTGGACGTTTCGAACGTCGCCGGACGGAAGCCCAGTACCGCCTATCGTCCGCCCGCCGCCGCATGCTGGCGGAAGCGCGGCATCACTTCCTGGGCCAGGCGTCGCATGCTCTCCTGCTCCCACGCCGCGTTCGGGCCGCTCCAGTCGAGACCGGCCATGAGAAGATGATCGAAGGGCCCGACCCTCTCGCGAAGCGCGACGAGGCGGTCGAGCACAGTCGCAGCGGAGCCGCAGATCACGCAATCCTCGATGATCGCCTCCAGCGTCACCGCCTCGTCCGGCAGATCCTCGCGGGGCTTGAAGGTCGAGAGCAGCCCGGCCCGCCGCGCCAGCGTCGAAAGGTAGTGGAAGTAGTAGCGGTTGGCGGAGCTGGCGTCGAAGACGCGCGCCTCCGCCTCTGAATCCGTCGCGGCGACGCAGATGTTGCGCGCGACACGCCAGTCCGTCCGGGCGGTGCGGCCCGTCGCGGCGCGCGCGGCCTGCAGCGTGCGGCCATGCCCCTCCACCACACGCTCAGAGACGAAGTTCGCCGAGACCACGCCCCAGCCGCGCTCGACCGCCGTGCGCACGCCGAAGCTGTCCGCACTGCGTGCGGTGATGGCGATGGGCGGATGCGGATGCTGGAGCGGCTTCGGCATGGTGCCGATGCCGAATTCGGGGATCACCGCCTGCGCGATGCGCGCCGTCCAGGTCGGGCCGGCGATGTCGTAGGGCGGATCGCTGGCCCAGATGGTCTGTATCGCCTCGATCGACTCCAGCATGCGCTTGCCGCGCTGCATGGCGTCGGTGTTGCCGAACAGCTCCCAATCCGATGGAAGGCCGCCCGGCCCGATGCCGAGGATCAGGCGTCCGCCCGTCATGTGGTCGAACTGCGCGACCTCCGCCGCGACCTTCGCCGGATGGTGGTTGGGCAGGTTGATGACGCCGGTGGCGAAGGTGAGCTTCGTGCGCGGCGCGAGCGCAGCCATGAACATCAGCGGCGAGGCGATCGGCTCGGAGGTGGCGGAGAAATGCTCCCCTACCCACAACTCGTCGAAGCCGAGCCTGTCCGCCAGCAGCGACTTCTCCGTGTCCTCCGCCAGCATCGCGTGCATCGGCCGGTCCGGCGGATGCAGCGGCATCATGAACAGGCCGAGGCGCATCGGCGCAGCCTCCGGCGGCTACAAGGTCAGCCCGCGCGCGGCGAGCGCCTTCAGGAAGTTCGGCTCGGGGTTCGGCAGCGGCGGGAGGTCCCAGGAGCCCGTGCCGATCGGGCGGATCTCGCGGTCCACCGGCACCTCCAGCAGGTAGGGCCGGTTCGCGGCAACCGCCGTGCGGATCGCGTCCTCCAGTTCGCCCACATGCGTCACGCGATGCGACGCCACGCCGTAGGACTTCGCCATCATCGCGAAATCGGGGCTGTAAAGCTCGCCGGTGCGCTGGACCTCGAAGGCGGTGGCGAGTTCGCGCCCGCCGAACATGCCGTGCTGGATGTCGCGGATCGAGCAGAATCCGTTGTTGTTCCACACCACCCACACCGCCGGAATGTCGTACTCCACCGCGGTCGCCAGCGCATGTGGCGTCATCAGGAACGACCCGTCGCCGACCACCGCGACGCAGGGCCGGTCGGGTGCGGCGAGCTTGGCGCCAAGGATGCCCGACGTCGCGAAGCCCATCGCCGCGAAGCCCCAGGAATGGATCAGGTGGCGCGGGCGCAGCGTGTCCATCAGCTGGATGATCCAATTGTGGTGCACGCCGACATCGCTCGCCACCACTGCCTCCTCCGGCACGGCGCGGGCGAGCGCGGCCATCAGACGCTCGGGACGCAGCGGCATCTGGTCGGAAGTCGCGAGCCCGGCCTGGTATTCGCGCCAGACCGCGCGGCCCTTCTCCAGCCGATCGAGCCAGGCCCCATCCTGGCGCGTCCCGCCGATGCGCGCCTCCGCCATCTCGTGCAGCAGCTCGAGGCTCGCCTTCGCATCGCCGAGGATGCCGTATTCCGTCGGGTAGTTGCGGCCGATCTCGGACGGGTCGAGATCGATCTGGATCAGCCTCGAAGGCGGGATGGACAGCGTGTATCCGTCCAGCCAGGCGCTGGTCGCGCGGTCGTCGAAGGAGAAGCCGATGGCGAGGATCACGTCGGCGTTGCGCGTCGCGTCATTCGCCGCGTAGGCGCCGTTGCGCCCGATGGCGCCGAAGGCGAGGCGATGGCGGTCGGGGATCGCGCCCTTGCCGTTCGGGCTGGTGACCACGGGGATGTTCGTGCGCTCGGCGAAGGCGAGCAGCGCGTCGCAGGCGCGGCCGAGGATCACACCCTGGCCGGCGATGATGACCGGCCGCTCCGCCTTCAGCAGCAGGTCGAGCGCGGCCGACAGCTCCTTCGGATTGCCTGGTGCGCCGTTGATGACAGGGCGCGACGGTGCGGAGGTCGTGACCGTCGCTTCCTCGACAAAGACGTTCAGCGGCACGTCGAGGTTGACCGGGCCGGGGCGCCCCGCCGTCAGCTGGTCCCAGGCCTGGGTCACCGCCAGCTGCACCATGTCGGCCCGCGTCGGCTGGTAGCTGCGCTTGACGTAAGGGCGAATGACGGATGGGAAGTCGCCCTGGAAGTGCCGCCCCGTCTCCTGGAAGGGGCCGCGGTTGAATTGGCCGGTCGGCACGTTCCCGGTGATCGCCAGGAAGGCCGAGCTGTCCATCATCGCTGCGGCGAGGGCGACCACCAGGTTGGCCGAGCCGGGGCCGCAGGAGGTGAAGGTCGCCACGGGCTCGCCGCGCACTTTGTAGTAGGCGTCGGCCATGTGGCCCGCGGTCTGCTCGTGATGGGTTGAGATGGTGCGGATGCGGTTCTGCGCCTTGAAGGCCGCGTCCATGAAGCCGGTGATTCCGTGGCCGCAGAGGCCAAACAGATACGGCACCTTCTGCTTCGTCAGGTGGTCCACGATGATGTCGGCGCCGTTCATCAGCGCCGTCCTGTTCATGCCGTCCATGGCGTTTCCCCGGTTGTCCTTCTCGATCAGGCGGCGGCTGCGGACGGGCTGCCGAGCATGCGGGAGATCCGCGCGGCAGTCGCCTTCACCTGGGGCAGCAACTCCGCCACGGCCTGTGGCGTCATGCGCGAGGCGGGCGCGGAGATGGCGAGCGCAGCGCTCGGCCGCCCGGCATGGTCGGTGATCGGCGCGGCGAGGCAGCGCAGGCCGAGCTCGATCTCCTCCTCGTCGGGGGCGAACCCCTCCTGGCGCACCCGATGCAGCGCCTCGCGCAGCGCGGCGGGCGTCGTGATGGTGTTCGGCGTGAAGCGCGCCATGCCGTGCCGGGCGAGCAGGGCCTCGACCTCGGCGTCCGGCAGCTGCGCGAGCAGCACCTTGCCCAGCGCGCTCGCGTGCGCGGGGCTGCGCTTGCCGACGGAGGAGTGCATGCGCACCGCGCGCGTGCCGTCCACCACTTGCACGGTGACGACGACGCCGTCGTGCAGGATCCCGACATGAACGGTCTCGCCGGTTGCCTCGGCCAGGTCCTGCAGCGGCGGCAGGGCCTGCCAGCGCAGCGTCTGGTGGTGCACCGCGGCCGCACCCAGCGTGTGCAGGCGAAGGCCCGGCCCGTAGCGCCCGCTCGCCGCGTCCTTGGCGACGTAGCCGAACTGCTCCAGCGTGTGCAGCACGCGGAACAGCGTCGCCTTGTTCTGGCGCAGATGCTGCGCCAACTCCGCGAGGCTCCAGGACCCCTGGCTGGCGAAGCAGTCGATAACCTCCAGCCCGCGATGGAGCGAGGCAAGGTGGTAGGGATCCCGGCCACGCTGGTCCCTGGCGCCCTGCGCTGCGGCGTCGGTCGCCATCATCTCCTCCCCGCCCATGCCCTGCCCCTTCGCAGTGCGAAACGACGGCCGTGCAAATCTACCCTTGACGCCGAAATCTGAAAAGCGTTTCGCTACGAGAAATTAGAACGAGGCGCAGCTTCGGCTTCGCCAGGGAGGAAGGACATGAAGCGTCTCGTCGCCGCGGCACTGCTGTTGCTCGGCTTCGCCGGCCCCGGTGTCGCGCAGGAATTCCCGACCCGGCCCATCACCATGCTCGTGGTCTTCGCCCCCGGCGGCGCCACCGACGTGCTGGCGCGGATCGTCGCCGACCACATGGCCCGCACGCTGAACCAGCGGATCGTGGTGGAGAACGTTTCGGGCGCCGGTGGCACGATCGGCGGGGCACGCGGCGCGCAAGCTGCCCCCGACGGCTACACGCTGACGGTCGGGAGTCTGGGCAGCCATTCCGCGGCGCCCGCCATCTATCGCTCCATCGCCTATGACCCGCGCGAGCTGCAGCCGATCGGGCTGATCGCCGGCACGCCGCTCTATTTCGTCGTGCGCAACGGCTTCCCGGCCCGGACGATGCAGGAGTTCCTGGCCTATACACGGGCGAACCCCGGTCGCGTCTCCAACGGGCATGCGGGGGTGGGCTCGACGAATCATCTGGCCTGCGCGCTGTTCCAGCACGTCGCCGGTGTGCAGATGAACAACATCTCGTATCGCGGCGAGGGGCCTGCGGTGAACGACATCGTGGCCCAGCAGGTGGACAGCGCCTGCGTGCTGGCGCCCGCAGCGGTGCCGCAGATCCAACAGGGCACGATGCGGGGACTGCTCCTCGCAGCGCCCGAGCGTTCCGCGGGGACGCCGGACGTCGCCTCGGCGGTCGAGGCCGGCGTGCCGGACTACGTCTTCCAGGGCTGGAACGCCGTCTTCGCGCCGCGCGGTACGCCGCCAGCAGTCGTCGCGCGTCTCGACCAGGCGATGCGCGCCGCGCTGAACGATCCCGCCATCATCCGCCGAATCGAGCAGCTCGGCTCCATCCCGGCCCGGCCCGAGGCACAGGGGCCGGAGGCGCTGCGCACCCTGGTCCGCAACGAGGTGGATCGCTGGGCGACGGTGGTCCGCGCCGCGAACATCACCGCAGAGTAGGGCGATGTGCACGATGCTCACTCGGCGCGGCTTCGGCGCGGCACTCGGCGGGATGCTCGCCGTGCCCGCGCTGGCACAGTCGCCGGTCTGGCCGAACCGCCCCATCCGGCTGATCAGCCCCTTCGCCCCGGGCGGCCCGCAGGATGTGCCGGCGCGCTTCTTCGTGGATCACCTCACCCCGCGGCTCGGACAGCCGGTGGTCTATGAAAGCCGCGCTGGCGCGGGCGGCGCGCTCGGCATGCAGCATGTCGCGCAGGCGACAGACGGGCACAGCTTCCTGATCACATCGAACGCCATCGCCTCTCTGCCCGCATTGCGGCGGGACCTGGCCTTCGATCCGCTCACCGACCTGCTGCCGGTGACGCTGGTCAACGAATCACCGCTGGTGATCGCGGTGCGCGCGAACGGCCCGGCGAGCCTGGCCGATTATCTTGCCCGTGCGCGCGCCACGCCGGGGCGATTGTCTTTCGGCAGTTCGGGCGTCGGCTCGGCGACGCATCTCGCCGGCGCGCTCCTGATGCAGCGGGCCGGGATCGAGCTTCTGCACGTACCCTATCGCGGCGCGGGCCAGCTCGTTGCGGCGCTGATGTCCGGCGACGTGGACAGCTTCATCGGCGACATCTCTCTCACACTCGAGCATGTGCGGGCTGGGACTATGCGGGTGCTCGCGGTGACGACCGCAGAGCGGGCGCCGGCCCTGCCCGAGGTGCCCGCCCTCCGCGAACAGGTGACAGGCTATGTGGTGCCGTTCTGGTTCGGCCTCTTCGCGGGGAAGGCGACGCCGCCGGAGGCGATCCGTCGCCTCCTCGCCGAGCTCGCGCCGCTCGCCGCACCCGATAGCGAGCTGTCCCGGCGCATGGCCGAACGCGGCTCGCAGCTCCTGCTGACCGGACAGGAGCCGCTGGCCGCGCGCCTGCGCGCCGAGGTGCCGCAATGGCGCGCGGTGGTTTCGCAGGGGAACATCACGCCCGAATAGTGCGGCTGCGTCACGTGCCGACCATCGCGTCCCATTCGGGCAGCGGGCGCTGCTCCACTGGCACGAGCCAGGCCGCATGGTTGACCCGGCGCACCACTTCGGCCGGCAGGATGATCTCGCGCGGCACAGGCAGGCCGGACAGGTGCCGCAGCGCGGCCATGGCAGCCAGGGCGCCCATGCGGAAGCCGCAATAGTCCATCGTGGCGAGCAGCCGTCCGCGCCCGATCTCCTGCGCGGCCTCGATCGTCCCGTTATTGCCGACTACGAGCGCCTGCCGGCCCGCCGCGTCGAGCGCATCCAGCGCGCCGAGAGCCATCAGGTCGTTGCTGCAGATCACGGCGTCGATACGCGCGTGCAGGGCCAGCAGCCCGGCCATTGCCTCGCGTCCGCCCGAACGCAGGTACCGTCCCGGCGCGGAAGCGAGCAGGCGCATGCCTGGCGCTGCGGCGAGCGCTGCGCGGAACCCGACGCCCCGGTCGCGGCTTGTCGGCGCAGTCTCCGGTCCCTCGATCAGCACCGCCGTGCCGCAGCCGCCGAGCGCCTCGATTGCGACGTCCGCAATCCGTCGGCCCATCGCGACATCATCCGCGCCGACGAAGGACACGAAATCGCCCCGCATTCGGTTCACGAACCCGACCAGCGGGATGCCCGCCGCGTTGGCCTCGGCCACGGGCTGCTCCAGCAGGCGATCGTCGGCGGGGGCGAAGAGGATCGCGTCGGGCCGGTCCGCAATCACCGCCCTGAGCAACACCGCCTGCTCGGCCGGATCGTCCGGCGTTGCGGGCACGTGCCGGCTGGCCCGTGCGCCGGCGAATGACGCTGCGCGCTCGGCACCATGGAGGAAGGCGCGATAGTTGGGGTTCTCGTCGTTCTTGGTGAAGACTGCGATGCGCCGCATCATGCCCAGGGCTCCGAAGCGCGTGACGGGACAAGCTCCCGCGACGGCTCAAGCCTAGCAGCGGGGCGCCGTCGAAGGCGCGGCCGGCAGTTCGCAGTGTCGAACGCTACGGCGCAAGGCTTCATGGGCCGAATGGCGCCGCGCCGGCGTGCGGCCCGCAGCGATCAGGGAACTGACCGGGTGGCGTCGAAGGCCACCTACGAGATGCTGGCCGAGGCGTTCCGGCAGGAGTGGAGCGCAACCTGCTTCGCCCCGCTCGGCGAGGTAGCGTCCGCGGAGGTTGTGGAAGTTCGGGCTTCGACTGGGGTGTAGGGCTGGGGTGGCCACCGGACCTGGCGGCCAGCATTCCATTCCCGGCGCACAAAGGGGTGACTCTTGGGATTCAGCCCATGCGGTCGGTCGTGATGCATCGGCGGTCCTGCCGGGCTGTCAGACCTCATGTAGCAACGGCCGCCCCTGCCGGCTGACGGAGGGCGAGCAGGCGACGCTGGAGGCCATTGTGCTGCAGGGGCCGAACCCGGAGGTCGACGGGGTCTCGACCTGGCGGCTGGTCGACCTCTGCCGGATCGTGCGGGAGCGGTTCGGCGTTGCCTACGGCGAGACTGGCATGGGCCGGCTGATGCACAGCCTCGACACGTCTTGCACGGACGCCGCGGCTGCCCTGCAGGAGGGCGGGCTGCAGGACGGGCTGAAGAAGGCGCTCGCCGAGCGGGCGCTGAACGCCGAGATGAACCACCATCTCGGTGGCGAGGCCGGGGTCGGGAACAGCCGCAACGGCTATGGCCGCAAGACGGTGACGACGGATAGTGGCGGGGGATCGCGCTGGAGGTTCCGCGTGACCGGCAGGGCAGCTTCGACCCGCAGCTGATCGCCCAGTACCAGCGCCGCTTCCCCGGCTTCGACGAGAAGATCGTGTCGCTGTACGCGCGCGGGATGAGCTCGCGAGCGATCGCGGGCCACCTGCTCGACCTCTGTGGCCTGGAGGTCTCGCCGGACCTGGTCAGCGCGGTCACCGATGCCGTGCTGGACGAGCTCGCCACCTGGCAGGCCCGCCTGCTGGAACCGGTCCACCCGCGGGTCTTCTTCGACGCGCTGCGGGTGAGGAGCCGCGACGCGGGGATGGCCCGCAAAAAGGCGGTGCACTTCGCGCTCGGCGTGCGGGCGGACGGCACGAAGGAGATCCTCGGCCTCTGGCTAGAGCAGAACGAGGGCGCCAAGTTCTGGCTCCGCGTGCTGAACGAGCTGCGCAACCGCGGCATTGAGGACATCCTCCTGGCTGCGGTTGATGGCCTGAAGGGCTTCCCCGACGCCATCGGAGCTGCGTTTCCCGAGACGGCAGTGCAGTCCTGCATCGTCCACCTCCTGCCCTACCGACGAGGCCGCGCCGAAGCTGCTCTATCTCGTCTTGAACAGGACCGCGCGGGAGTGGAGGATGCCGCCCCGCGAGTGGGCCATGGCCAAGGCGCCGTTCGCCGTGATCTTCGGCCAGCGCTTTACGAAAGCCTTGGCCTGACCGTGTCGTTCAATCGACCGGACGCACACGGAAGTCCCGACACTCCCAGGATCCCGATCCCGGCCGTCATGCGGCGCATCCCCCGCGCGGCACGTCCACCGCGTCAGCCCGCATCGCCGCTGAAGTAGTCGGTCACGCCATCGAGCGTCACCAGCCGCGGATAGTCGGCCTCGGGGATCGGGCGTCCCGTCCGCTGGTGCAGCGCGGTGACGAAATTCAGGACATCCATCGAGTCGAGGTCGAGCGCATCGCGCAGATCCTCCCCGCCCTTCACCCTGGCGAGATCCGCTTCCGGCGCGATGCCAGCCAGGATGTCGGCGACCAGGGCCAGGGTCTCGTCCCGCGTCATAGTTCCTCCGGCTTCTGCAGCAGCGCCGCCATCCGCGCGAGCAGCAGCCCGCCGCGATGGCCGTCCGAGGCGCGATGATCGCCCGCGAGCGTGACCGTCACGACGCGCCGCGGCACCACCGCGCCGTCCACCATCCACGGGCGTTCGACGACGCGGCCGACGCCCAGCATCGCCACCTGCGGCGGGTGGATGATCGGCAGCACGCTCTCCGCGCCGCGCTCGCCGAGGCTGGTCACGGTGATGGTCGGGCCCGAGAGTTCCGACCCGCGCAGGCCGCCGCCCCGCGCGCGCGCCACGAGGTCGCGCATCGCCGCCATCAGCTCGTCGAGTGACAGTTTGTCGGCATGGCGGATCGCCGGCGCGATAAGCCCGCCGCCACGCAGCGCGACCGCCCAGCCGACATGCACGCCCTCGCCAGGTCGGAAGCCGTCCCCTTCCCAGAAGCCGTTCAGGTCGGGCGTCGCCGCGACGGCCAGCGCCGTGGCGCGCAGCAGCATCGCCGCCGGCAGCAGGCGCGCGGGTGGATCCCGCCCGGCATTGAGGCCCTCGAGCCGTCGCAGGGCCGGCGTCATGTCCATGGTCTCGGCGAGGTAGTAGTGCGGGATCTCGGCGTTCGAGCGGCTCATCGCGGCGCCGATCGCGCGGCGCATCGCCTGCGGATCGAAGCCGGCCGCCCGGCGCGGCGTCTCCGCCGGCAGGTCGGCCAGGCAGATCGCGCCGTCCACGCCGGTCCCGCGCAGGCCCTCCAGCCGCAGGCCCAACATCGCCGCACGACGGCGCGCGGCGGGCGAGACGCGGATC
>NZ_JAPSMD010000036.1 GCF_027856955.1 Falsiroseomonas oryzae | reverse complement strand
CGGCGCGGGCGGCGGGAGCAGGCGCTGCGGCCGCGGGGCGCGGCGCGGCAGCGGCAGCACGGGGCGTGGCGGTGCTGGCATTGGCCGCCGAGTAGCCGGCCACCTTATTCCGCGCCTCCCGGTGCACGCCGTATTTGTCGGGACCGGCCGGCTCGACCTTCAGCGTCACGATCAGCGGCTTGAAGTGCAGCTGCTCGCTGTCGCTGACATGCACCTGGCCCACCGCGTGGCAGATGGCCGACAGCGTGCGCTGTGCGATCTCGACCGTCTGCTCGTTGCGGTTCACCAGGTTCAGCTGGTCGAAGATCTTCCGGCGAGCGGCGGGGCCCTCCAGGACCTCGAACACCAGCTTCAGATACTGCCCATCACCGGCCTTGGTCGGCAGCATCTCGCTCTCGATCAGATGCGCGAGGTACTTCCCGGGCGGCAGCACCTCGAGCGGGACGGCGGGGGCGACCTCAGTCGCATCGAAGGTTCCGTTCAGCGAGGCCATGGCTCAGCTCCGGGCTGCGGTGGTGGAGGCGGGGGCGGCGCCGGGCGGCGTCGCGTAGAAGGGGATGCCGGCGGCGAGCTCGGGCCAGGACAGCGGCAGCGTCTCCGGCAGGCCGAAGCGGTTCTTGGCCAGGAAGGCCGGGCGCTCGGCGGTGTGCAGCAGGCGGTCGCCGCCGCTCACGCCGCGCACCACCTTCTTGTTGAAGCCGACATCCGACTTCAGCGTGCTGACCCGGTAGTTTGCGAAGAGCACGGCATCGACATGCTCCTGCACCAGCGCGGAGGCGCCGCGGTGCAGCTTCGGCTGGTAGCGGTCGTAGGGTTCGGTCTCGGGGCTGTCGAAGCGCCGGATCTCGGCGTGCGCGATCAGGATCACGCCCATGCCGCGCTCGTCGCGCAGCGCGTTCACGCCGTCGAGGAAGCTGCGCCAGGTGTCGAGCGCGGCGAGGTAGCCCTTGCCGTAGCCGAAGGACTCGATGTCCGGCTGGTTGTGCGCCTGCGCTGTGTGCTGCCAGACCAACGGCTCCAGCCAGTCGAGGCTGTCGAGCACCACGGTCTGGTGGTCGTGCTCCTCCGTGTAGAGGCTGCCGAGCGCCTCCATCACCGCGTCGAAGCTGCGCAGCAGTCCGAAGGTCGCGGCGTCGATCCGGCCGAGCCCGTCCTCGGTCTGCAGGAACACCGGGTTCGGTGCATCGGCGGCGAGCTGGGTCTTGCCGACGCCGGCCACGCCGTAAACCAGGATCCGCGGCGGGCGCGCGTCGGCACCGCGCCGGAGCGATGCGAGGGAGATCGCCATCAGTGCGGCTCCTTCGGCGTGCGGGGCTTCGCCTTGATGACGTCGACCTTGATGTCGCCGCCGGCGCGCGCCACCGCCTCGGCGAAGGCGTCGAGGGTCGGCTCGAAGGCGGCCACGTCCTTGGCGCGGGCGATTGCGTCCCCTTCGAGGGGAATGACGGCCTGAATGCGGAGTTCGTGCGCCATCACGCGGCGTCCTTCTGTTCGAGGGTGTAGGAGGGACGGCCGGTGGCGACGGTGCGCGCCGGCTCGAAGACCGCACGGATGCGCGGCGGCCACGCCGCGAAACGGCTCTCCGGCACGCGGATCTCGGTGGTGACGTAGTCGGCGGGGTCTTCGCCCCACGACACGATGGTGGCGACCGCCGCGGCCAGCCTCGGCTGATCCCACGCCGCCTTCTTAGGAAGGTCGGCGACGACCACGAAGGAATCATCGGCGATGCGGATGCGGCCGGTGTCCTTGCCCTCGGCGCGCCGCGCCGCCGCAGCCGCGTCTCCGTAGCGGGCGTGCAGCGCGTCGTGCAGCAGGTCGGCGAGGTGCTTGGCGTCGGCCTTCAGCGCCCCGACCTCTTCCAGCAGCAGCGCCAGATGATCGACGGGCAGGCGTGCGGCCTGCGCAGCGTCCATCTCGCGCAGCTGCGCCAGAGTGGTTCGGTTGGTCATGCTGGTCCTGTCGGTGGTGATGGTGCCCGGCTGGATGGGCGATGCCGGCGGCCGGGCGGGCGCGGGCATCGGCATGGGGAAGGCGCTCATCGGAAGGTCACCAGCTCGGCGACCCAGCAGAGCGCGATGAACCCGCCGGCCAGCAGCAGGCCGCCGGCCAGCGTGCGGAGCGCGTCGCCGATCACGCGCAGCCGGTGAGCGGTGCGCGGGGTCACGACGTCACCTCGGCGATGGCGTCGGACGGCGGCAGCGGCCCTTCCTCGGCCTCGCGCGCCCGGCGGGCGCGCTCGCGATCGGCATCGGGTTCCATGCAGCGCACGCTGCGCCGCACGATCTCGATCCAGACATGCAGCGGCAGCACCACCATCGGCGTCGCGCGGTCGCGCCAGAGGAACAGCGCGTCGTTGCGGCCGAGCCAGCGCTCCAGCGTCTTGAAGCCGTCGCCCTCGCCGCGCGCCTTGACCTCGGCCTTCAGCGGCTCGGCGCCGCGGACATAAAGATCGACGTCGGCACCGTTGCCGCGGTACCGGACGGCGCCGGACAGCGGGACACGCTCGGCATGGATGCCGCACTTCACATGGATGTCGACGATGGCGCGCTCGCGGCGCAGGCCCTTGTCGCGGGAGGACTTGCCCATGGCCGGCCTCACGCCGCCTTCCGGTGCGTCTGCATGATCCGGCTCAACCGGCGCAGCAGGCCGCCGCGGCGGATGCAGTCACCGCCATGGTCGATCAGGTACTTCCCGGCCTCGTCGATCTCGTGCGGCTGGACGTGGCTCGGCAGCAGCGGGACGAACGCGTTGCGGCTGGGCACGAACACCTCGCCGCGCCCGATCTGCTCCACCGTCGCGCGGGCATCCGGCGGGAACATCTCCATCTGCTCTGCGCGCAGGCCCTCGGCGTGGTCGGCGCTTTCGGCGCTGCGCTTGAGCTCGTCCCGGATCAGCTTGTTCAGCGCGGTCGACAGCACCACGCCGAAGAGCTGGTCGTCCCGGCGGATCTCGTCCGCGGCGTTCCGCACGACCTGACCGACGATGGCCGGCACGCTGCCGCGGTGGTGGACGCTGAGGCGAGCTTCGCGGATCAGCGTCCGCATGCGTTCATGCGGCGTGGTCATGTTCGTTCTCCAGGGCGTTGATCCAGAGCGGCAGCCGCCGCAGCGCCTCACGCGCCTCGCCACGCAGATCGGCGAGCAGGGCGCGCGGGCTGCGGCCGGCGAGCGAGGCGAAGTCGACGGGCAGGGTCGCCACGGTGAGGACGGCAGCTGTGAAGTCGGCCCAGTCGGCGCCGATGGGCGTGACCTTCGGCTGCTCAGGCGGCGGGGCAGGACGCTTGGTGCGGGTCGGAAGCGGGCCGAGCGTGGCCTCCAGCGCGCCGCGGACGGCACCGCGCAGCCCGGCCATGGTCGGCGGCGCGCCCTCAGCGCGGGACTGCGCGAAATAGGCCTCCATCGCGGCCTTCCCGGCTGCTTCCGCCTGGCCGGCGCGATCGCCCGCCATCGCCGTCACGGTCGCGGACACGCCGGCCAGCTCCTCGTATCGGGCCGCCGCCGCGGTGCTGAGGCCGGCTTCGGCGAGCGCCTGGGCCTTCGTCACCTGGTTCTCAGCGCTGGGAAGCAGGCGGCCGTGCTCGCCACGTCGCCGCTCGGCGGCTTCGATGTCGCGGCTCAGTTCACCGATGCGGACGCAGGCGCGCAGGTGGATCTCGCGCACCCAAACCTCGAGGTCGCGGTCGTCGCGCTGACGGGCATAGGCGGCGAGCGCCGCGGCCTTGTCGCGGATCTCCGAGGCCTCATCGATGCGGGCGCATTCCGCCAGCGCCGTGCGGGCCTGCTCGTAGCGGACAAGGGCAGCCATCAGGCGGTCGCCTTGGCCAGCGCGGCCGGATCGCGCGCCTGCGCCGCCTCGAAGGCCTCGACGTCTTCCAGGCGATAGACGATGCGACCGCCCAGCTTCAGGAAGGCGGGCCCCTGGTTCAGGTAGCGCCAGCGCTCGAGGGTGCGGATCGACAGCCCCCAGCGATTCGCGAGGGCGTGCTGGTCAAGGTGGCGAACCAGCCCGCCGCCGCGCTGCGCTCCAATGTCATGGTGCCTGCTCATGCTGGGCACCTACCGGTCGACATCGAATTCTGTCGGGGTCCGGCGACATAGATGCGCAGGCCCGCCTCATCGGCGCGCTTCCGGAGACGGCGGGCGTTCTCGTAGAGGGACGAGCGGTGGGTGCCCGCCTGCGCCGCGGCCAGGCGGATGTTCGGCGCCGCCATGATCGCGCAGCACCGCTGCAGGGCAGGCGACAGGCTCCCGACGAAGCGGCGCAGATCGATGGCCAGACCGTGTTCCAGCTCGCCCGGCGCAGCCGGATCCGGGAGGGTGTCGGCCAGGATGCTGCCGTCAGGGCCGTCGACCGGATCGTCGATCCCGACCTGCCGCCGCTCCGCCTGCGCCTGCTGTGTAGAGGCGGTCAGGCTGGCCGCGCGGTGCGCGATGATCCGGTCAGCGAAGGTGGGGAAACTCGCCCGGTTGGGATCGAAGGCCGGGCATCGACGCCAGAGATCGAGGAAGAGGTCCTGCGCGATGTCCTCGGCATCCATGCCGCGGATCCGGCCGCTGCGGGCCAGGCGCTTCGCCGTGCTGCGGATGTGCTTGAGGGTGCGGGGTGCCAGCACCGCGTCCCGGGTGGTCTGCTCCATGAGAAGTCGCCGTCGATCGAGGACGGGCTCGCGGCCCGATCGATGGCGACCGGCGAAAATTCACCAGGGAGGCTGTGGAAGCGTGGGCGGGCATGGGGCTTCTGCGGAGAAGCCCAGGGGATTCATGGCGCCGTTAGCGGAGAAAAAAGTGCAGATGGCGGGAGGCAGGCCGGTGAAAATTCACCGGCGGCGTCGTTCAGCAAGGTCCCGCAACCATCGCTCACGCTCCTGCTTGGGGCGTTCGTCACGGACGACGAAGGCAGCGACGTAAGCCTGCTGGCGCGCGTCCCAGGCGATGGGATCCGACACGATGCGGAAGGTCTCCTGAAGGTGCCGAGAAAGGGCTTCCTTCTGTTTCCGCGCGCGAGCAGGAATGGCACGGCCGTCGATCTTGAGGATACCGCCGTTCATCGCCAGGAGCATGAAGAAGGTCCAGGCCGCGATTGGCTTCGCGTTTTTGGCGCTGCGCATGTCGAAATCGCCCGGATCCATCTGCCGTGACACACCGGGGGCCGTGCAGATGACGGTTTCGCTGCTGGTGCAGCGCAGCGTCACTTGTCCCCATGTTGTTCCCGGCGGCAGCGCAACGCGTGGACCGGACCGCGCAGCCCCCAGGCGGGCCTGCAGCGCCGCCCGTACGTCGTGCAGCAGGATATCAATAGGCTGGGCGAGCTGCAGCACGCCGGCGCGCTCAATGAGAACAATGTCGCTGAGAGGGATCACGTGGTGCCCCTGCTCCGACAACCGTGCGCGCAGGGGCCGGCGCAACGATGTCGCCGTCGGCACCAGCAGGACCGCGCGCTCGCTACCCAGCCCGCCTTCGCGAAGATCGTCGAACTGGATGCCATCCATCGGACCTGGCGCGACCAGCATCACCGGGGCGGCGACACCAGCAGCGATGGCGTGTTCGCCGAGCAGAGCTACACGGTTGGAAGCCGGAGGCGCGCCGGCCATCTGGACGTCGAACGCCGCGGCCAGGGCGTGCCGCAGACGGACGAAGTCGACCTGCAGAATGTCGGTGTCCACGGGCTGCAGGTCGAGCGGATCGCATCGCCCCGTCGCGGACCTGCAAACGGCGCGCAGCGCACCGCCCGCCGACTTGATCACAGCACGCGGACAACCATCGTCGCCCGGGGAGGGACAGTCGATCGCCGTTACCCGGCGCCCCGTCGCACGCAGGAACGTCTGCGCCAGGGGCAACTCCGCACCGAGCCTCGTCGTCCAGTCGCGCCGATCCGTGGCAGCGCCGGGAAGCGCATCAAGCGCTTTCCAGAACCGCGGTAGCGGCTTCATCGTCATCGACACCCTGGCTCGAGGGGATGAAGCCGCGCGCACGCAGCCAGCGCTCGATGAGTTCGCTGTCGTCGTTGCGCTCGTAGCGTGCGATCCCTGGGGGGCGGATGGTGACGGCCCGCTCCCTGGCGGAACCTTCGAACTCCACCTTGAAGGTGGCGCTGTTCAACCGTCCGCCCGCAAGACCCTGCATGTTGTGGTCGGCGAGCACCGCAAAGATGTCCTCGGCCTTGCGCGTCTCCATCTCGCGATGCACGCCGCCCCAGTAGCGCCGGTATTCGACGAGCCGCACGCTCTCGATCCCGTCGATATCCTCGACGTTCAGCGCATCCCGGCCGTCTGCGATGAGGGGAGCCAGGGTGAACCGCCCTGACGGCGGGAAATGATCCTCGCCGGAGAACAGGTGCCGCCCGAGCGTTCGCAGGTAGAGGTTGCGCTCGCCCTTCGTGCTGGCATGCACCCCGACATCGCCGCTCCGCTCATCGTAGATGAGCACGTCGTGCCGCTGCGGCCGATAGAACTCGGTCCCGACGCCGCCATCGTCCTTCTGGCTGGCCTCCCGGCGCATGGGTTGCCCGTGCCGAACCAGGATCCAGGTCATCGGCGAATGCCTGATGACGAACATCCGGCAGCCGCGGCCCCGCCTGTGACTCTCGAACCAGTCGTCGAACTCGCGCTCCAGGCGCTGGCGCAGCTCGGCGTCGATGTCGGGGAACGCGCCGCGGACCGGCTGGGTTGGACCGAAGTACTCGAAGTTCTGCTGGCGCATCGCGATGGCTTCAGCATGGTGTGCGCGGACCACCTCGGGTGCGGCCCGCCACACATCGATGGCCAGATCGATCGGCGTCGCCGCGGGGTCGTCGGTCACGGCCAGCCCACGTGCGCGGACGGCGGTCAGCAGCTGGTCCATGTCGTCCGCCCTGGCGGTCTCATGCACATAATAGAGGGCATCGACCATATCGGCCGGCGTGGCGGCATCCGGTCGCATCAGGATCTCGGCGAGCGCGGCGTAATCGAGCTCCATCGGCGGCGAGGCGGGAAATTCGAAGCCGCGGCCGTGCAGGTAGTCGCGCCAAGGCGCCATGAATGCCGCGAGCCGCGCGGGCGCGATGCTCCGAAGCCGATCGGGATCGGCGAACTTCCTGGGATTGAAGGATGCCATGGGGCTCTACCGGGGCTGGGGGACACCGACGATTAAGCGGGATTGAGAGTAGTCAGTGTTCCTCTTTTGTTCAAGACCAGCTACGCGGCTACCCCGACAGATCTCGGGCGGCCTGGGTAGGTGCGGAGGGTGCCGCGAATCCCGACCGAGATGCAGCCATTGCCCCCTCCGTCCTCCCCGAATCCCCACCTCCCGCCCCACCTCCGCGAGGTCTGCGACCTCCTCGCCCGCGGCCTGCTGCGGCTCCGCAGCCGCGCTGCCGAGGAAGCTGCGCGCGACGGCGCGGACCAGGGAGACCGGTTGCTACACTTCCCGGCCACCGAACGCCTGCATGCGAACCGGACCAACCGGAGACCCGCATGACCAAGAAGACGAAGACCCAGGCCGCGCCGGCGTTCACCGCCCCCGCCATCCCGCCCGTCGACGTGCTCGGCCGGCTCGCCGCCCTGAAGACCGCCGCCACGCCCGCGCTGAAGCAGCAGTGGCGGGAACTCTTCGGCACCGAGCCGCCGCCCTACAACCGGCGCTTCCTGGAGAGCCGCCTGGCTTACCGCGTGCAGGAATTGGCCTATGGCGGGCTTAAGCCCGAGACGCTGGCGCGGCTCGAGGCGCTGGGTGAGCAGCTCGACGGCGGGAAGATCACCGTCCGCCGCATGCGCGGCGACGACAAGCCGATCGCCGGCACGCAGCTTATCCGCGAGTACCAGGGCGTGGAGCACGTCGTGACCGTCACGCGCGCCGGCTTCGAGTACGGCGGCCAGCCCTACCAGTCGCTGTCCGCCATCGCCCGCGCCATCACTGGCACGCGGTGGAACGGGCGGGTGTTCTTCGGGCTGCGCCCGAGCCGGAGCGCGGCATGAAGCGCGACGCGAAGCCGTCCGGCGCCGTGCCGGCGACCGTGCGGAAGCTCCGCTGCGCGGTCTACACGCGGAAGTCGAGCGAGGAAGGCCTCGACATGGAGTTCAACTCCCTCGACGCCCAGCGCGAGGCCTGCGAGGCCTTCATCGCCAGCCAGCGCGCCGAGGGGTGGGTGCTGGTGCGCGACCGCTACGACGACGGCGGCATCTCCGGCGGCACTCTAGAACGCCCCGCCCTGAAGCGCCTGGTCGCCGACATCCAGGAGGGGCTGGTCGACGTCGTGGTGGTCTACAAGATCGACCGCCTCTCCCGCTCGCTGGTCGATTTCACAAAGCTCGTCGAGGTGTTCGACGCGAACAACGTGACCTTTGTGTCTGTCACTCAGTCCTTCAACACGACCACCAGCATGGGGCGGCTGACGCTGAACATCCTGCTCAGCTTTGCCCAGTTCGAGCGAGAGGTGATCGGGGAACGCATCCGCGACAAGGTCGCGGCGTCGCGCAAGCGGGGCATGTGGATGGGCGGCTACGTGCCGCTCGGCTACGACGTGCGCGAGCGAAAGCTGGTGGTGAACGACGCCGAGGCCGCGCTGGTGCGGCGGATCTTCCAAGGCTTCGTCGAGACCGAGTCCTGCACCAGGCTGGTTCAGGCGCTGCGGGCCGAGGGCGCCACGACGAAGCGGGGCCGGCCGCTGACCAAGAGCGACGTCTACCGAATCCTGAGCAACCGCGTGTACCTGGGCGAGGCGGTGCACAAGGGCACGGCCTACCCCGGCGAGCACGACGCCATCGTCACCCAGGCGCTGTGGGACGCGGTGCACGCCGTGCTGCAGGTCAGCCCGCGGGTGCGGGTCAATCGGACGAGGAACACAACCGCGCCGCTGCTGCGCGGGCTGATCTTCGACAGCGACGGCCGCGCGATGTCGCCGAGCCACAGCCGGGGTCGGGGCGGGCAGATGTACCGCTACTATGTCAGCCAGGCGGTGCTGAAGGGCGGCGCGACGGAGCGGCCCGCGATCGCACGCCTCCCGGCCGGGGAGATCGAGGTGGCGGTGGTTGCCCAGGTCCGCGCGCTGCTGCGCCAGCCCGAGGTAGTGGTCGGCACCTGGCGGGCGGCCCGGGCGACGGCGCCCGACGTGACCGAGCAGGAGGTGCTGCATGCGCTGGAGCGGATCGAGCCGCTGTGGGATGAGCTCTTCCCCGCCGAGCGGGCGCGCATCGTGCGGCTGCTAGTGGACAGGGTCGACGTCCGGGCCGAGGGGGCCGCGGTGCGGCTGCGGCTGGACGGGCTCGGCAGCCTTGTGCGGGATCTGGCTGCCCAGGCGCCCGAGGCGGGGAGGGCCGCAGCATGAACGACGCGCCGCAGACCCTCACAGTGGTCATCCCGCTCTCGGTGAAGCCGCGTGGCGGTCGGAAGGCGATGGTCACGCCCGGCGTGCTCGCGCTGGAGCGCCGGCAGGACATCACGCTCATCAAGGCTGTGGCGCGAGCCTTCCGGTGGCGCCGCATGCTCGAAGCAGGACACTACGCCACGGTGAAGGAACTGGCCGCAGCGGAGAAGATCAACGCCTCCTACGTCTCGCGCGTACTGCGGCTGACGCTGCTGGCGCCGGACATCGTCGAGGCGATCCTGGGCGGGCGGCAGCCGGAGGGGATGACGCTGCCGGGGCTAATGAAGCCGTTTCCGGTGGAGTGGAAAGGGCAGCGCAGCTGCTTTGATCGCAGCGTTTGAACGTTTGTTCATCATGTCGACGTTCGGGTGGCCCGTTTAGTTCCGCTGGGCGTGCGCAGTCCGAACTTACGCGCTCATGCACCAACGCGCCTTCACCGCCCGCCGGCGCTGCAGGCGACGGCTGCACCGGCCCGGCGAAGTGCCGGGCCAGCCTGCCGATTAGAACAAGTCGACGCTGTTGGTGGCGAAGCGGACGATCCCGTCGCCGAAGCCGAACTCGAACTCCTCACCCGTGATGATGCGGCCATCAACCACCACGTCGTCGCCCGAGTCGACATTGCTGGCGCCGACCGAAATGCCGCCTCGGAACGTCGCCTCGTAGGGCGTGTCATGGGACGTGGCGCCCCCGACCAGTACGTCCTCACCGACGGTGCCCAGCTGGCTGACGCCCCAGCTAAAGCTCTCAATGTGGATTTGATCCTTGCCGACGGTAGCCGACTGCGCGATGGTGAGGTCGCCGTGATCATCGCCATCGCGATTTCGCACATGCGGCCCGCCGCCGGTGCCGACGACGATGTCGGACTTGCCATCGCCTGAAACGTCGCCCTGGCCATCCACCCGCGCCCAGGCGAGCACGGTGACGCCGTGGTTCAGCGCCACGGGAGCCGCACCGTCCCCGATCACGTCGCCCGCGGCCACCGAAACCCCACCGGTCGTCTCCGACGCGGCGCCGTCCTCGCCCTCTTCCGCTTCGCTCATGCGCCGAACGTTCACGTACTTGTACTCGGGGTCATTCGCGCCTGCCGTAGGGGCCTGCCCTTCGGCCTTCAGCTGGCCCCTGATTCCCTCATACTCCATGTAGATCGGCATCGCTTCCCTCCGTTGCCTTGCGTGTTCGCGTCGCCCCCGCTGATGCGCGGCCGGCCGCCCCCTATGGATCGCCCAGCATCCGAAGCGGAACCCGCAGCTCTGCACGCGGCCCATGCGCCATTGCGTCCATGCAGGCGCCTGATGCAAAGGCGCGACAGGAGAAGCAGACCCAGATGATGCATGGCGGGGTGACTGAGCGGCCGACCATCGCGCGTCTGCCGGCCGGCGAGATCGAGGCGGCGGTGGTCGCGCAGGTCCGCGCGCTGCTGCGCCAGCCGGAGATGGTGGCAGGACCTGGCGGGCGGCGCGCGCCACGGCGACGGAGGTGACGGAGCGGAAGGTGCTGCGGGCGCTGGAGCGGATCGAGCCGCTCTGGGACGAGCTCTTCCCCGCAGAGCGGGCGCGCATCGTGCGGCTGCTGGTGGACCGGGTGGACGTCTGGGCAGAGGGAGCCGGGGTACGGCTGCGGCTGGACGGGCTCGGGAGCTTGGTGCGGGACTTGGCTGCTCAGGCGCCCGAGGCTGCGAGGACAGCAGCATGAGCGGCGCGGCCCAGACCCTGACCGTGGTCATCCCGCTCCGGGTGAAGCCACGGGGTTGGGTGCAAGACGATGGTCACGCCCGGCGTGCTGGCGCTGGAGCGTCGGCAGGACCTCACGCTAATCAAGGCGGTGGCGCGCGCGTTCCGGTGGCGGCGGATGCTGGAGTCCGGCCGCTTCGGGACCATCAACGAACTGGCCGCGGCCGAGAAGATCAACTCGTCCTACGTCTCGCGCGTACTGCGGCTGACGCTGCTGGCGCCGGACATCGTCGAGGCGATCCTGGGCGGGCGGCAGCCGGAGGGGATGACGCTGCCGGGGTTGATGAAGCCGTTTCCGGTGGAGTGGGAGCGGCAGTGCTGACTTTTTCATCGCGTGATTGCCTAATACCCGGCTTATGAAATCCTGACCGACCGCAGGTAGGCGTAATCGGTCAGGGATGCGACGCGGCCCCGGTCGTCGATGAGGCGGTTCCAGGCGTCGCAGCAGCCGTCGATGACGGCACCGAGGTCGGCGAAGAGGCGATGCGAGATGAAGCGCTCTCGCAGGTAGAGCCAGACGCGCTCGACTGGGTTCAGGTCAGGGCTGTAGGGCGGCAGGAAGACGAGGCTGACGTTGTCGGGCACTGCGATGTCCTTCGCCGTGTGCCAGCCTGCTCCGTCGAGCAGCAGGGCGACATGGACGCCCTCCGGCAGGCTCGCCCCGAAGCGCTGGAGGAAAGCGGCCATGGCGGCGGCGCTGGTCTCGGTCAGCACGAGGGCGAAGGCCTTGTCTGTGCCGGGCCGGACGGCGGCGTAGATCCAGGCCGAGGCATAGCGGCGGTCGATGATGCCGACCGGGCGGACGCCGCGCTCGAACCAGACCCGCGTGCCGCGCCCTTTCTGGCCGACGCGGGCCTCGTCCTGGCACCAGAGCTGCAACTCCTTGTCGGGATGACGTCGGGCGATCTCGCTCAGCGCGGCTGCAAGGCCCCCTTTTGGAAGCGCCGCTGCGCCGTTGTGTCGGTCAGCGGGTGTCGTGGCCGGGTCTTCTGCCAGGACAGCCCGAGCGACTTCACCAGCCGCAGCATGCCGCCCTTGCGGTAGACGACGCCGAAGCGCTCCTCGGCCAGGCGGCAGAGGTCGACCACCCGCCAGGCCGAGACGCCGTCGCGCTCCGGATCGGGGCCGCGGAGGATCAGCGCTTTGAAGGCCGCCTGCTGGCCGTCGGTCATCCGCGCCGGGCGGCCGGGACGCGGGGCGTCGCGCAGGCCATCAATGCCCTCGGCGTTGAAGCGGATCACCCAGTCCCGCAGCGTCTGGCGGTCCATCCCGGCAGCGCGCGCCGCCGCCTCCCGGCTCATGCCGTCCAGCGCGTTGGCCAGCGCTATCAGCCGCGCCGCCACCCGACCGTCGCTCTCTCGTCGGGCCAGGCGGCGCAGGTCCGCCGCCTCCAAGTCCGTCCGGATCGCCAGCGGCGCTCCCACCGTCATGCCCTCCGAGATACCGGAGGACACCGCATCACGCCCGCTCGTCTCGCACCCTACACAGGCGAGTCAGCATTTCACGAGCTGGGTATAATACCTTTTGGACTCGCATGCAGTGAATCTGGCAAGCTTTCTGCGGACCGCGGACGCTGCGCAACGAGGTCCAATATTGGCCACTGACCACGCTGCGTGACCGGCTGGTCAAGATCGGCGCCAGGATCGCCCGGCACGGCCGCTCGCAGGGGCGCGACGTGATGGTGCGGTGGATTGGATGGGTGACCGGCCTCTAAGAGTTGCCGTGAGCAGCGGCCGGAGTCATCACCCCGGCCGCGTCAAAGACCGCTTTGCTGGTGAATCAGGTCGGCATCGACACCCAGCAACGCGAACCGATCTGGGAACACGTGGCTAAATATCTCCAACGCCACGACGGCCGACTGCATGACGCGACGCAGGCCAAAGTCGAACATCGGCCCAGGTTCGTGCAGCATGATCTGTTTCATTAGACGATCCCCGTTTTCGCCGTCGGTGATGTCCATGCTGCCCGTGATGGCGCCCTCATTGGGATGGGCGCCGAAGTTGATCGCCTCGCCGTAAAGCGTCTTGTAGCGCTCGCCCATGCCCGCGTTGGCGGTCGCCACACTCCGGCGCACGCGCCCGGCCGCGAACTCGTCGCGCGCCCTCTGCTCGCCATCGGGCTCACTGCGGTTCAACAGGGTCACGCCGCGTTCCGGATCGCCCATGATATGGATGGCGTAGCCGGCGCATTCCAACAATGCGCGGCACATCAAGTGCGTTTCAACCGCCATACCTGCGCTCGCGTGCGCGACGGCCGTGCGGTAGGCGGAGTAGCATCGCAGGAACAGATGCGCCGCCAGGATGTCAGGCGGGTCGCGCCAATCCGTGATCATCCGCTCGAACAGCCCGTCGATGGCGCTGAAGCGAGCCCACGTGTCCGGCAGCCGCGCAAAGGTGGCCCATTGGTTCCCACGTACCTGATCGAGCCACTGCGTCAGCGCATCGCGGCCCCAGTTTGGCGGCGCGGGCCTGGGTGCGTTGTGCGGTTTGCTTTCGGGGCTCTCACCCATGCTTATCTCCACATGCTTGCGTCCCGCGGTAAGTGCTAACTAGCGGCTCGACAGCGCGGCGCAGCAGGTCCAGCGCGGTAACGCTGTCCGCCTTGGTGAACGCGTAGTGGTGCGGCAGCGCGCGCAAGTAGAGGTCGTACGCCACGAGGCTGCCCGTCGGCTTCGCGCTAGCGCGGCGGATCTCCGCCGCCCGCAGGCTCGGCTCCAGCGCGCCGGCCACCGCTTCCGTCACGTGATCCCGCAGCTCGAAGATGTCGTCGAGCGCCGCGTCGAAGCGTTCCGACCAGAGCTGCCGCCCGCTCTCCACCTCATCGAGTTGGCGGGCGATGCGCACCCGCCCGCCCGCCTTGCGCGCGCTGCCTTCCACCACGTAGCGCACGCCGAGCTCTCGCCCAACCTGGCGCACATCCACCGCGCGGCCCTTGTAGGTGAAGGCCGAGTTGCGCGCGATGACGAAGATCCAGCGGATGCGCCCGAGCGCCGAGGTGATCTCCTCCACCATGCCGTCGGCGAAGTAGTCCTGCTCGGGGTCCCCCGACATGTTGGCGAACGGCAGTACGACGAGGGAGGGGCGGTCCTCCGGCGGGGTCAGCGGCTCGGCGACCGGCGGCACTGCGGGCGCAGCGTCGACCGCGGCATCGAGCATGTAGCCGCGGCGCGGGATGGAACGCAGCACGTGGCCGTCCTCGTCGCCGATGGCGCGACGCGCCTCGCGCACTGCTTGGAAGAGGCTGTCCTCCGTGACGGTCACGCCGGGCCAGACTGCATCGAGCAGCGCGTCCTTGGACAGGGTCCGCCCGGCCTCGCACGCCAGGGTGCGCAGCAGGTCGAAGGGTTTTGGCGCAATCGGGACCTCGGCGCCGGCCGCGTTGCGCAGGCTGCCACGGCGGAGGTCGAACTTGACGCCCGCGAAGCGCAGCACCTCCCCCTCGGCCTTGTGCGCCATGCGCCCTGCCATCCGCCCGGATCTTCAGGGGATCATACACACGACATCGGCGGCAGGTCAGGCGGCGGTCAGGACGCGCGGCGGCGGCGCGGGCGATGGTTCGGCCATGCCCGGCGCGGTGCCGGGTCGCTGACAACGGAGACGACGGTGAGCGCGACGACGAACTTCTCCCCGATCCTGGCCCCGGTGGCGCCGATCCGCGCCACCTGGCGCCTGCGGCTCGCGGGCTGGCTGGCGCGGCTGGTACCGGCGCGCCGGCGCACGACGGACATCGCTCTGCCCGCCGGCCTCGGAACCCATCTGAGCCGAGACATGGGGCTGCCGGCCGACCGCTCGCTTGAGGACGGAGCGTGGGGCACCGGCGGGATGATGTGGCGCTGACAGGCGGGCGCGCTGTCGAAAAGCGGAAAATGCACGCGCCACGCCGAATTCGCCCCACGCGCGTCCGATGCACCTGTAGGGTGGTTGTAACCGTCATCGTGCGACGATCGCGGGGCGGGGCAATGCCGGGAGCAAGAAGACCAACCCCAGGGAGGGACGGCCATGCTGTTCAGCATCACCGCGAACTACACCCCGCAGGCCATCAATGCGCTGATGGCGAACCCCGACGCGAACCGCGCCGAGGCGATTAAGCGCCTGCTCGAGGCGGCCGGCGGCAAGCTGGTCTCCTTCTACAGCACGCAGGCGGAGGGCCCGGGCGTCCTGGTGATCTGCGACCTGCCAGACCTCGCCGCGGCAGCGGCGGTCGGCGGGGTCGCGCTGGCAGGAGGCGCGATCCACAACTACCGCCTCACGCGGCTGATGACGCCCGACGAGGTGAAGCCCATTCGCCAGAAGGCGGCGCAGCTCAAGGCAGCCTACGCGCCACCGTCGTAGCGCCGCCATGTGCGGAAGGCGGCCATGCGCCGCCTTCCTTCGACAGAGATCAGCCGCCAGCCGCGCACCGGGCCGAGAAGCTGGACCAATGCTGTGTGTCGTCGTCGGAGCGCCGATGCGTTGGCGACCTGATGAACCGGCTCGCTGCGAAGCGTCGCGCAGAGTCCCCCGCGCAAAACCTGCACAGGTATCTCGCGCTTGTCCGCGCGCGGCACAGCGGAAGGAGCCACGCCATGCCGATTGCCACCGTTTCCAGCCGCATGCTTTCAACGATCGAGGAGTCGGCGACGCTCACCGCCTTCGGGAAGCGGGTGCTTCAAGGGGGCCTTCCGCCTGACGCCTGCGACTTCATGTTCGGCAACCCGCAGGAGATGCCGATCCCCGGCCTGGTGGAGGCGCTGATCCGCCACGCCCAGCCGCAGGATGCGCATTCGCTTGGCTACATGCGCTACGAACCGGTGGCGCGTGCGGCCGTGGCAGCCTCGCTCAGCGCCGCGCGCGGCCGGCCTTACGAGGCGGCGGATATCGCGATCACCACTGGCGGCTTCGGCGCCCTGGCCAGCGCCATGCTGGCGGTGCTGGAGGTCGGCGAGGAGGTGATCTATCCGCGCCCCGGCTGGTTCTTCTATGCGGCGCTGACCCGCGGGTCGGCCGGCATCCCGGTGCCGGTGGACCTCGCGCCGGAAACCTTCGACCTCGACCTGCCCGCGATTGAGGCCGCGATCACGCCCCGCACGCGCATCGTGGTCGTCAACACGCCGCACAACCCCACGGGACGGATCTATCCGCGCGCGCAGCTCGACGCGCTGGCCCGTCTGTTGGAGCGTGAGTCGGCCCGGCACGGCAAGGTCATCTGGCTGCTGGCCGACGAGCCCTATGCCCGGATCCTGCTGGACGGCAACGCCCATGTCAGCCCGGCCGAGAGCTATGCGCACACCCTGATCGCCTATTCCTACGGCAAGACGCTGCTGGCGCCGGGCGAGCGGCTGGGCTGGCTGGCAGCGGGCCCGGCGATGCCGGAGGCCGACCGCGCCCTGCTGCGCCAGGCCGTGCCGACGGCGCAGGTCTCGCACGGCTATGGCTTCGCCGGGCGGGGCATCCAGCGGGCGCTGCCGGACCTCGAGAAGCTGTGCATCGACATCGCGGCCCTGCAACGCCGGCGCGACCGGATGATCGGCGCGATGCGCGAAGCCGGATACGACGTGCCGGTGCCGGAGGGCACCTTCTATCTGATCCCGCGCAGCCCGGTGCCGGACGACACAGCCTTTGCCGCGCGCCTGGCGGAGCAGGGTGTGTGGGTGCTCCCCGGCAGCCTCTGTGAGCTTCCCGGGCGGCTGCGCATCAGCCTGACGGCGAATGACGACATGGTGGAGCGCGCGCTGCCCGTCTTCGCGCGCACGATCGCCGAGGTACGGGCGCGGGCTGGCTGACGCCTGGAGAGTCCGTGGTGAAGTCCATCGCTGCACCGCCGAGACGGAGACAACCGCATGACGCCCAAGCTCCTGCGACCGGCGAGCCGGGAGTACCGGTCCTGGATCCATGACAGCCGACGGCTGGACGCCTACCGGCCCCGCGCCGACGACATCTTCATCGCCACCTTCCCCAAATGCGGCACAACCTGGACCCAGCGCATCGTGTCCATGCTGGTGTTCCGCTCACCCGAGCCGCGGCCGATCAACGACGTGTCTCCATGGCCCGAGATTGCGACGCGCGGGCCGATCGAGCCGGTCATCGCTGCCATGGAGGCGCAGGAGCA
Organism: Falsiroseomonas oryzae; assembly: GCF_027856955.1. Classification (GTDB taxonomy): domain Bacteria; phylum Pseudomonadota; class Alphaproteobacteria; order Acetobacterales; family Acetobacteraceae; genus Falsiroseomonas; species Falsiroseomonas oryzae. The sequence continues at coordinate 6,909 of NZ_JAPSMD010000036.1, read as the reverse complement.
CCGTCGGTTCATCAAGTCCCATCTGCCGCTGGATGGCCTGCCGTTCTTCGAGGGCGTGAAGTACATCCACGTCGCGCGTGACGGCCGCGACGCGTGCCTGTCCTGGCACGATCACCTGACCGGCTACACGCAGGAGATTCTGGCGCGGTTCGATCGCGTTGGCCTCGATGACCCGGCGATCGGGCGCCCGCACCCGCGCCCGCTCGCCGACCCGCGCGCCTTCTTCCGGGAGTGGCTGGCGCATGGACCGGACCAGGTGGCGCCGGACTTCTTCGCCTTCGAAAGGACGTGGTGGGACGGTCGCAGCTTGCCGGATATCCTCCTGGTCCACTACGCCGACTTGAAGGCCGACCTCGCCGGCGAGATGCGCCGCATCGCGGACTTCCTCAGCATCACCATCCGCGACGACCTCTGGCCAGCGCTGGTCGGCGCAGCGGACTTCGAGGCCATGAAGCGCGACGGAAAGCGGCTGCTGCCCACCGCAGAGCAGCAGTTTGAGGGAGGAGCGGATCGCTTCCTCTACAAGGGCATGAACGATCGGTGGCGCGGCCTGCTGACCGAGGATGACCTCGCCTCGTACGACGCGAAGGTGCGCGAGCAGTTCACGCCGGGGCTCGCTGCCTGGGTGGATGGCGGCAGGCGTGCGGCGGGAGATCCGCGCGACATCCCGGATTGAGCGAAGATTGCTCTGCCGGGACCGCGCTTCCGACTACCGCGGCAAGCCGCTCGTCCCTGCCCGCTGGTTGACGGGTAAACCGGACGGCAAGGCGATGCGCTCTGCTACTTTCTATGTGGCTATGTCAGGATCAATATTCGCGCTCGAAGTACGGATTTCGGGCAAGTCGAGTTCGAACCAAAGCAAGCGCCGACCGCGCTGAAATCGGCGTTTTACCTAGGTTTTTGAGTTCCGTACTAAATCGGCCAAGTCAGGAGGTCCGGAGAGAAATGGCCCTCGGGGAGCGATTCTCCGTCGTTTCCGCGTCCGGCCAGTCAACAGGTCTGCCGTGAAAACCCCGAGAAACCTGCCACCCAGCGCGGCGGTCAGTGCGGCGGAGAGCGCGGCTCGTATGGGAACTGGCGGAGAGGGTGGGATTCGAACCCACGGTCCGCTTGCACGGACTTCGGTTTTCGAGACCGACGCGATCGACCACTCTGCCACCTCTCCGCAGGTGGGACGCGCGGTATAGAAGGCGGGCTGGAGCGTTGCAACACGCCGGGCGCGGCGGCCCGCAACACGCTCGTTACCGCGCCAGGCCGTTGACTCCGCCGCTGGCCCACCGCTATACGCCCCGCTCTCCGGCAGGTCCCGCGGCCCGCCGGCGGTTGTGTTTGGCCCAGGTTCAGCCCGTCGGGGCGGCCGGGTCGTCACTGCCGCAGATCACCCGGGCCCCTGGCCCAGACCGACACGAAGCACCGGACCCCGAAAGCCCGAGCGCGACCATGACCTACGCAGTGATCCGCACCGGCGGCAAGCAGTACCGCGTCACCCCCGACGCCGTGCTGACCGTCGAGAAGCTCGAGGCCGAGCCCGGCGCCACCATCACCTTCCACGACGTGCTCGCCATCGGCACCGACGCCGGCCTCACCGTCGGCGCGCCGACCGTGCCGGGGGCTCGCGTCACCGCCACCGTCGTCGAGCAGTCGCGCGGCGACAAGGTGCTGATCTTCAAGAAGCGCCGGCGCCAGAACAGCCGCCGGAAGAACGGCCACCGCCAGCACCAGACCGTGCTGAAGATCGCCGAGATCGCGGCGGCCTGACCCAGACCTGACGGGAGCATCCCACCATGGCACACAAGAAGGCAGGCGGCTCCTCGCGCAACGGGCGCGATTCCGCCGGCAAGCGCCTCGGCGTGAAGCTGTACGGCGGCCAGGTCGTGAAGGCCGGCAACATCATCGTCACCCAGCGCGGCACGAAGATGCGCCCGGGCACCAACGTGCTCGTCGGCCGCACGCACTCGCTGCACGCCACGGTGGACGGCACCGTGAAGTTCGAGCGCAAGGCCGAAGGCCGCGTGCACGTCTCGGTCATGCCGCTGCCGGCCGCCGCGGAGTAAGGCTCTCCCCATACGGGCAGCCGGGACGGGGGCCGCAAGGCCCCCGTTCTGCGTTCCGGGGAACAGCGAACCCATGAAGTTCCTCGACGAAGCCAAGGTCCATCTCAAGGCCGGCGACGGCGGCGACGGCGTCGTCGCCTTCCGGCGCGAGAAATACATCGAGTTCGGCGGCCCCGACGGCGGCAACGGCGGCAAGGGCGGCGACGTGGTGATCGAGGCCGTGGACGGCCTTAACACGCTGATCGACTACCGCTACGCGCAGCACTTCCGGGCGCGCAAGGGCGGCAACGGCGCCGGTTCCGACCGCACCGGCGCGGCCTCCGACGACGTGGTGCTGAAGGTGCCCGTCGGCACGCAGGTCTTCGCCGAGGATCGGGAGACCCTGCTCGCCGACCTCACGCAGGTCGGAAGCCGCGTCGTGCTCTGCCGCGGCGGCGATGGCGGCTTCGGCAACGCGCACTACAAGTCCAGCACCAACCGCGCGCCACGCCGCGCCGACAAGGGCCATCCGGGCGAGGAGCGCGCGGTCTGGCTGCGCCTCAAGCTGATCGCCGATGCCGGGCTGGTCGGGCTGCCGAATGCCGGCAAGTCCACCTTCCTCGCCGCCGTCTCCGCCGCGCGGCCGAAGATCGCCGACTACCCCTTCACCACGCTGCACCCCCAGCTCGGCGTGGTGCGCCCCGACGCCTCCACCGAGTTCGTGCTCGCCGACATCCCCGGGCTGATCGAGGGCGCGCATGAGGGTGCCGGGCTCGGCGACCGCTTCCTCGGCCATGTCGAGCGCTGCGCCGTGCTGCTGCACCTGGTGGACGGCACGCAGCCCGACCCGGCCCGCGCCTACGAGACGGTGCGCGCCGAGCTCGAAGGCTACGGCAACGGCCTGTCGGAGAAGCCGGAAATCGTCGCGCTCAACAAGGCCGATGCGATGACGCCGCAGGCCCGCGCGTCGCGGCTGAAGGCGCTCTCGCGCGCCGCGGGCCGGCCGGTGCTGCTGGTCTCCGGCGCCACCGGGGAAGGGGTGCCGGAGGTGCTGCGCGCCCTGCAGGCGATGATCGCGGAAGGCCGCCGCGCCTGACGCACGCGGCTCAGGCCGCCGCGCGCTCCGCCACCATCGGCAGCGTCACGCCCACCAGCGCGTCGCGCGTGACAAGGGAAGCCAGGCGCGTCTCGTCCCAGCCCTCGGTCCCGGCGGGGCGCTGCGGCAGCACCATCCAGCGGTAGTCCGCGGTGCTGTCCACCACGCGCAGCTCCATCCCGTCCGGCAGCACGGTGCCCCATTCCGCCAGCACGCCGCGTGGGTCGCGCACGGCGCGGGCTCGGTAGGCGGCCGACTTGTACCAGTGAGGCGGATAGCCCAGCACCATGCGCGGGTAGCAGGAGCACAGCGTGCAGACCACCAGGTGGTGCAGCGTGTCGGTGTCCTCCAGCACGCCGAGAGGCGGCGCGCCGGCCATGGAGACGCCCATCTGCTCCGCCGCCGCGCTGCCGTCGCGCAGCAGCAGCTCGCGATAGGCCGGATCGGTCCAGGCGCGCGCCACCATGCGCGCGCCGATCTCCGGGCTCGCGCGGTCGGTGCGCGCGATCTGCTCCGCGATCTCCTCCTCCGTCACCACGCCTTGCGCCTTCAGCGCGGCGACGAAGCGCTCCAGCAGCGCGATGCTCTCGGGGCCAGGCGGCGCGGCCATCAGGCGTCCTCCCGCGGTTCGAGCCAGTGCTCGAAGATCTCGACCAGCAGCGTGTCGCCCGCTGCGCCCTCGTTGAACAGGCCGGGCTGCGCGAAGCGCACGTGATACAGCGGCACGCGCGGGGCGGGTCGGGCGAAGGCCAGGTCCTCCGGGTTCGGGAAGGCGCCGAGCGGGCGCTCCACCACGCCGTCCAGGCCGCGCAGGTAGTGCGGCGTGCGGATGTGGCAGGGACCGCGCAGCTCCGGGAAATCGCGCTTCACGCGCACGGGCGTGCCGGCTGCGAACCTCATGGTTTCAGTGCCTCCGCCGGCACCACGCCCTTCTCGACCATGATGCCGGAGATGGAGCGCAGCCAGCGCTCGTAGTAGCCGAGCGCGTGGTACTCGGCCTCCGGAATCGCCTCCACGCCGCGCCGCAACTCGTCCACGCTCATCAGGCCCTTGCGCGCCAGCAGCTGGCGCAGCGCGTCCACGCGCTTGCCGAAGGCGTCGGGTGGCGCGGCGTCGTCAGGCTCCACCGGCGTGCAGCGAAAGCGCGGCGCGCCGCCGAGGTCATGCGTTGCGGGTGGGGGAGCGTCGTCCTGCATGGCATCCACCTTAGCGCAGTCCTCGCCAGTTCAACGCGGAAAGCAGGTCCCAGCGGTCGTCGCGCCAGGGCCGCGGCGCCGGCTCCGGCGCCGTCCAGCCCTCTGCCGCAAGGCGTTCGACCAGGCCCGCGTCGCGCGTCACGGCGACCCAGACCGAGGGCGTGCCGGCCGGGTTGGCGGAGAACATCAGCGCGGTCGCGCCGACCTCCCGCGCGGCGGCGGCGACCAGGGGCGGCAGGTCGAAATTGCCGTTGCTGACATGCACCACCAGCGCGCCGTCCGGGCGCAGGCGCTCGAGATACATCGCCGTCGCCTCGGCGGTGGCCATGTGCACGGGGATGGAAGCGCCGGAATAGGCGTCGATCACGATCAGGTCGAGCGAGGCGGGCGCGCGCGCCTGCAGCCGTATCCGCCCGTCGCCCAGTTCCACCGGCGGTTCGCCGCATTCGCGCAGGAAGGTGAACCAGTCGCGTGCCGTGGCGATCACCGCCGGCGAGATCTCGATGAAGGACAGCCGCAACGAGTCGGAGCCGTAGCAGGCCATGGTGCCCGGCCCGAGGCCGACCATCGCCGCCTCCATCGGTGGCGCGCCGGCGCCGCGCAGCGCCTGCATCGCGGCGATCAGCCGGCCGGCCCCGGCTTCCCGGTGGTAGTAGCTGGACGGTTCCAGCCGGCGCGCGGGATCGCGCCACTGGTAGCCGTGCAGGGTGCGGCCATGCGCCATCAGCAGCCGGTCCGCCTCCTGCTGCACCTTCACCGTGCCGTAAAAGTCGCGCGCATAGGCCAGCGCCGGCTTGCCGCGCCAGGCGCCGAGGAAGGGCGCCGCCGCCATCAGCGCCGCCACCGCGCCCCACACCACCCAGGATTGCCGCGGCCGCCCCATGGCCGGCAGCAGGCACAGCAGGGCGAGCGCGAAAGGATACTCCAGCGTCCGGTCCAGCACCGCGGGCGCGACCACCGCATTGGCCAGGCCCCCCAGCGCGCCGCCCAGCGAGATCAGCAGGTAGAAGCCCGTGAGCTGCGACGGCTCCGGCCGCAGCAGCGCCAGGCGGCCATGCGCCAGCACGCCCGCCGCGAGCAGCCCGCCTACGTGGATGGCGACGCCGAGCGTCTGGTGGCGGGCGCTGATCACCGGCCCGATCGCCTCGGCCACCAGCGGCAGCAGCAGGATGACGACCGCGACGAGGCCCCAGCGCGCCGCGGCCTCCGGCCGCCAGAAGGCGATGATCCAGCTGAGCAGGTAGGCCGCCAGCGGCAGCACCCACAGCAGCGGCAGGGGCGCGATGCTGACCGTGACGTGCTCCGTCACGCCGAGCAGCAGGCTGGAGGGCAGCGCCGCGAGCAGCACCCAGGTCACGCGGCGCCGCCAGTCCGGTGCCGCCGCGGCAGCCTGCGGCATGGCCCCGACTGCAGGCGAGGGGACCGTGTTGGCGCCGCGCTGCGCCAGCCAGGCGCAGAGCGCCAGGCCGAGGCCGCAGGCGGCGAAGCCCCACAGCCACAGCCGCCCCTGCGCGCTGAGCGCCAGGTTAGGCTCCAGCAGCAGCGGATAGGCCGCCAGGCCGAACAGGCTGCCGCCGTTGCTGACGGCGTAGAGCCACCAGGGCGGCTGCCCAACGGCACGCGCGTACCAGGCCTGCAGCGCCGCTGCATTGCCGCCCAGCGCGAGCACCGCCGGGCCATAGCCCGCGGCCAGCGTCGCCAGCACGTCGAAGGTCGGGCCGAGCCCGGTTTCGCGCGGCGTCGGCGTCAGTGGCAGCAGCGCGGCGCCGATCGCGGCCAGCGCGACGTGTATCGCCGCGGCCACCGGCGGGCCGAGCCGCGTGGTCGTCAGGTGGAACAGCAGGCTGCCGGCCAGCAGCCCGACCTGGAAGAACAGCATCACCGCGGTCCAGACCGCGGCGCCGCCGCCGAAGGCGGGCAGCAGCGCCTTGCCCAGCATCGGCTGCACCGCGAAGAGCAGCGCGGCGGAGACGGCGACCGTGGTTGCGAAGGCGACCACGGCGGCGCGGGCGGGGCGTGCGGATTCGGCGAGCGCCCCCGGGCGCGCGACGTGGGTCACCGGATCTCCTCCTCCGCCCCGACGCCCCAGACCTCGGCGCGTCGCAGATAGCCGCGATGGCCGGCGACCTGCACCTCGCACCAGGTGCTGGCCGCCTCGCATTCGCGGATGCGCGCGATGACGCCGCCGCGCAGCCGCGCCACGGCGGAGGCGCCCTCCTCCGGCCGGCGGCGCAGCGTCGTCTCCGGCGCGTTGGCCGGGGGGCGCACCAGGACGGTGCGGCGGCCGGCGAGCGTGGACTGATGCACCCAGCCTTCCGCCCCGTCCACGTCGCGGATGCGGCGCCAGACCTGGAACTCGCCGATGATCTGCACGGGCAGGTCGCGGCGCTGGAAGGTCCACTCGATCGGGAAGGTGGTGTTGGGTCCGACCCGCATGTTGACCTGGTCGGAGCGCAGCGAGGCGAAGCGCGGCAGCGGCAGCCCGCTCACCTGCCCGACGCTGGGCTGCGGAGGGGGCGGCGGGGCCGGCGGTTGCGCCGGTTCCGGCGCGCGATTGGCTGCGGCGGCGGCCCCGGCGGCGGCG
>NZ_JAPSMD010000035.1 GCF_027856955.1 Falsiroseomonas oryzae | reverse complement strand
CGGCCCGTCGCCGTGCCGGCGCCGCGCGTGGCCGCGCGCGACACGACGGGCTGCGGCGACGTCTTCCACGGCGCCTATGCGCTGGCGCTGGCCGAGGGCGCTGCCGTGCTGCCGGCCGCGCGCTTCGCGACCGCTGCGGCGGCGCTGAAGGCCGCGAACGGGAACGGATGGGACGGCATGCCCGATCGCGCGGCGGTCGAGGCGCTGCTGCAGGAGGCATGGTGATGAGGATCTCGCCCGGCAAGCTGTGGGGCATGCGTCGCCTGGCCGATGCCAACGGGCGGTGGAAGATGCTGGCGATCGACCAGCGCACGCCGCTGTTCGGGCCCATTGCCAAGGCGCGCGGCACGCCAGCGCCCCCCTTCGAGGATGTGGCGCGCGTGAAGCAGCTGCTGGCGCGCCACCTGGCGCCGCTCGCCTCCGCGGTGCTGCTCGACCCGATCCATGCCTATGCGCGCGCGGTCCCGGAGATCCCGCCGCAGAAAGGCCTGATCCTGTCCTACGAGCACTCCGTCACGGAGGACACGCCGCAGGGCCGCAAGTCGCACCCGATCCCGCACTGGTCCGTCGGGCAGATCCGGCGCATCGGCGCCGACGCGGTGAAGGTGCTGGTCTGGTACCGGCCTGACGCGCCGCCCGAGATCCGCGCGCACCAGGAAGCCTTCGTGCGCACCGCCGGGGAGGCCTGCCGCGCGCAGGACATCACGCATCTCCTGGAGGTGCTGATCTATCCCCTTCCTGGCGAGGCGCCCGCCGCGCTGGAGGCACGGCGGGAGGAGCTGGTGATCGAGAGCATCCGGCCCTTCACCGATCCCTCCTATGGCGTGGACATCTTCAAGCTGGAGCCGCCCGGACCCATCGGCGGCGTGCCCGACCCGGACGGCCTGCAGGCGGCGCCGCTGCAGCGGGCCTATGACCGCATGGCCGCGATGCTGCCGCGGCCCTGGGTGATGCTCTCGGCGGGAGCGGGCCCGGCCGACTTCCTGCGCAGCATGCGCTACGCCTGCCGCGCCGGCGCCGCGGGCTACCTCGCCGGCCGCGCCATCTGGGCGGACGCCTTCGCGCGCTTCCCGGATTACGACGCGATGGCACAAGTGCTGGCGACGGACGCGCGCAGGAACCTGGACGAACTCAACAGCCTGACCGATTCGCTCGCCGCCGCGTGGCATGCGCATCGCGCCTTCGACGGGACTGTGCGGCCGGACATCGTCGAAGGACGCTTCCCGGAAGGTTATGCATCGAGCTGAAGCGCGTCGAAGGGGCGCTCGACTTCGGGACGCACACGAATGCCAGGCGTGGCACCGCCTGTGTTTCGGTATTTGCTCTCGCGCAATGGTAGAGTTACCGAAAATTAAATTCGTTTAGGGTGCGAGTGCACGCCGCGTCCTTTGACGTCGCGGGCCGGCTGCGGTCTCCTGTCTGGGTTGAAGTTGTTCAACGATCTATGTGGTCGTTGGAAGGTTCGTGCTCTCGCTGCCCTCGTCGGGGCGGTTGGCGAGGGCAGCAGGGGGGATGCCCGCATGTCGCCACGGGGCTTCGATGGGAACGTCGGCAACCGGGCCGAGCGCCGTCGTTGGCGTTGGGGGCGTCCAGCCCGAACCGCGCCGCGTACGCGCCGCGCCGCGCCGGCCAACCGATCGAGGCTCCTGCTCGAGGCGCTTGAGCCGCGCGTCCTGCTCTCTGCAGACCTCGACCTTCTGGCCACGACGGCGATCACCTCCTCCCTCGGCGCGCCCGACACCGCCGATGAGCTGAAGGTTGAGGTCGATCTGCGTGCGACGAACCAGGTGCGGTGGCTGGATCCCGCCATCGCGCCCCCGCCTTCCATCGGCGACGCAGAGGTCGAACTGCTGTCATTTGGCGAGGAAGTCGAGGCCGGTGAGCCGCCCGCGTCGACCATGTGGTCCTTCATGTCTGCGCCGCCGGAGGAGGAGACGGCGTGGACCGCTTCCTTCGAGGTCGTGCCCTTCGATGCGGCCAGCGCGGTCGACCTGGATCCGCTGGCGGCGGCGCTGCCGGGTGGCGGGGGCGAACTGATCGAGACCGACGGCGTCACGGCCGATCCGGACGGTGCCTGGTTCAGCTTCACCGCCACGGCGGGCGACTACGTCTCGGCGCTGGTCGTCGGGGAAGGGCTGGGCATCCAGCTGCTCGACACCGCGGAGCAGATGCTGGGGCTGGAGATGCCCAATCCCGGCGCCGGCCATGCGAGGCTTGGCGATTTCCTCGTGCCGGCGGACGCCACCTATCTGCTGCGCGTGCTGGGCGCGCCGGATGTTGCGTTCACGCTGACGTTGACGCGCGGCGCCGGCATCGAGGCGGAGCGCGCCGGCAGCGGCGGGCAGCGTGAGCCGGTCTCGCCGACCGGGCGCGTGCTGGCCGGCTTGTCCGAGGCGGGCGGCGGCGGGATGCGCATCGCCGTGCTCAGCGGCGTGGCCTCCGGATCCTCGACGGGCGGCGGGCCGGCCATGGTGGCGCAGCTCAACGACAGCACGGTGTTCGATTTCGACGCCGTGGAAGTGTCCGGTGCGCAGATCGACACGGTCGAGGAACTGGTCGCCGGCGACTGGGACGCCCTCGTGCTCGGCGACTATTGGAACGAAGGCGGGCTGGCGAATGGCTATGCCGGCTTCGCGGCAGCCGTGCGCAGCTGGGTGGAGAACCACGGCGGCGGCCTGCTGGCGACGGGGTACACCGTCTACGCCGCCGGGCAATCCACTGGGACAATCGCGTACGATCTCGACGCGGTGATCCCGGTCGATACGACCGCCTACTATAGCGCGACGTCTGGTACCCTCTCGCTGAGCGGCGTGTCGCACCCCGTAACCGATGGCCTTGCCTCCTTCGATCTCGGCACTGCCAGCGAGTATTCCTCGAACAGCGTCGTGGATGTCGACGCGCAGGTCCTCGCGACGGTCAACGGGGTCCCCGCGATCGTTGTCAAGACGATCGGCAGCGCGAACACCGCGTATCTCGGGCCGATCTACGGCGAGTCCGATGTCTACGCGTCGTCTATCCTGCGCTCCGGGCAGCTCGATCGCCTGTTCGAGCAGGCGGTCGCCTGGGTGGCGGGAGGCGGCTCGGACGAGCTCGACCGCTTCTCTGTCGTGGCGCAGCAGGACGACGAGCTGAGCTTCGTCACCGACCTGCTGCCCGAGGGGACGCTGGGCGATCTCGAAGTCCGCATCCTCGATCCCGAGGGGACGACCATCACCGTCGGCGCGGGAAGCGCCACGGCGACGGCGGCGCTGGCCGGTCTCTACACCGTCGAGGTCGCCGGGACCGGCACCGGCCGCTATGTGCTGCAGGCGTCGGGAGCCACCGGGACCGTCGCGGCACCGGCTGCCTTGCCCGAGTTCGACGACGGCGACCGTGTGGACGCATTTCCGGCCGTCTATCGGGTGAGCTTCACGGCGCCCATCCTGTTCTCCAGCATCGCTGCCGACGACCTCACCGTGAACGGTGTCGCGGCCACCGATTTCCGTGTGCTCGACGACCGGACGGTGGAGTTCGACCTCCCCGCGATCGAGCTGGATGGGCCGGATTTCCTGGTCGCTTTCGCCACCGGCGCGGCGCAGAGCCTGGATGGCCGCGACTTCACCGGGTTCGAGGCCGCCTTCTCGGTCCGCGAGGTGGCGCTGGAGCCGCTGAACCCGCTTGGCTCGCTGGCCTATGCCGGCGCGACCGATGCGGTGATCGAGGAGTTCGGCGTCGATCAGTTCTACCTGACCGCCGAGGCAGGCCAGCCGCTGACGGTGCGCGCCACCCCGTCGGATGGAAGCCTGCGGCTGCAGTTGGAAGTGCTGGACGGCCTGGGCAACGTCCTCGCGAATGTCGGCTCGCTGACGCCGGGCTTCCCGATCGAGCTGCGCGACCTCGATGTCTCCGGCCCGATCGCGCTGCGGATCACGTCGCTGGAAGGCGCGGGAGGCTACTCGCTCGGCGTGCTGCTAAACGCCACGCGCGAGGCGCCGGTGGCCTTCGGCGACCCCATCGACCTGGATGGGCTGCCATGGATGGCACTGCCCGGCGAGGCTGCGCGGATCGCGGTGCTGGGCGACGCCGAGCCCTTCAGCCACGACACGTATAGCCTCTTCCTGAGCGAGGGACAGGAGGCGACCTTCGTCCTGGCTGATCCGGATGGGTCGGACGGGTTCGTCGTGCTCGGGCTGGAACTGCGCGACGAGGCCGATGAACTGCTCACGACCGGCGTCGGCGGCCTGACCAATGCCGACCAGGCGATCTACCGCTTCGTCGCGCCGACGGACGGCGTCTATCGCGTGCGCGTCCTCGCCTTCGGCGAGCCATCGCCCTACTCGCTCGTCGTCACGCGCAATGCGGCCTTCGGGCTGGAAAGGGCGGATAGCGACGCCGCGATGCCGATCGATGGCGTCGTGCTTGGCGGCATCAACGCCCCCGACGAAAGCTTCGAGGATGCGGCCGGCATCGCGCCGCAATCGATCACGCTGGACGACGCGCAGGACACCTATCTGATCCGCGTGAATGACGGCGACGTGCTGACCCTCAGCACGACGACGCCCGGCGACGGACCGGATACGCCGCAGAACGCCTTCGACCCCGTGATCTTCCTGTACGACGGGTCCGGCGCATTCGTCGGCAGCAGCAACAACGACGCCCCCGACGGCCGGAATGCGTTTCTGGTGCATGAGGTCCCTCCCGGCGGCGGCGGCACCTACATGGTCCGCGTCCAGTCGGCCTGGACTGGTGCCCGGGGCGCCTATGTGCTGCAGGTCGAAGGCGCCACCGGCGTCGCTGCGCCGGCCTCGGCCACTCCAGAGTTGCCGGACGGGGCAGTGGTCGCCGCCTATCCGCTGACCTACCGCGTCACCTTCAGCGATCCGATCCTCCTTTCCAGCCTGTCCGCCGACGACCTGACGCTGAACGGCATCCCCGCCGTGTTCCTCAATATCGTCAGCAGCACCGTCGCCGAGTTCGTGCTGCCAGCGCTTGCGCTCGACGGACCGGACTTCGTCGCGGAGTTCGCCGACGGCGCCGTGCGCACCGTGGATGGGCGCGACGTGCAGGGCTTCACCGCCGGGTTCTCGCTGCCCGAGTTCGCGCTGGAGCCGGTTAATCCGCTCGGCTCGCTCGCCTATCTCGGGCAGGTCGAGGCAACGCTGGCAGAGTCCGGTGCCGAGCAGTTCTACCTCACGCTCGATCCGGACCAGCGCCTGTCGCTGCGGCTGGCACCGCTGGATCCCGGCCTTCGCGTGCGGCTGGAGGTGATCGATTCCTCCAGCGCCGTGCTGGCCTTCGTCGAAGCCGGGGCTGCCGGCCAGGCGGTGGACCTGCTCGACCTGGATGTCGCCGGTCCGCTTCGGCTGCGTGTCATCGGCGTGGAGGGTGCGGGCGAGTACCGCTTCTCCGTCACGCTGAACGCCGCGGTGGAGACGCCGGTGGCGCCGGGCGAGGCGATCGACCTGGAAAGCCTGCCCTGGACTCCGCTGCTGGGCTCCGGCGAGAGCATCACCGTGCTTGGCGATGCCGAGGCCGGGAGCCAGGACAGCTATGGACTGTGGCTGGCGGCGGGCGAGGCGATCAGCGTCGTCGTGGCGAACCGCGACACGGAGGAGCCCTCCGGGCTGTTGTCGCTCGAACTGCGTGGCGAGGACGGCACGCTGCACGCACTGGGCAGCGCCGGCTTCCTCAATGCCGACCACGCGATCCACCGCTTCGTGACGCCAGCGGACGGCGCCTATCGCGTGACCGTCTCGGGTGCGGGCGCCGCAGCGTACTCGCTGGTGGTGACGCGTCGCGCGGCCTTCGACCTGGAGCGCCCGGAAGGGGAGCCCACGGTTGTCAAGGACGTGGTTCTCGGTGGTCTGGGCGGGCGCGGCGGCGGGGCAACTAGCGGCGGTGGCACCGGCACCATCTCGACGAGCAACGACATCGTGCTGTTCGACGTCGACGGCTTCGAATGGGACATCGAAGGCGACGGCTCGATCAATGACGGCACAAACGATGCGTATGACGGCGGCCAGTACCTCATCGTTACCCAGGGCGCGAGCGAATACTGGTTCGAGTGGTTCAACTCGGCCGGCACGGAGATGGGCGGCCGCCAGATCGTATTCGGCCCGGACACCAGCAGCGGCCTTTCGGTCACCCGCAAGGTCTATGTGCCCAACACGGGCAACCAGGGCTTTGCGCGCTTCCTGGAAAGCTTCACGAACACCAGCAGCGAAACACGCACGTTCACGGTTCGGATCGAAACGAACCTTGGGTCCGACAGCGGGACCATCGGCATTGCGACGAGCAGCGGTGACGCGACCTATGCAGCAGGCGACCGTTGGGTGGTCACCGACGACTCCTCCGACGGCAGCGGGGACCCGACCATGCTGCACGTGGTGGCGGGCGACGGCAACGTTCAGCTGCCTTTCCAGGCCTCTCGTGAATCCAGCGACGACCTCTACACCCGCTACTCGTTGACGCTCGCCCCCGGTGAGACCCGGCGGATCCTGCACTTCGCGGTGCAGAACACGAACCGCGCCGCCGCACAGGCGGTCGCACCGCGGATCGCGGCACTCGACACCGAACTCGACCTGCTGGCCGGACTGACCGAGATCGAGCGCAACCAGATCGTCAATTTCGACCTCGGCGATTCACAGGACCGCTACACGGTCTTCGCGTTGGAAGGCGATGTGCTGACCATCGGCACGAGCACGCCCGGCGACGGGCCTGCCGCGCCGGAGAACTTCCTGGACCCGGTCCTGGACCTGTACAATCCGTCCGGCGAATTGGTGGCCAGCAGCGACAACGATGCCGGCGACGGTCGCAATGGGCTGCTCTCGTACGAAGTGCCGGTGGGTGCCTCCGGCGCCTTCGAGGTGCGCGTGCGGGCAGGGGCCGGCGGCGGGAAGGGCGCCTATGTGCTGCAGGTGTCCGGCGCCCGCGATCCCTTCGTCGCACCTGCTGCGACGCCGCCGATCGCCGCCGGTGGAAGCGTCGCCAGCTTCCCGGACATCTACCGCGTCACCTTCGATGCGGATGTCCTGTTCTCCAGCGTCTCGGCCGATGACCTCTCGGTGGACGGCATCGTTGCCACCGGCTTCACCGTGATCGATGCGCGCACCATCGACTTCGCCATCGACAATGCGGAGCGCATTGGCGGCCTGCAGGAGTATGTCGCGCTGCTGGCCGATGGCGCGATCCGCAGCATCGACGGGCGGGATTTCACGGGGTTCGTCGCAGGCTTCTCGGTGGTCCCCTTCGTGCTCGAAGGGGTGGCGCCGGCCGGGTCCTTTGTCCACCACGCCAGTATCGAAGCGACGCTGGAGGCCGGGCAGGCCGACCAGTTCAACATCGCGCTCGATCCTGACCAGCTGCTGGCGCTTGAATTCGTGCCCGACGATCCGGCGATCCGCGCGCGGCTGGATGTGGTGGGAACGGAAGGGCAGGTGCTCGCCTCCGTCGAGGCGACGGTGCCGGGCGAGACGCTGCGCTTGCAGGGCCTGACGCTGTCGGGGCCGCTGTCCTTCCTTGTCACCGGGCTCGAGGGCAGCGGAAGCTATCGCCTGTCGCTGGCCGTCAATGCCAGCTTCGAGCCGCCGGCCGGCTCTGGCGAGGCGGCGGTGGACCTGGACGCGCTGGCCTGGACGGGGCTGCCGCAGGGTGCCGATCGCATCGGCCTGCTGGGCAACGCGATCGCGGGAACCCCGGACCTGTTCTCGCTGACGCTCGAGGCCGGGCAGGCGGCGACCTTCGCCCTGGCGCGCACCGAGTCGGATGCCGAGGAAGGCGCGCTCACGCTCGAACTGGTCGATCCCGCCGGCACGCTGCTGGCCATCGGGACGGGGGACGCGTTCAACGCGGAGCAGTCGATCTATCGCTTCGTCGCACCGGCCGCCGGCACCTATCGCATTCGCGTCAGCGCGAGCGAGCCCGCCTCCTATGCGCTGGTGGTCACGCGCGGGGCGGAGTTCGACCTCGAACTCGGCGCCCGGCGGCCGCTCGCGATCACCGGCGTTGTCACCGGCAACCTGGGTGAACTGGTCGGCACCGGCGATCCCGGCACGGGCACGCCGACGTCCCTCGGCATCACCCTCAACGACGTCGACGGCTTCCGCTGGGACATCGAGGGCGACGGAAGCATCGGCGACGGCAGCAGCGACGCCTATGACGGCGGGCTCTACCTGATCACGGACGGCACCTGGTTCAACTGGTCGGGGTCCGGCACCGCGGACATGGCTGGCCGGCAGGTCACGACGAGCAGCACCAGTTTCGGGTCGATCTCGGCTACGCGGAAAGTCTATGTGCCGGAAGGTGGGCCCGCCGGCTTCGCGCGGCACCTGGAGAGCTTCACCAACACCGGCACGACCGAACGCACCGTCACCGTTCAGGTCTACACCAACATCGGGTCTGGCTCTAGCGACACGATCATCGTCGGCAGCGACAGCGGCGACACGGCATACGGGGCAGACGACCGTTGGGTGGTCGTGCACAACACTGCGGGCAGTTCCAGTTCCCGGCCGCGCGTCACGCATGTGGTTGCCGGCGACGGTGCGCAAGTGGTTCCCAGCAGCGCCTTCCAGCAGTCCGGGCAGGAGTTCTACACCACCTACACGCTGACGCTTGCGCCCGGCGAGACCCAGCGGATCCTGCACTTCTCCGCACAGGCCTCGAGCAACGCGGCCGCCCTTGCGCTGGCGCCGCGACTGGCCGAGCTCGATCCCGAACTGCTGCCGCTGATCGGGCTGACCCGCCAGGAACTGGACGAGATCGTCAACTTCGACGTCGGCGACTTCGAGGACCGCTACCTGGTCCAGGCCGTCGCAGGCGACAACCTGGTGATCACGACGACCACGCCCGGGGACGGGCCGGACCAGCCGCCGAACTCCCTGGATCCGCGCATCGAGCTCTACAATCCCTCCGGCGTACTCGTGGCGTCCTCGGACAATGACGGGCCGGATGGGCGCAACGTGCTGCTGAACTACGTGGTGCCGGCCGGGACTTCCGGCGCCTACGAGATCCGCGTGCTGCCTGCGACACGGACCGCGGGCGGCGACTACATACTGAATGTCTCCGGCGCGACGGGCGTCTGGGCGCCGCCGACCGTGGTGGAGGTGGACCCGACCTACGGTCGCACGTTGAACGTACCGCCGACCACCATCACGCTCGTGCTGTCCGATGCCGTTCGCGCCGATAGCGTGCAGGCGTCCGACCTGGTGCTGACCAGCGGGACGACGACCGGCGTGACGCTGATCGACGGGCGCACCCTGGTGTTCGACGTGACCATCCCGGCCGTGGATGGCCTGGTGAACTGGAGCCTGCCGGCCGGTGCGGTCAGCGACCTGCAGGGCCAGGGGAACATCGTGTCCAGCGGTGGCTTCTTCCTCGACCTCACGGCGCCCGAGGTGACGGCGCACAGCCCCGATCCCGAGGCCAACGCCCCGCTGACCAGCATCACCTTCACCTTCAGCGAGACGATCGCCGCAGGCACCGTGAGCCTCGCCGATGTGGCGAGCTTCACGGGGCCCGGCGGGCAGAACCTGTCGGGTGCCCTGAGCTCGGTCAATGTGACGGGCAACACGGTCACGGTGAACTTCTCCAGCCGCGTGGCGGCCGGTACCTACACACTCGTCCTCGGGCCCAACATCACCGACCTCTCGGGCAACGCGATGGCAGAAGCCTACACGGCCACGGTGTTGTTGCGCTCCCCCGACCTGTCGCCGACCGAGATCGTCCGCACGGCGGCGCCGGCCGACGCGATCTTCGGCACCACGATCGAGGTCAGCTGGACGGTCCAGAACATCGGCGACGCCCCGCTGCCGGAGAACTGGTACGACCGGATCTGGCTGTCCAGCGATGCGACCCTCAATACCGGCGCCGACCGCGACCTCGGCTACCACCTGATCGACGTGGCCCCGCTGGCAGGGGGCGGCAGCTATACCCGCACGGCGAGCGTCACGCTGCCACTGGAGGCCGCCTATCTGGCCGGCAGCTACCACCTGCTGATCCAATCCGACGCGTTCGGCTGGCGGCAGGAGGCGAACGAGTCCAACAACGTCCGGGCCAGCGAGGCCTTCACGATCACCGTGCCGCCGGTGCCGGACCTGGTCGTGGACAGCGTGATCCCGGCGCAGCAGGCGACCGCCGGCCAGCCGATGTCGGTCACCTGGACCGTGCGGAACGCCGGAACCGCCGCGGCGACAGGACCGTGGCGGGACTACGTCTACCTGTCCACCAGCCCGACCAACCTGACCAGCCTGACCCATCTCGGCACCTTCACGAACAACGTCGTGCTCGAAGCCGGGGCCACGCTGACGCAGACGCAAAGCGTGACGATTCCGCAAGGCTTCGAGGGCGAACGCTGGGTGGTGGTGCTGACCGACGCCTGGGGCGAGATCAACGAGCATGTCGGCGAGAACAACAACAGGAACGTCAGCCTTGACTCGGTTGCCCTGAACATTCCGCCGCTGCCGGATCTCGTCGTCGGCCAGGTCACCGACGTTCCGGCAGAGGGCCTGTTCGGCCAGCCAATCACCGTCTCCTGGACGGTGCGAAACGACGGCACCGCCGACGCGACCGGCAGCTGGAACGACGCCGTCTACATCTCGCCGACCGCCGACTTCAACAACCTGACCTATGTCGGCCAGCTGAGCTTCGACGGCACGATCGCCGCGGGCGAGACCATCGAGCGGACGCACACCGTCACCTTGCCCCAGGGCGTGACCGGCGCGCGCTACGTCGTGGTTCACGCGGACTACACCAACCAGATCTACGAGTACAACCGCGAGAACAACAACCGCACCGCCAGCACGGAGCAGGTGACGATCGGTGTGCCGGCGCTGCCCGACCTGATCGTGACGGAGGTGGAGGCGCCGCCCGAGGCGCTGTCGGGCGAGGCCGTACCGATCACCTGGACCATCCGGAACGACGGAACGGCTGCGACGACGGGGGGCTGGACCGACCGGCTTTATCTGGCGACCGGCCCGGATTCCGGGCTGACCTCCATCGCGGACTTCGCCTACGAGGGCACCCTGGCCGCTGGCGAGACGGTCACCCGGACGCAGTCCATCACGCTGCCCCAGACGCTGTCCGGGAGTCGCTGGATCGTCGTGCGGACCGATATCGGCAACGCGGTCTACGAATACGATCGGGAAAGCAACAACGATCGGTCCAGCGCGACGCCCATCGACGTCACGCTGCAGCCCTTTCCCAATCTCGTCGTCGCAGAGGTGACACCGCCGACAGCCGCCTTCTCCGGCCAGGAGAGCGTGGTGTCGTGGACGGTCACGAACACCGGGAACGGCGCGACCAGCGCGCCGACCTGGTACGACTATGTCTACCTGTCGCTCGATACGACGCTCGACGTCAGCGACCCCCTGCTGGGCTTTGCCAGCAACCCGAGCTACCTGGCCGTCGGTGGGAGCTACGCCAATTCGCTGACCTTCACGTTGCCGCAAGGCATCAGCGGGACCTACCACCTGATCGTCGTCGCGGACGGCAGCCACTACGTCTTCGAGTACGGCAACGAGGGCGACAACACCCGCTCAGCCTCCGTGCCCGTGCAGCTGACCCCTCCGCCGGACCTGGAGGTCACGAGCGTCACGCCGCCGCCGCAGGGCTTCTCCGGTCAGCCGCTGAACCTCACCTGGACTGTCGCGAACACCGGCGCCGGTGGCACGCGCGCCACGGCGTGGTGGGACCGCGTCATGCTGTCCGCCGACGAGACGCTGGGGGCGGGAGACGTGGAGATCGGGCGCTTCCGCCGCAACGGCCAGCTCGGCGGGGGCGATAGCTACACCGGCTCCGGCACGGTTCAGCTGCCGATCGGTGTCGCCGGCGAGAACTTCCGCATCTTCGTCGTCGCCGATTCGTCGAATGAGGTCTACGAGCATACCGACGAGAACAACAACGCCGGCTCCTCCGGCGCGTTCAACATCATCCTCACGCCGCCACCGGACCTCGAGACGGAAATCCTCGAAGCGCCCTCCTCTGCGCTGGCGGGCCAGACTGTGGGCTTCGCCTATCTCGTGACGAACTTCGGCGCGACGGCGACGCCGAACAGCCACTGGACCGATCGCGTCTATCTCTCGGTCGATGACCAGATCGACGCCGGGGATACGCAGTTGGCTGCTGTAACGCGCTACGGCGCGCTCGCGGTGGACGGGTTCTACGAGCGTGAGCTGAATCTGCGCCTGCCGGACGGCATCTCCGGCACCTATCGTCTCATCGTGCGCAGCGATACGGGATCCGAGGTCTTCGAGCTCGATCGCTCGAACAACATCGCCGTCTCCGAGCCACTCACGATCGGCAACCTCCCGGCCAACCTGCAGGTTGCACTGGCCGCCGCGCCGGATCAGGCCACGGCCGGCCGGCAGGTGAGGGTGGACTGGACCGTCACGAATGCCGGTACCGGACCGACCAGCAGTGGCGCGTGGGTGGACCAGATCGTGCTGTCCACCAGCGGTGCACTCGGCACGTCCGACAACGTCGTGCTGGCCACGGTGGCGCGGACTGGCGCGCTGGCGGCCGGTGCGTCCTATTCGCAGACGGCGCTTGTCACCGTGCCGCTGTGGGCCGCGGGCGACGTGAAACTGTTCGTGGTCACCGATGCGCAGGGCCAGGTCTTCGAGAGCAGCAATTCGGATAACGCCTTTGCGCCGCTGCCCTTGAGGGTCACCGCGCAGACGGCCGACTTGCGCGTGACGTCCGCGGCGGGGCCGACGGTCGCGACAGCGGGCGACCGCGTGACGGTGAACTGGACAGTCGCGAACGAAGGTATCGACGCCACGGCGGCAAGCTACTGGTACGACGAGATCTATCTCTCGACCGATGCGAACCTCGGCAGCACCGACCGCCTGCTGGGCCGGGTGCGCAGGACCAATCCGCTGGCCGGCGGTGCCGCATACGATGCCGCTCTCGCCTTCGACCTGCCGGCCGACATCGCGACCGGCACCTATCGCCTTCTGGTGGTGACCGACAGTGACGGTAACGTGCTGGAATCGCAGGAGAACGACAACGTCCGCGCTGTCGATACCGGCACGATCGACATCACGGCGATCGTTGTCTCGCGGCCCGATCTCGAGGTGTCGGGCGTCTCGGTGCCCGCCGATGGAATCAGCGGTCAGCCGCTCGCGGTGACCTGGACGGTCACGAACGCCGGCACCGCGGTCGCGCCGAGCCGCTACGACGCGGTCTATCTCTCGCGCGATCAGGTGCTGGATCGCAACAACGACATCTATCTGGGTGCCCATTTCACGGGCGCTCTCGGGATCGGCGCGACGCAGACGGTGACCGAGGCCTTCCGCCTCCCGGCAGGGCTGTCGGGACCCTTCTGGGCCTTCGTGCTGGCCGATGGCGGCGGCTATACGGATGACGCTGAGCGCAGCGACAACCAGGGCCGGTCCGGCGTCGTGCAGCTCGTCCTGCCGCCGCCGGTCGACCTGACCGTCGGCACGATCTCCATCCCCGCGAACGTGCTGCTCGGCACGACGGCGAGCATCACCTACACCGTGCAGAACCTGAGCTCGAACGCGCTCAGCGGCTTCTGGACGGACGCTGTGTACCTCTCGGAGGACGACGTCTGGGACGTCGATGATCTGCTGATCGGGCGGGTCGACCGCACGACCCTTGCCGCCAATGGCAGCTACACGGAGACGCTCGTTGCGCCTCTGCCGGGCGTCGCAGCCGGCGACTACCGGGTGATCGTCCGCTCCGACATCTTCAATTTCGTTCCGGAAGCGAGCGAGACGAACAACATCGGCGCGTCGATCGACTCCACCCATGTGGATGTGCCGGCGCTCGTGCTCGGGACGCCCTCGGTCGGCGCGCTCGCGGCGCGGCAGTCTGCGTTCTACAAGCTCGAGGTCGCGGCCGGCGAGACGATCAGGCTCGCCTTCGACAGTGCAGCCGGAGCAGGATCGACCGAGCTCTACGTCCGCTACGGCGAGATGCCGACGCGCGGCGTCTTCGACCGCAGCGCCAACGTGGCCTATCTGCCGGACCAGGAACTGCTGATCCCGGAGACGCAGGCCGGCACCTACTATGTGCTGGTCTACGGCGACGACCTGCCAGGTGCCGCGTCCTACTCGCTGCTGGCCGAGAGCATCCCCTTCTCCGTGCGCTCCGTCGTGCCCGGCCAGGTCGGGGACGATGGCAGCGCGACGATCGAGATTGCCGGCGCGCGCTTCGACGCCAACACGGTGTTCCAGCTCGTCGCCGGCGACGGCTCCGTGCGGACCGCCACCAACGTGCTGCTGCGGGATTCCGCCACGGCCTTCGCCCGGTTCAACCTGCAGGGCGCGCCGCTGGGGTCCCACACGGTCCGCGCGATCAGCGCGAGCGGGCCGGCCGAACTGGCCGATGCGATCGAGGTCGTGCCGGAGGACGACGCGCCCGACGTCGACATGACGATCACCGGCCCGACGCAGATGCGGCCGGACCGGCTGGACGTCTTCAACATCAACTATTCCAATGCCGGGCTGTCGGACCTCGGCGTGCCGCTTTTCGTCATCACCAGCCTGACCGGGACGCGGATGGGGACGGCGGTGGACAACATCACCACCGGTCCCATCCAGTTGCTCGGGGCGCCGCTCGACGGCCCGGCGGACATCCTTCGGCCCGATGCGGACTATTCCGTGCCGATGCTGCTGAGCACGGGATCCGCAACGGGCCCGCTGGATATCCGCGTGAGCCGCATCCTCGCGACCGACCAGCGCGCCATCGTGGACTGGAGTTCGATCGAGCATGCCGTCCGCCCGGCCGGGCTCAGCGACGATGCGTGGGGGCGGTTCTGGTCGCGCTTCCAACCGGCCATCGGGCCGACCTGGGGCGACTATGTCGGCGTCCTGACCGAGATGATGGTTCGGCTGTCCGAGCCGGGGAATCCGATCCGGGACGTGCGCGCGCTGTTCGCGGCGCAGATCGCCGCGGATGCGGACTTCCGCCCGGCCTCGGCCGCGACTGGCCGCCTGGTGGACAGCGACAGCGGCGCGGGCGTGGCGGACGTGCAGGTCTCGGCCTATCGCGTCCAGGCGGACGGCACGCTTGTGCTGGGCGGCGTTGCCGTCAGCGACAGCACGGGCGCCTTCAGCTTCGCCCGGCTGACGCCCGGCGACTATCAGCTGGCGCTGAGCAGCCGGACGCTGGATGCGGATGGCAACGGCGAAGCCGACCTGCTGCCCTTCGTCTTCACTGTTCCTGCCGATCAGGATACCGCGATCGGCAATGTGGGCGTGCTGCCGGAAACCGTCGCCGTCGCGCGCGAAAGCGATGCGGCGCTGGCCACCGACTCGAGCGGGGTCACGCATATCGTCTGGGTGCGCGAGACGAAGATCTGGCACGCCCGCCTCGTGGACGGCGCCTGGGTGGACGCCGCGCCGATTGCCGACGCCGTCGGCAGCAGCGTCAAGCTCGTCTTCAGCGACAAGCTCATCGACGGCACGACGCCCGGCCTGGTCGCCGTCTGGCTGGCCGGCGAAGGCAACGGCTCCGAGGTGATGATCGCTGTTGCGCGCCTCAATGGCACTGGACCCGTCAGCTGGTCGGCGCCGGTCGCCGTCACCGGCGATGCCACGCGCGATCGGGCGCCGGACGTCGTGGTGGACGAGACTGGCGCGGTGGTCCTGGCCTTCCTGAAGGACGACAACGACATCCAGGACGACACGGACGTCTACTTCGCGCGTCTCGTCCTCAACTCCGATGCCTTGGGCTTCGCGGAGCAGGTCGAGCAGCTGGCGCGCGACCTGGAGGTCGAGCCCCAGAACACCGTGAGCGCCGGGCTGAAGTTCGAGAAGAAGGTCGAGGTGCTCGGCCTGGAGATGGCGATTGCCGTCGACCTCGGGGGCAGCGGCGGCGTCAGCGGCTGCAACTTCGAGGTCTCGGTGTCCGGCGCCGCGTCCGTGCAGGTCGGCGAATCCGGCCGTACCTCAGCCTTCGACGCGCCGCTTGCGGCGACGCTCTCGGGCCAGGGCACCGCGAAGGCGAGTTGGACGGCCGATCCGGCGATCAAGGACTGGGCCTTCAAGCGTGCCTCCGCCTCCTGGGGCATGCAGGGGTCGTTCGACTGGAAGAATGGCCTGCTCATCCTGCTTGAGAAGGCCGGCCCGCAGGGCTTCGCCGCGTCGACCATCCTGCAGAAGGCCATCGGCTTCATTAATCGCCGCACGCCGCTGACCATCGAGAATGGCGTGAACTTCACCGCGGGCTTCGAGTTCACCGACATGCAGTGGACCGGCCAGGCGCCGTTCCCCTCCTTCCTGCTGCCGGAGAGCGTGGCCGAAGCGAGCGTCAGCGTTCAGGCCGGGCCCTACCTGAACGTCAAGCAGGAGGGCGTGGACGACGTCGAGCTGAAGATCTCCGGCTTCATCAAGGCGGCTGCCGACATCATCCCGAGCTTCAGCCTCACCAACCTCACCGTGAACCTGCAGATCAGCGGACGGTGGAAGAAGTTCACCTTCGAGCGGACGATCAGCGGCGGCTACGAGGGCAGCGCGCTCGACATGCTCGACGCCGGGGACGGCGAGGGCATCACGATGAGCTACGACCCCGGCGCTGCCATCGGCACCGGGAATGTCTATGGCAGCAATGCCATTATCGCGGATGTCGCGAACGATCTGTATCAGGATGGTGCGCCTGCGCTCGCGACAGGGCTGGATGGCTCCGTATTCGCCGCCTGGAACAAGGAGACGTCCGGCTTCGCCGACCAGGTGGTGGTTGCGGACTACGATGGCGCCTCCTGGACGGTCCCGACCGTCCTGCCGGGCAGCGACGGGCTCAACGCCGGGGTCCGCGCGATCGTGGATGGGGCCGGGCACCGGCTTGTCGTCTGGGCGCGTTCCGATGCCAGCGCGCTCTCGTCCAGCATCACGATGGACGAGCTGAATGCCATCCGCGACGACAACGACCTGTTCTTCGCCGTGCATGACGGGACGGGATGGAGCGCGGCCAACCTGCTCGCCGCGACCGCGGGACGCGATACAGACCTGACGCTTGGCTGCGACGCCAATGGCAATGTCGTCGTGCTGTGGACCGAGCGCGACGAGAACGATGTCTTCACGCTGCGCGATGCGGTGTGGACCGGCAGCAGCTGGTCGGCCGCCCGCATCGTGGCGACGGGCGACGGGCTCGCCGCGCCCGCCCTGGGGCGGAATGGTGACTCGCTGATCGCATTCTGGACCGAGGACACCGACCCGGCCGAGAACAGGCAGCAGACTGCGCTCTTCTACAGCACGCTCGGCGACGGGGGCTGGTCGGCGGCGACGCTCTTCGCGCCGACCCTGCTGGAGGGGCTTGCCGCCGCGGTGACCAGTGGCGAGGACGGCTCCGACTCGGCGGTGTGGCCGAGCGCGGCGTGGCCTCCCGTGCCGGTGCCTGAGGAGTGCCTGAAGTGCAAGCCCGAGGAGATCAAGAAGATCACGGAGGCCGCGCCGGTCTGCCGTGACGGCGGCGGATCCGAGACGACATTCGATCCGGAGCGCTGCATCGAGAAGACCATCGTCTATGAGCCGTGCGTCGTCCGTCCCCGCGACCCGAACGACATCATCGGGCCGTCCGGCTTCGGCGAGGAGGGCTGGATCCGCGCCGCCGACACCTTCGAATATCGCATCCGTTTCGAGAACGCCGCAGACGCGAGCGCGCCGGCGCAGAACATCGTCATCACGCAGCAGCTGGATCCGGACCTGGACTTCCGCACCTTCCGCGTCGACGACTTCGGCTTCGGAGATGTGCGTATCCAGCTTCCTGCGGATCGGCCGTTCCACAACGAACGGATCGACCTTCGCGAGACGCGCGGCTACTTCGTGGACGTGGCGTTCAGCATCGACGTCACGACCGGGATCGCGACCTGGAGCTTCCAGACGATCGATCCCGACACAGGCGAGGCGCCGAGCGACGCGAGCGTCGGGCTGCTTCCGCCGAACGACGAGACCGGCCGCGGCGACGGCTTCGTCTCCTACACCGTGCGTGCGCGCCGCAACGAGCCGACCGGCACCGTGGTCGACGCCGTTGCGCGCATCATCTTCGACACCGAGGAGCCGATCGACACGCCGCCGATCTTCAACACGCTCGACGCGTCCGCGCCGGCAAGCCAGGTCCTCTCCCTGCCGGCCGAGACGGAGCTTACGGAGTTCGAGGTATCCTGGGCGGGTGCGGACGACGACGGCGGCTCCGCCATCGCCGACTACACGATCATCTATACCGAGGATGGCGGGCCGGAGACGATCTGGCTGCTGAACACCACGCTGACCAGTGCCATCTTCGTCGGCGAGGTCGGCCGCACCTACACCTTCTATTCGATCGCCCGCGACAACGCCGGCAACTCCGAGCAGGCGCCGGCGACGCCCGATGCGACGATCCTGGTCGCCGGCAACGAGGTCGGTGTCATCGAAGGCACGGTCTTCGAGGATGCCGACGGCAGCGGCGTCATCAACAACGCGGAAGCCGGCATCGCCGGCCGTATCGTGTTCCTCGATACCGATTCCGACGGCGAACGCGACGCCGGGGAGACATTCGTCGAGACCGGTGCCGATGGCAGCTTCAGCTTCGTCGATCTCGAGCCCGGCAGCTATCGCGTGCTGGTCGAGGGCATCGCGGGCTGGATCGCCACCGGCGAGACGCCGCGCCTGGTGACGGTGGAGGCCTACGAGACGGCGCAGGCCGGCGGGCTCGGCGTATTCGAGCTTGCGGCGATCTCGGGCGTCA
This sequence comes from Falsiroseomonas oryzae, assembly GCF_027856955.1. Taxonomy (GTDB): domain Bacteria; phylum Pseudomonadota; class Alphaproteobacteria; order Acetobacterales; family Acetobacteraceae; genus Falsiroseomonas; species Falsiroseomonas oryzae. Next base: position 5,826 of record NZ_JAPSMD010000035.1, on the reverse strand, counting down.
AGTTCAACGACCTGGATGCCGACGGGGTGCGCGATGCCGGCGAGAACGGCATCGAGGGCGTCACCCTCTTCGTCGATCGTGACGGAGACAACGATCTGGACGAGGGCGAGGTCAGCACCGTGACGCTCGCCGATGGCAGCTTCGCCTTCACGGGCCTGGCGGCCGGCACGGTCCGGATCGGGGAGGTCGCGCGCACGGGCTGGGCACGCACGACGCCGCCCGTCTCCATCAAGGTAACGAGCGGGCTCGACCTCGCCGACGTTTCGATCGGCAATGTCCGCACGGCGTCGATCTCCGGCATGAAGTTCGAGGACGTCAACGGGAACGGCCTGCGCGAGACCGGCGAGAATGGCGTCGAGGGCTGGACAATCTTCATCGACGCCAACGGCGACGGGCTTCTGCAGGACAGCGAGGCAAGCACGCTGACCGCGGCCGACGGCACATACCGCTTCACCGGCCTGTTGCCCGGCAGCTACGTGATTGCGGAGGTGCAGCGCGCCGGCTGGGTGCAGACCACGCCGACCGGGTCGGCGGCGGGCGCAGGAATCGAGGTCAGCCTTGCCGGGTCCGATGTCGCGCTGACGATGGAGGGCTGCGGCTGCGGCGTCAGCTGGTCCGACCCGGGCACGGCGCCATCCGGCCAGGCCGTGAACCTGGCCGCCCTGTCCACCGCGCAGTCACGCGACCTCACGGGTCTCACGGCGGCGCTGCAGGATGCGCGCTTCGAGGGGCTGAGCGGCGCCGGTGTCCGGACCGTGCTGATCGACACGGGCATCGACCTGAACCACGCCTTCTGGGGCCCGGACAGCGACGGCAACGGCGTCGCGGACCGTATCGTCCATCAGTGGGATTTCGCCGACAACGACAACAACGCGTCCGACATCGCCAAGGGCCATGGTTCGCACGTTGCGAGCATGATCGCCTCGCAGGACGCGCTCTACGGCGGGGTGGCACCGGGCACCGAGCTCATCGTGCTGAAGGTGTTCGGCGACAATGGCCGAGGCACTTTCGGCGCGGTGGAGCGCGCGCTGCAATGGGTGATCGCCAACGCCGAGACCTGGAACATCGGCGTCGTCAACATGTCGCTCGGCGACAACGGCAACTGGACGAACACCTTGCCGCGCTACGGCCTGGGCGACGAGTTCGCGAAGCTCGCGGCGAAGGACATCATCACCGTCGCCGCCGCTGGCAACTTCTACAATCAGTACAATGGAATGGGCGTCGCGTATCCGGCCGCCGACCCGGCGGTGCTGGCCGTCGGCGCGGTCTGGGCCGGCGACTTCGGCGGCCCCTGGACGGTTTCGACGGGCGCGACCGACTACAGCACGGGCGCCGACCGTATCGCGGCCTTCTCGCAGCGCGATGCGAACCTGCTCGACGTCATGGCGCCAGGTGCGCGCTTCAACGGCGCGAATGCCACGGGCGGCGTGCAGACGATGCAGGGCACCAGCCAGGCGGCCGGCTTCGTCTCCGGCGCGGCTGCGCTGGCCCAGCAATTGGCGCAGCAGGTCCTCGGCCGGAAGCTCAGCACGGCGGAGTTCGCCGCGCTGCTCGAGCGCACGGGCGACATGATCGTGGACGGCGACGACGAGAACGACAACGTCCGGAACACCGGCCTCAGCTTCCCGCGCATCCAGTTCACGCGGCTGTTCGAGGAGATCCTGAACATCACCGAGGCGCCGCCGGCTGGTGGCACGGGCAGCGGATCCGGGACGGGTGGCAGCACCGGCGGCGGGACGCGGCCGGCACAGCAGGCGGCAGCGTTCGGCGTGCACAACGTCACGCTGGTCGCCGGTGAGGACGCGTCGGACGTCAGCTTCGGCAACTTCAAGCTTGCCACCTTCACCGGCACGGTATTCCTCGATCGCGACAGGGACGGCGAGCAGGATCCTGACGAGGTCGGCGTTGCCGGTGGCAAGGTTCGTCTCGATCCTGACAGTGGCAATGCGCTGGTCGTGACGGATGCGACGGGAGCATTCACCTTCGAGTCGGTCGGGCCGGGCCTGCATGTGCTCGAACTGGAATCGCCGCCGGGCTACAGCCAGACCACGCCCGGGCGCGTCAACCTCGCTGCGACGAGCGGTGCGGTGCAGACGCTGGCCTTCGGCGTCTGGACGAACCGCGATCCGGTTGCGGGAGCAGACTCGGCGACCCTCAACGCCGCGACGGGCGGCAACCTTGATGTTGCCGACCTGCTGTCGAACGACAGCGATCCGGATGGCGATGACGTCGCGCTGGTCTCGGTGGCGGCGCAGACGGCGCTCGGTGCAGCGGTAAGCCTGCAGGGCGAGGCCGTCGTCGTGGATCCGGCGGGCGTCGCCGCGCTTCGCGCACTGGCCGCGGGCCAGACCTTGTCCGACAGCTTCACCTACGTGATCGCCGACGAGTACGGGTTCACAGCGACGGGTACGGTCACCCTCACCTTCACAGGCACCAACGAGGACCCGTCCGCAGATCCCGATGTTGCGGCAACCGACGAGGACACGACGGTCACCATCGACGTGGTGGGCAACGACAGCGACTCGGATGCCGGAACCACGCTCAAGGTCGCAACGCTGCCGGCCCTGTCCGCGCTGGGGGCGGCGCTGTCGCTCGGCCCCGACGGGCGCGTGCTCTATGATCCGCGCGGTGCGGCCGTGCTGCAGGCGCTGGCCCCGGGCCAGAGCGTGGTCGACAGCTTCAGCTACACGGTCTCGGATGAGGATGGCGGCACGGCGACCGCGACGGTGACGGTCACCGTGGACGGCCGGAACGACCTGCCTGTGGCGCGGCCGAACGGCAGCAGCACGGACGAGGATACGGCGGTCGTGATCCGCGTGCTGCTGAATGACAGCGACGTGGATGTCGGGCAGCAGTTGAGCCTTGCGACGCTGCCCTCGGCAAGCAGTGACAGGGGCGCGGCGCTGACCGTTCTGGCCGATGGCCGGATCGGCTACGACCCACGCGGCTCGGCGTTCCTCCAGTCGCTGGCCTTCGGGCAGACGGTGGTCGACACCTTCGCCTACCGCGTTTCCGACGGTGCAGGCGGCGAGGCGCAGGCGATCGTCAGCGTCGTCGTCAGCGGCCTGGCCGACCCGGTCCTGCAGCTCACCGCGAGCACGACCGAGGACGACCTGCTGCAGATCACGGTGCCCGGCGTCACGGTGACCGCGGCGCCGGGCGTCAGCTCGCAACTCGTCCCGGTCGCGATCTCGGGCGGCGCGATCCTCTACGATCCGCGCAGCGCGAACCGCGCGGAGGATCTGGCCCTTGGCGAGAGCCTGGCCGATATCGTGTCCTTCACCGGGACGAATGCGGTGGGCGAGACCGTGACGGGCACGGTCGCGATCACGGTCACCGGCCGGAACGACGCCCCGCGCGCGCAGCGCATGGCTATGGCGACGGCCGCGGACACACCCCTGGATGTGGATGCGCTGGCCGGTGCCTGGGACCACGACCATGGCGCGACGCTCGGATTGCTGCTGCCGGCAGTGCAGAGCGCGCTCGGCGCGAGCCTCACCATCGTCGAGGCGCAGATCGTGGACGGCAGGGCCGTGGGCGGCCGGATCGTCTATGATCCGCGCAGCTCGGCGGCGCTGGCCGCCCTGCTTGCGGGCGAGTCGCTGTCCGACAGCTTCACCTTCGCCGTCCAGGACGAGCATGGGGCGCAGACGACCGCGACCGTCAGCATCCTCGTCGCCGGCACGGCAAGCGACAGCGCGGTGACGCTGACGCCCCGCAGCATCGGCGAGGACCAGCTGCTGCGGTTCCGGCTCGACAGCGGCTGGACGCTGCTGGATGTCAACGGGCTGAGTCAGTTTGGCGCTGCCGGCTCCGTGGTGAACGGCGCGGTCAACTACGATCCGCGTCGCGCACCCGCGCTGCAGGCGCTTGCCCTTGGCGAGGCGCTGGTCGATACGCTGGCGGTTACGATGCGCGACGGGCTCGGCAACGAGCGCAAGGGCCTTGTCGCCGTCACCGTGACCGGTGCGAACGATGCGCCTGTGGCCAGGGACGACATCTTCGGCACGCGCGAGGATTTCGTCTCGCTGCTGGAGGTGACCCGCAACGACAGCGACCCGGATGCGGGCGCCCAGCTGTTCGTCAGCGTGCCGCCAGTCAGCGCGCGTGGTGCCGCCCTGGTTGTGCTCGGCAACCGCGTGCAATACGATCCGACCGCGGTTGATGCGTTCCGTGCGCTGAATGTCGGCGCGACGCTGGACGACAGCTTCACCTACACGCTGCTGGACGAGCATGGCGCCGCCTCGACCGCAACGGTGTCCCTCACGGTGCTCGGCCGCAACACAGCACCGACCGCTGCCGCGGATTCTGCGGCGACGGACGAGGATACGGCAATCGACATCGACGTGCGCGGGAACGACCGGGATCCCGACAGCTCCATCGCCGTGGTGGGCGTGGTCGCGCGCAGCACGCTGGGCGCAACGCTGACGCTACTCGGCGATGGATCGGTGCGCTACGATCCGACCGGGGCACGCGCCCTGCAGTCGCTCGCGGCGGGCCAGGTCGTCGAGGACAGCTTCGTCTACGAGATCACCGACGACCAGGGTGCCCGGGTGCGCGGGACTGCCACGGTGACGGTCACCGGCCGGAACGATGCGCCGGTGGCGCGCAGGGATGCGGCGGCGACGCTCTCCCGCACGCCCATCGACATCGCCGTGCTGGCCAATGACAGCGACGTCGATGCCGGCGCCATGCTGACGATCGAGACTGTCGGCGCGAGCCGGTTCGGCGCGTCCATCGGCATCAATCCGGATGGCACGCTGCGCTACGACCCGACCGCCTCGGCCATCCTGAACGGCCTGCCGCCGGGCGCGGTGCGGGTGGACCGCTTCACCTACACCGTCACCGACGGGTCCGGCGGCACCTCGACGGCGACGGTGGTCGTGACCATCACGGGCCAGGGCACCGCGCCGGCCGTGGCCGCGACGACGCTGCTGCAGACCAGCGACGCCCGCCCGACGCGCCGCATGGCGGCCGAGGCCGTGCCGGAGGAGGAGTTCGTGCTCGATCTGGCCGCACCCTTCGCCTCCTTCGAGACGGCAAAGGCCGACACGGGCCAGTCCTCCTGGCAGGTCGGCTTTGTCGCGGAAGGCCCGGCGCCGGTGGATCCGAACGAGCGCCTCGTCATCGACCTCGAGCGCGGGGTCGCCTGACGGACGCGCCCGGCGCCGCGGCGTTCAGCCGCGGTGCGCGAGCGGCACCCGGATGCCGAGGCCTGACGAGACGGCCTTGCGCCAGGCCAGGGCGACCACGGCCAGGTCGCCCACCGCCATGCCCTGGACGATCGCGAGCACGCGCTCCTCCGGCGTACGGCGCCCCGGCCTCAGTCCGGCGGCAACCTCGCCGACATCGGCGTTGAGCCGCGCGGTGACCTGGTCAGGCGTGGCTGCGCCGGCGGCGATCCAGCCGGCGACACTGCCGGTGGTGAGCGCGAAGGCCAGGTCGTCCACGACGAACCGGTCCGACCAGCCGGTCAGCACGTCGGCGGCGATCTCGGTGTCGCCCAGGCCGACCACGGTCGCACGCGGCGCGAGGTCGGCCGCGTGCAGCAGCGGCGACACAGCGCTGGTGATGGTGACGACGAGGTCAGCGTCCCGGCAGGCAGCGGCGATGCTCGTCGTGGCATGCAACGGGAAGGGCAGGGCGGGCGCAACCTCCGCGCGGAACGCGTCCACCGCATCGGCACGGCGCGCCGTGACCGTCAGCCTCTCGATGCCGGGCAGCGCAGCGGCCAGCGCCGGCGCGACATGCCGCGCGATGCGCCCGGCGCCGATCAGCGCGACGCGCCGCGTATCCGGCCGCGCCAGCAGGCGGGCCGCCAGCCCG
>NZ_JAPSMD010000034.1 GCF_027856955.1 Falsiroseomonas oryzae | reverse complement strand
CCCGGTCGCCGCGGCCGGCCCGAGCGACAGCGCCGCGGCCAGCGCGGCAACCGCCAGCGCCAGGCGCGGCTGCGCGGTCAGGCCGGTTCCGGCACGCGGTCCACCGGCACGCCCGACAGGTCGCGGGCCGTGCGGATGGTCGGCATGGTCTGCACGCGCAACACGTGCGGCGCTTCCGTCAGGCGCGACGTCAGCGCGTTCTCGTGCTGGGTGTCCCTCGCGACGAGGCGGAGCAGGAAGTCGCCCCCGCCGCGGATCATGTGGCACTCACGCACCTCCGGCCAAGACGTGACCATCCGTTCGAAGGCGGAGAGCACCGCCTCCTTCTGCGTCTCCAGCCCGACAAGGGCGAAGAAGGTGATTTGCCATCCCAGGACCTGCGGGTCGAGATCCGCATGGTAGCCGCGGATGATCCCCTGCTCCTCCAGCCGGCGGACCCGGCGCAGGCAGGGCGGCGCCGAAAGTCCCACGCGACGGGCGAGCTCGACATTGGTCATGCGGCCATCGGCCTGGAGCTCCGCGAGAATCTGGCGGTCCACCCCGTCCAGGTCTGGTTCAGAAACACGTCGCATCGCTGATCCTTACGTGCCACCGCATACGTTCCGCGGGTAACATAGTTTTGGATTAAGTTTTGGCAAGATGAATCCAACGGGGTGGCGTCAACCCTGGCGCGAGCACGCGCCGAATCGGTTGAGCAACCGCCTCGGCCGACCGATATGGAGTGCTCTGCACACTCCGGAAGCAACAGACCCGTGCCCGAGACCCGTCGCACCAGGCTCCTCATCATCGGCGCCGGCCCCGCCGGCTACACCGCCGCCATCTACGCGGCGCGGGCGGGGCTCGAGCCGCTGGTCGTGGCCGGGCTGCAGCCCGGCGGCCAGCTCACCATCACCACGGATGTCGAGAACTACCCGGGCTTCGCCCAGGCCATCCAGGGTCCCTGGCTGATGGAGCAGATGCAGGCCCAGGCCGAGCATGTCGGCGCCGGCGTCATCCAGGACGTGATCACCGGCGTGGACCTCTCGCGCCGCCCTTTCACCGCGGTGGGTGACGGCGGCACCACCTATGTCGCGGAGGCGCTGGTGATCGCCACCGGCGCCCAGGCCCGCTGGCTGGGCATCCCCGGCGAGAAGGAACTCTCCGGCTTCGGCGTCTCGGCCTGCGCCACCTGCGACGGATTCTTCTTCAGGGGGAAGGACGTCGCCGTGATCGGCGGCGGGAACAGCGCGACGGAGGAGGCGCTGTACCTCGCCAACCTGGCCCGCCATGTCACCCTGGTGCACCGCCGCGACAGCCTGCGGTCGGAGCGCATCCTGCAGCAGCGGCTCTTCGCCAGGCCCAATGTCAGCGTCGTCTGGGACACGGTCACGGAAGCGGTGCTGGCCGACGAGTCGGGCCGCGTGCCGGTGACGCGCGGGCTGGCGCTGCGCAACCTCAAGACGGGGGAGCGGTCGGAGCTGCCGGTGCACGGCGTCTTCGTGGCGATCGGGCACGACCCCGCCACCGCCCTGTTCCGCGGCCAGGTGGCGATGGATGCCGATGGCTATATCGTGACCGAACCCGGGACGACCCGCACCTCCGTCCCCGGTGTCTTCGCCGCGGGCGACGTGCAGGACCGCATCTACCGCCAGGCGGTCACCGCCGCCGGAACAGGCTGCATGGCCGCCCTGGAGGCGGAAAAGTTCCTGGCCCACATCCCGGCGGAAGCCCCGGCGATCGGCGCCTGGACCTGAGGCGGGGCACCGCGGGGCGCAGCGCCCTGGGCGCGGACCGGCGTTCCGGCGAACGCCAGGTCCGCCCCAGCCCCGCCCGCTGTGCAATCCGGGCATGCATTCGATCTATCCAGGGCGGCGTGCCCCGTGGCAGCCTGCGCCGCCCGAACGACACAGGGAGTCGCCGCCGGAATGCCGCTGGACTGGGACAAGCTGCGCGTGTTCCACGCGGTGGCCGAGGCCGGCTCCTTCACCCATGCGGGCGAGACGCTGAACCTCAGCCAATCCGCCGTGTCGCGCCAGATCCAGGCGCTGGAGGAGGCGCTACAGGTCCCGCTGTTCCACCGCCACGCCCGCGGCCTGATCCTGACCGAGCAGGGCGAGACGCTGAACCGCGCGGTGCGGGAGGTCTTCGCCAAGCTGGCGATGACCGAGGCGCTGCTGACGGAAAGCAGGGAGAAGCCGACCGGGCGGCTTAAGGTGACGACGACGACGGGCTTCGGCAGCGTCTGGCTGGCCCCGCGGCTGCACCGCTTCCTGCAGCTGCACCCGGACGTCACGCTGACCGTTCTGCTCGATGACGCCGACCTCGACCTGGCGATGCGCGAAGCCGACGTCGCCATCCGGATGCATCCGCCCCGCCAGCCCGACCTGATCCAGCGGAACCTCGGCAACTTCGCCTGGAAGGTCTGTGGCGCGCCGGACTACCTGAAGCGCTTCGGCATCCCGCAGCGGGCCGAGGACCTCGATGCGCACCGCATGATCGTCTATGGCGACTACCGTCCCCCGGTGGAGAGCGTGAACTGGCTGGCCGAGGCCGGGCGGCGCCCCGGCGCGCCGCGCCGCGCGGTGCTGGAGATGAACTCCCTGCCCGGCATCCTGCAGGCGGTGCGCAGCGGCCTCGGCCTGGCCGCGCTGCCCGACTACATGGGCGAGGAACTGGACGGACTCGTGCAGGTGCTGCCGGAGTTCAAGGCGCCGCGCATCGAAGCGTATTTCGTCTACCCGGAGGAGTTGCGGCATTCCAAGCGTGTCGCCGTCTTCCGCGACTTCCTGGTGGCGGAGCTCGCCTCGCCCGGACGGATGGCCGCGCAGTAACGGAGGCCGCCGCCCTTTCCCATGCTCTGATTGCATGGCGGCCCGCGGCTTTTCGCCAATCGCGCATACGCCGTCGCCGATTATCTTTCGTGCGTTCCGGCGGCGACGTCGGTTCAGGGTCATTCGGTGACTGCCGAACCCCTTCGTCTCCCAGACGTGAAGCCTCCCTGTTTGACTTGGCCGCTATCCCAATGGGTTAGCGGCCTTTCTTTTTGGGTGCAGGCGCGTCTACGGGCACGCTACGGGCACAAGGCGCGCGGCTGGCCTCACCCGGGACCCTCCAGAGGCACTGCCAGCACCCGCTCGTCCTCACGCTTTCGAGAGGCTGTTTTGTCTGTCGGCAGCTCCCGCAGCGTAAGCTGATGAGGGCGGCTGTTCGTCGGTTTCGTCGGCCGCCACGCCACGTCGTTCCTTACGGACAACGATCTTGCCGGCCTCTCGGGAGCCGGATCAAGGTTTGCTGCAACGTTGGAGGACCGAACGATGCACGTTGTCGATCTCGTCGCAGCCCGCGCCGCGCGCTCTGCCGCCGGCCGCCGGGCCGCCGAAGATGCCGAGATGCAGCAAGCCCACGACCTGGCCGCCGATACCTTGCGCAGCTTCGTGGCCGAGTTAGACGCGAGGGCCCCGGGCGCCGCCGACGTCGGCCTCTGGGCGCTCCTGGGCGAGGTGATGGACTGCCTCGCCTCTGCACACGGCGTGACCGCTGCTGACGTCATGGAACGGGTGCAGGAGCGCTTGGCGCTGGCTCCGCTCCAGCCCGCGCCGCGGGAGGATGGGCGGGCCGAGCTGCGCTGCTACGACGACCCCAGCGGCTGGCGCGTGGAGATCGAAGCCGACAGCGTGGAGGACGGGCGGGCCCTGGCCGCGCTGCTGCGCCTGGATCCGGCGCCGGCGATCCGGCTGCGCCACGGGTAGCCGTCTGCACCCTGCTGGAGCTGCCCGCGTCGTCGGTCGCGTTGGCCGGCGGTGCTTCAGCGTGACGGGCAGCGCGGGTGTGGCGCCGCAGCCGCCGAGCCCGAGGATCCGCCAGTCCACGCCGCCACCTACGGAGGGGCGCGCCCACCCGCTCCCCGGCCCGCCCCACCCCTGGGGGTACCCCCGCGCACCGCGCGCGAAGAGCATTCGGGCGCCTGTATTGCGGTCCAGCCTCGGGACTTATGCTGCGTCTGGCACCGCACCGACTGAACGAGCGGCGCCGGCCAGCGGCGCGCTTGCACCGCCTGCCGCGATGGTGGGCGCCGACGCAACCCTTGCGGCGGACTCAACGCGCCGGGTTCACTGTCGGCATGATCGAAACCCCACGCTCCGACATCCACGACGCGGCCGCCTGGCATGACGTCGTCGAACGCATGATCGAGGCCGGGGCCGCGGTGGCGGCAGCGGCGAAAGTCGACTCGGGTAATCCGGCCCAGATCACCGGCCTCGCTGCGTTGTTCCGGGCCCTCCAACACATCCAGGGAGTGCGCCTGCTGGTGAAGGCGGGACACGTCGTCGAAGCCCGCATCATCACCCGTAGTCTGTTCGAGGGCATGTTCATGACGGCAGACCTGGCCGCCGACGGCGCCGCGGCATTCAGGGCTCTTGTCGACGATCACGCAGCGAGCAAGCGGTCGCGCGGCGAGCAGATCATTCAGCTAAACGACACCTTTTCGGCGGCGAAGGCCGACACGGCTCGCGAGCACCTGCGGCTGCTCACCGCCAAGATCGGCAAGGGACGGATGATGCGGCCGAAGGAGATTGCGGCGCGGACGCAGATGGCCGGCGCCTACATGTTCTATTCGCAGCTCTCGAACGACAGCGCGCATCCGTCGCTCAACGCCCTTGAGCGGCATGTCGTGAGGCCGGAGGACGGCGGCCTGATTTCCGAGATGACGGCTGCGCCGCAGCTCGACAGCGCCGAGGACGCGGAGACGCTAGGCTGGGCTTGCATGGCCATGCTTGGCACACTGGTTTCGGTGCGAGATCTGACAAACGCATTTGCGGCGGAGCCGACGATTGCCGCGGCCAGTGACGCTTACATGGCGCTAACGGCCGCGCCCGGACCTGTCGGGGAGGAGGAGTAGTGATGCCCGCGCCGAGCGGCAGGTGTACGCGGGTCGAGCGCTCCTTTGGGGGCTACGCCGTTTGCCATTGGGAAGGTACTGGAGCCGGCGACGCGGTGACCCTCCCAACCAACTTGGCGAGCACGCAACCCAGCGGCGAAACTGCCGCCTTCGAGGTCGGCGCGCACGGCGGATCGCTCCGCTACTGGATCGCCAAGGAAGGTCTGCGACAAGGGGAGCTCCGCTTCGCATCGCAAGCCGCCTCGCTGACGGGCATGGAAGGGCGCGCCTCTTCGCTTCTCACCTGGGCCGTCACCTTGCGGCCCGCCTGTCGGCTGCGTTCGTCAACGCACGCTATGCGGCGTCAGCCGGGTGCACGTCGACGACGCGCCGATGCCGATGCTCTCGCCCGGGCGAGGCAGGACGCAGGCAGCGCGGTTCTGGACCTATCTCCGCGACGTCCGTCCATTTGGCGGGTCCGACCCGCCTGCAGTCCTCTGCGAGTTGACACCGGACCGGAAGGGCGAGCACCCGCAGCGATGTCTGCGCGACCTCCAGGGCGTTCTGTAGGCCGACGCCTACTCCGGGTTCAACGCGCTCTACGAGGGCGGTCGCGTGGTCGAGACGGCGTGCTGGGCGCATGCGCGGCGCTACTTCCACGACGAGTTGCTGGCCAACGACAGCCCGCTGGCGCGCGAGGCGATCGAGCGCATGCAGCCGCTGTTTGCTATCGAGGGCGAGATCCAGGGGCAGCCGCCAAAGGCGCGTCTCGCCGCTCGCCAGGCCCGTTCGGTTCCGGTGATGGCCGACCTGCACGCCTGGCTCGAGACGACGCTGCGGCGCATCTCCGGCAAGTCGGACCTGGCGCAGGCCATCCGCTAGGGCGGCAGGCGCGCGGCGATCATCTACACCCTAGTCGGCACCGCCGAGCTCAACGGCTGGGATCCGCAGGCCTACCTCCGCGTGTTGCTCGACCGCATCGCCGGCCACCCGACCAACCGCATCGGCGAACTCGCGCCCTGGAACCTACGAACCAACACAGCCTGACCACCGTCAAGCCGTCGCCGCCGGTTGCACGTTTACCGTCAAGCCGCCGACGCCGTAGTTGTTAGTGGACGCTTGCCGAGCATCACAGAAGTGGCGGCTCTGCGCCCCGAATTGGTCGCCCTGACCGGCCGGGTTGGAGAACAGCCTCTTTGGCGTGACGGTGTCGCGGCTGGGCGACAGCAGCCTCCGCCCCGAGGCGACCGCCGCTGCCCTTGCCCCAGGGCTTGCGTGCCGCCCCACCCGCGCGCAGGACGCATTGAGGGCCGCGCCAGTGGTCCTCGGCGAGCGGGCATCCGCGCCTTGTGGCCCGCCTCCATACGCGCGCACCGCCGGCTTCTTGGCTAACGGCGCAAGCCGCGCGCGGCGGCAGCAGGACAGGTCAGTCCCGCCCGGGCCCCGCCTTCCAGGCGTCGACGAGGTGTGCGAACTCGGCCTGGAGACGCTCCAGCGCCGCCGTGACCTGTTCCTTCGGCTGCCGTGTCTTGGGCGGGATCTCCTCCGGCTCGCCAAGGATCTCCTCCTGGGCCTTGCCGCCTGTGGGCGGCGATTCATCAGGCGCGTCCGCCGGGGGCGCATTAACGTTATCGAGGCCCGGCGATGCCTGCTGCTCTTCGTCCTGGCCAGAGGCCAAGGCCGCGGCGACGAACCGGATGCGGAGTTGGGGCCCCAGGTTCTCGGGGACATCCGGCGTGACGGCCGCCTCCCACCAGGCGAGTTGCTCGCGCAGGGCAACCTCCTCGGGCGGCAGGGCGACCTGCTCTGCCGGCGCGATGTCGCGGAGCTTGCCTGCCTGGGTCAGGAGAATGCCCCCTACGACGACCTTCGCCATGTTGTCGAAGAGGTCGGCGAGCAACCCTTCCGGTCCGCCACGACCGCGGTGGGCCAGCCAAGGGTTGCGCTCTGCCCGCAGGCGCGAAAGCACTTCGACCGCCTCGCGACAGGAACCGAGCGGATCGGCCGCCTCGTGCAAATCGCCGCGCCTTGCCCAGAGCCGCAGGATCAGGTCGGCTGCGCGAGCCGCCGCCTCCGCTTTGGCTTCACCGCTCGCGGCCTCCGCCTCAGCGATGAGCGCGGCCAGATGGTGGGCCATCCAGCGTTCCAGCGTCGCGCCCCGTTCGTCGAGGTCAAGGTTTCGGACGAGCTCCCGACCAAGATCCAAGACGTCCCTCGGCGATGTCGAGGGCTCCGTCGGCGCCGAGGCGGTAGACCCTGTCGAACCGCTCCTGCGGCGGATCGGCGTCTTCCTCGCCAGCGTATCGTCGGGTTCTGCGACCACTGCGCCTTACCTCCACCTCGATGATCAGATCCAATCCCTCATGCTGAAGGAACTCACCTAGCTGCTCCCCGTGCGCCAGCAGCCGCCAACCTGCCGGGCGGATGCCGGTCAGGTGATGTTCGTCCTCCCGGTCTTTCTCCCCCCATACTTCGAACACGAACATGGGCTCGTTCGAGCCGGGGCGCGACCATTGCGCGGCCCCGGAGGCGTCCCGCGTAAGCCCGCACGCCTTGATGACGCGGACGCCGGGCGCCAAGCTGACGTAGCGTGCCTGGCCGCGGAACGGATCGTGCTCGTCGATGCCGCTGTCTCGCTCGGGGCGGACGAGCCAGCCCACGAGTTGGTAGGGCGGCTCGTCGCGCTCAAAGTGGCCCTCTCCCTCCTCGGGCAGCTTGTAATCCCGCGAGTCGACCATTGTCTGAAGCGCCCTCAGCAGCGCGGTTGCCGTCGAGGGCTCCACGAGCGCACTGGATACGACGTTCTCTTGAGAACGATCGGGCCCGGTCGTCTCCTCGTAGCCGCCGACGGTAACGTAGCCCTCGCGTTCGGGCGGGAGCATCCCTACCCGGTGATCAGACTCACGGACAGCTGCAACCCAATCTGCAAGCGGTTCGGCGGCGAGCGCCCAATGTCGCGAATGCAGCGGTGTTGGCACGCGCAGGTCTGCTGCCCACAAGGGCTGCTCCGACAACTGCTCGCGCCGAACCTGAAGGTCGAGGGCGTGCCAGTCTTCCGGCTCATTTTCCACGAGTGGGACAGACTTCAGCAACTCGCCAGCGGCACACCACATCGCGTGCCATTCGAGGTGCGTGCGCAGCCCTTCAATGATGGGCCGGGATCCCTGCGCGTGCCGGTGCGCCAGGTAGTCCCGATCACGCCGCAGCCGCCAATGCAGCTTATGCGCAGAGCGCACCCGCTCCTCGGGCCAGCCCCAGACGTCTACGATCCACCGCTCGGCAATGTCCAGAAAACGTGGGCCAACGGGTTCGGCGAATGCGGACCACATCGGGGCATACCAGTTTTGCACGGTGTCCATTCCGTCAAAACTGAACCGGCGGCCCTCACGTGTCCGCATACGGTGCGCGTCCTCGCGCGCATATCGGTTCTCCACTTTGACAGGGGTCAGCACCGACCTGTTCACCGCCGCCAATTGGGTGGCTTCGTCCGGAGATACTGCTAGCAGGCGCGCCTCCACCAGCTTCAGGCAGGCGTCGCGTGCGAACGCGCGCAGGAGGAGGTGAGGAAATTCTTCATCGAGCGCTGTGGCGAGCAGAGCGGAAGCGGCTGTGGCCGCGGCGTCGGGACGCTCGGCTGCGACGCGGTCGAGCGTGACAGTGGTCCAGAGCGTGGCCGCGAGCGGGTAGTACGCAGGCGGCGGTCCGGAGAACTCGAGCTCCTCGAGTCGCCCGAACGCTCGCACGAAGCCGTTGACGGACCGGAGGTCGCCGGTCCGGGTGAGGCGAAGCACCGCGTGTGCGGCCCGCCAACGGGCACGGCTGTCCGGAGATCCCATTTGTGCCATCAGCAGGCGGCCTATGGCGCCGGCGGCGTCCTCGGGAATCCCATCTGACACGACACGCTCCAGGTCGCCGTCGCGGATTCGCGACGCGAGCCGCTCGACGTACCACTCCAGCAGGGGAGCCACAGATGGCGCCGGAAGCAGCTCTGCAATAAGCCCGACATGCCCGAGCAGGGCCTCAGGCCCAAGGGCGTCTACGTGCGCCTGGACTGCCCGGAGCAATAGGTCGCGCCGGGTGTCACGATCCATCCCCGTCCTGTTGAGCAACGGGGTGATCTCGTCCCCGCCATAGGGCAGCCCCGGGGACAGCGCAGGAAACCAGTCCCGAATGAGGCTCGGTAGCGCCTTTTCGCACCAGGCGGTCACGGCGGGGCTGTCCCAGGCGCCGAGCGTCTCGGTCAGCGCCCGAGCCACCTCCCCGCGTCCGTGCTCCGCCCCAAGGGAGACGACCGCATCCAAGTGTCCCGTGCGTGCACGCATCGGAACCACCGCCCTGGCTGCCGTGAGCATCGACCCGAGGGATACGTAGACGTAGGTTTCCTGGGCGCGCGCGGATTCTTGGACCGTGCGTATGGCCGCGGCGAGGGTCGCGCCGTCCGTCGCAATCTCAGCAGTCCACGCATAAGCAGCAGCCAGCGCGTCGCCCCGACGCGGCTCCGCCGCTTCGCGTTCCGTCCGGCAAGGCGGCAGCGCTTGTCTGAACCGCTCCCTGTCGACGAGGGCTCGGGCCAGAGGCCCGAGTTCCCCCTCAGGCGCCGAGCGGATGTCCTCCGACGCATCCGGCCGGCCGGAGCGGAGGAGCATGTCCCTGGCGGACTCATCGCGGAGCGCCCGCTGGATGGCGGCTGGTATGCCTTGCGACGCGCGGAGGCTCTCCTCGACCAACAAGTGGTCGGTCTTGAGGCATAGGGCTAGGGCCGCGGCCTCGCCCGGCGTCAGGTAGCCCTCCGCCAAGCCGGTCCGAAGCACTGATGGCAACGTTTCTCCAAGCTGGACGAGGCCCCGTGCGTCCCACCGCGAAACGGCGGCGAGCGCGATCGGCTGGTTCAGCTTAGCTAGGGCCGCACTGGCCTCCGGCCAGGGGAAGTGGTCGTCGCCGTCAAGCCGTACGGCCGCGTCGGCCACCACCTCGCCCAGGCCCAGGGCCGTCGCGCGCCGGTCGGCGACCGCGCTGCTTGCGTGCCGGACCAGCTTCTCGATGAGGATGAGTTGGCCCCGGATCTCGGTGTCGAGTTCCCCCGCGGCCTCAACGGCCATCCGGAATACGCCCGCGGCGTCCTCTGGGCTGATGGGCGCAAGGAGACGGGCATGGGCGACAAGGCTCTCTGATTTCGATCGGGACCCGAGCCGCATGCCGCGCGTTGCCGACGCGGAGGCGGCGAGCGAGGCGAGGAGGGCGTCGTGCAACTCCGGCCGCAGCGAAAGCCGCGACACCAGGGCCGCGTCTGGGACAGACTCGCCCCCCGTCCAGGCGCCGTCTACCGCCATTGCCAGCTCACGGAGCGTGTCGGGTGAGTGCCCCGCCGCCAGCAGCGTCAGCAGGTTCCGTGCTACGAAGGACCGGATGGCATTGAGGCCGGGCTCGCGCTCCAGCCGCCAGCTTTCCTGTTCAAGCGAACCCGCGGCAGACCGGAGCGCGGCAATGGCACTGTCGTCGACGTCCAGCCCGGCAAGGGCGCAGGACACGGCGGCGTACGACGGGAACACCATCTGCGCGAAGTTCAACATCTCACGGTCGTGGCGCTCGGCGTGAACGTCGCGTACGGCCCGGCTCTGTCCGTCGTTCGGCACCTCGGGCCGCGGCTCGAAGACGCCCGATGCCGTGGGACGACGGCCGGACCTCGCCTCTAGCAGCGCGTAGGCGCGGAAGACCGCATCCAGCCGCAGCGGGTTAGACGCGTTGTTGCGATCGATGCGCCGCCTGCCACCCTGGAGCAGACGGGCTAGGATTGCGTCGACGCCCTTGCACGCCGGAGCACGCGTGGTGAGGACCTCGCAACCCGTGAGCAGCAGATCGATTAGACGCGCGGGTCGCGTATCTCGCCGCAGGTAGTCGTCAAGGTCTTTGCCGCCTCTCAGCAGCCGGGAGAGGCGCAGCAGCCCGACTTCGAGGGCCGCGTCATCCACGGCCCGACCCGCCAGAGCCAGCGGAATCCGAAGGAAGGTGCCTGCTAGAGGTCCCAGTTCGCCTGACGCAAGGAGTGCCTCCAGCTCGGCTGCCCGCCCCTCGGCGACAAGTCTTGGGGGCAACTCGAGCGCGACGTCGGCGTGCGCCCCACGGGGAGACCAGCGCTGAAGCTCCCGCAGGGCCGCGACAGGACCGAACAACTTGAGGGCAGCCTCGGTGTCTGCCGCCACTTCCTCAGAATCGAGTGGCCACGGCTTCGACCGCCCCTCCGCGTTTTTGCGGACCGTCGACTGCCTCGCTTGGTTCCAGGCATCAATGGCGCGACGGTCCTCCCGGTACGACAGGGCATCTCCGCGCTCCGCATGGACGACGAGCCGATGGTACAGGATGCGGCCGTGGCCCGACCGGGAGCCGGGATCGGATAGCAGCAGGCGTCCCACGGTGTCGGCGGCGAACCGGGCAGCAAGGTCAGGATTGTCGGCCAGGAGATTCTGGAGCGCCTTGTCCCTCCGATGACCCTCGGCTCCGATCAGCAAGTAGCGCAGGGCCCTGGACGGCTCGCCGGCGGCCCGGGATGCGGCGACGGCCAGGGTCAGCCGCTGCACCTCGACCTCGCGCTGCTGGATTGGGTCGCTAACCGCCCTCGGCACCGGGTCCCGCTCTACCAAGTCTAGAAGTTCGGGAAAATGCCCTGCGGCTGCCAGCGCCGGGGCGACGTGAATCGCGGCGTACGGGTCAATAGCCGCGCGGGACAGGAGCCAGGTGGCTGCTCGGTCCCGCACCGCGTCGAACTCAGGCTCACCACGCACGCGGACGAAGGCCTCGAAGTCCTCGTCTGCGAGTGCCGCGGCGTCCTCCTCGAGGCGCACACCAGGCGCTAGGTCTCGACAGACGTCCCTGACGTGGTGCTCGTTCGTCCCGAGCACGATGGCCAGCGCAGAGAGGGGAACCGGCCGGGCAAGCGCGATCAGGCCAGCGCAAACAGAGCCGACATCCCGGGAGTTGCCGTTCTTGGCCAGCGCCTCGCGGAAGCGCTCCTCAAAGACTGCTTCGAGCGACTTGCCGGGGCGAAGACGAGCCAGTGGGGCGTCCTCGTCCTCGCCGCCGCCCTCGAATGCATAGGCCTGCACGCGGGGGATGCCGCCCGAAAGCGCGTGAAACTCTTCTATCCACTCCTGGACGGGGACCGTCTCCCGGTGCTGCCGCACGAACTCCGCGGTCTCTTCAGGCTTGAAGGGCGGGACGGGCAAGTGCCGGTAGGCCTCAGGCAGCCCCAAGGTATCGAGGCGCCCCGTCCGAGCCGTGACGACGAAACGGACGTTCTCCGGGAGAGTCCCCAATCGCGTGAAATCATGGACGAACGATGTCTCCGGGACGGGTCGTTCGCGGGCAGCGGTAATAGAGTTGTCCGCAGCATCGACGGCAACAACCAGCACGGCGCCAGAATTGCGCGCCGCAAGCGCCTCCGCGGCACGGCGGAGCCGCTCCATGAACATGCGCGGGAAGTCCGTGTTCCCATGGCGCCGAAGCAGCAGCGGCAGGCGGAGGCGCGTGGCGACTTCGTTCGCCAGTTGGGTGAACGCGTCCGCGGGCCGGTGACGGAGTTCGGCTGAGGCAAGGTAGCGGCCACCTCCGTAGCAATCGAAGGTCACCATCACCGATCCCTCCGGCAGATCGTTCTCGATTTGCCGGAGCGCCGTGGTCTTTCCGACGCCGCCTTCGCCGTGCAGGCAGAGGAACGGCTCCGTGGCCAGGAGGCGGCTTGCCTGCTCGACTGCGGCGCGCCGCACGAGCTTGTTCATCGGCTTGAGATCGGACGGGCACGGGAACAGTGCGTGGCGGTCAGACGCTCCAAGTGCTTGGAGCATGACGCCTTCCCGCGTAATTGGGGAACGGTCGTGCTCCGGCAGCATCCGCTCGCGGACGAACTCCCGCAGCATGAGCGTGTCGGCCCGGGCGTCGTCGTCGGACCACTCTGCCATGGCGCGCAGCACCCGGTCCTCGAGAGCGAAGCGAGAACCGGTGCCGGACACGAGATCCATGCACGCCGCGAACTCGCGGAAGTCCTCGGGTGCAAGGCCCGACGCTCGCAGGAGCTTCGCCTCCTCGGCTTCATCGGATCCCGGGGCAGTGGGGGAGGCCACGGGCGGATCTGCGGCCGCCCGATCGAACGCCGCCTTCAGCTCGGGCGCGATGGGCTGGTTCGTGACGAGCGCCACCTCGGGGGGCGCCTTGCCGGGCCGGAGCGCACGCATCTCCGACCACGCCTTTGCCATTCGGGAGAGAATGGAGCCGTCGCCGACCACCCGTCCCGGAGAGGCAACCTTTTTGCCTCCCCTTCGCGCGGGCGGCTTGCTGATGGCCTCACTCGCACCCTCAGTGGCCTTCGCAGGCGGGCGCACGTAGGTCAGCCTCGCTACGGTCCAGGCTGTGTCCGGCGCAGAGCCGGAGTACTTCAGCTGCTCCAGCCGCACGCGCTCGGCCGATGCGGCCCCGTCTCCGCCGAAGTAGAGGGTGCAGTCTACGCCATCCCAGGTATCGGCGGCTCCCGGTTCGAGGGTTCCCTCGAGAACCAGGGCCTGAAGGCCGCCTTCAGCGTTGAGCAGGCCAATGGCCTGCCTAGCTGCCCACAATTCGTGGAAGTCGTCGCCTGTGTTCGACCCCCGTGCGCCCCTGTAGTCGGCCAACCTGCCCCTCCGCGCTTAGCGCCAACGACGTGGCCGCACTGTACCCGGCGCGCGCCATTCGAGTCGGTAGCGAAAGCAAGCTATGACTGTTTGAAGCCCGCCGACAGGTGCCGCACGCTCCCATCGGAACAGCTCTAGGTCCGGGACGCCTCGATGTCCGCTTAGCGCGATGGTTGGACGTCGTCCCCATGGCTCGCCGCCTGTGGCAGCTATCCGTCCAAGTGCGGCGTTTCGCTCTCATCGCGAGGAATGCGTTTAACAAGCGTATCCATTGGCAGCGGTAATATGTTACCGTACGCAGCAGAACGGCAGCGCAGCGGATACAGCGGAGCAGCGCAACGTGTCGCGTACAGGTCGCCCTCCCATCGGCCCGAGGCCGATGACCTCCACCGAGCGGTCCCGCGCATGCCGGGCCCGGCAGCGGGCGCGGCGTCAGGCCGAACGGAAGGCGTTGGGTGCCCAGGCCCCGAAGAAGCCGGCACCAACGTCGACGGAACGCGCGAACGCCTGCCGTGCCCGTCAGCGCGCCAGAAAGCTGGCCGAGCGGCCGGAGCTGGCCGACGCGGCCGAGCTGACCCGCATCACGTCCGGTGTGCTGGCGGCGCCAGCGCAGCCTACGGCGCTGCCTGAGCCCCCGCCTCTACCCGACGACCCCAACGAGCGCGCCGCCGCTATGCAGGTCGAGCTGGAGGCTTCCATGCGTCAGGTGCTGCTTGATCCCGCAGCGCCGCCGGCGGCGCGCGTCGCTGCCGGACGAAGCCTCGCCGAACTCGCTGGCCTGCTGAAAACGCGCGCCCCCGCGCCGGATCCGAACGCCCGCGCCTACCGCTCGGCGACCGACCCGGAACTGCTGGAGGCGCAGGCCAGGGCGACGCGGGAGGAGGCGCGCCAGCTGCGCGAGGCGATCTCCTGGGCCCGCATGATGAATTGAGGCCAGGGCGATGACGGCGCAGCTCGGCACCCTTCGCGACGGACAGCATCTGCTCGCTGCTCTCGACTACGACACCGCATGCGCTCAACGGCTGTGGCTGACGGTGATCGCAACTACGCTCGCCGATGCCCTGGCCGGCGATGACGAACTGCACCGCGGGAGCGGCGCATCGACAATGGGCCGCCCGCTTGCGCGCGAGCGGGAGGAAGCGCGGCACGCCCTCACGGCCCCGGCGGGCAGGAAAGAGCGGGAAGCGCTCTGCGTGCTGGCCGGCCTCGCCTCCGGCTTCCTGTGCTCCTTCGGGCGCGACCTGGCCGCCTCTGCGTGGGATGGACCGCCGGGCCTGCGGGATGGCATTCGGTCAGCACTGTCACATGGACAGAGGGCCGAGCAGCTGGCCGCAGCCTCGGCCGGGTTCGCGGCCGTAGGGACGCCCGGGGCGCGCCGAGGGCGCTGCGCTCGCATCGACACGCGACGCTAAGCGCGGCGCCGGTCCGGTGCGACTGCTGTATCAGGCGTTCCTGAGCACCCGCAGCTTCGCCTCGGCGCGCCGCATAGCGGCGAGGGCAGCACCCGCGTAGTCCTCGCAGCCGACGGGGTCACCTGCGTGCTGAGCGGCGATCATGACCCGTCGCGCAGCGTCGGCGATCAGTAGGTCGCGCCGCACACTTTCGAGGAGCCGCCCCGCCTTGAAGCGGGCCGACGGGTGAGCGGCGAGCCGCGTCTCGGTGTCGGCGAGAGCTGCGTGCAGATCGGCGGTCGTCATGCAGCGCTTTCCTTTTGCCCGCCGCGGCGGCGTGAGGCCGCCCGGAACAGCTCATCAGGCGCGACGATGAGCAGGCGCGTGGCTCCTGGGATCCGAAGAGACTGCTCCGACCATCCGTCGGGCGCCGGGCAAGCGGAGAAGTCGTGGGGTGCCCGTCCCAGCAGGACACAGCTGAAGTCACCCGCCTGCATCTCGGCGTCCTCGAGATCGGTCGTGAACGGGTCGTCCCCCATGGCCAGCGGCTCGACCGAGCACGCGATCGAGGCCGACATGCGGATCGGCGCCAAGCCGCGGGCACCGCTCTTCACCAGCAACTCGACGGCGTGCGGCGCGGCGCGGCGGAGGTCGGCCGGGATCGGGTCGAAGCGTGGGTCGCAAGGGACGAGCCCAAGCGACCAGGCCGCATCGGCGATCACGGCTTCCCGGAAAGCGGCGTGAAGCGTGTACAGCGACGTCAAGGAACGGCCCTCTGCGTCATGCGCGAGCAGCAGGGCGAAGGCTTCGTCGCCTGCCTCTGCCCGGTGCGCCAGGGAGAGCTTCCTGGCGAGCGCCTGCGCCACGCGTGTTGTGGCGGCTGGCGAGAGGTTGCGCGCGACGTGGACGAAGGCGCGGGGCACTTCGCGAGGCGCAAGTGACAGGAGGGTGTCGATCAAGGTCGGGCTCCATTCGGGTTCAAGGGCTTCGGACGCCGGGCGTCAGTCGGTGGGGGAGCGCGAGCCGGGTTTGCCGACAACTTGACGGCACGGAGGCGTGGCATGGAGCGATCGGCGCCGCATGTGGTCCGGCGTGCGGTCCGGCCGCCGTCGCGCCGAAAGCCTTGGTCTACGGCCAATTGGTCCGGTGGTCCGGCAGCTGGGCGACGAGATGCAGGGTGCCGTTTCGGATCTGCTGTCGCGCCTCTCTGTATGGCGGGAGATGGGTAGGAAAAAATCGATGCGCGCGACCTACAATGATTGAAGATTCTACCGGACCACCGGACCAATTGGCCGTAGATCAAGGCTTTCAACCGATCAGTCACCGGACCAAGTGCCGGACCAGAACCGGACCACACCGGACCACACGTCACGACGCATCGCCCGACAACACGTCGCGGCTGACGCGGTAGACGGCGAGGCGGCCCTCGCCGCGGATGAGGCGCCGGAACGTAAGCCGTTCGTCGCGGTCGACGTGCAGCAGCCCCGCCCGCCGCAGCGACCTGGCCGCAGCCTTGGGATCGTGGCCGGCGTGGATTTCGTCGTTCCAGACGGAGGGCAGGATCAGAAGGTCGCCTTCCGGCATCTCCCGGAACCCGGCGCGCCGCAGCGGCACCCGTCCTGGGGACCAATGCAACGGCCCAGCCGCCTCCGCGCCCGGCGCTGGTTCGTCCTGGCCGATAGGTTGGAACCGAGCAGCCTCCCTCGAGACGAAGTCACGCACCCGCCGGATCGCCTCGACGCCTTCCCGATCGGCGCCAATGCCTTCGCGCTCGGCAAGCCAATCGGCGAGGCACCAACCGACGCCGCCGAGTGCCTCTCCTGGCCGCCAGGGCAGCACGCCGGCTTCGGCGGCCAACTCGCCAGCTGCAGCAAGGCACGCGAAGACGCGCGCGACCCGCTGCGCCTGAGCCCCTGCGCGGTGCGGCAAGACGACCTCGGTGAGCGCGTCGAAGGCCTCGTCGATAGCCTCGGTCACGAAGCCCCACCCGCCCGTCTCGGCGCGGCGCTGGGCCAGCCAGGCGACAAAAGCGTTGCCGGCGTGGCCATGGTGCTCACGCACCACCCGCCCGAGCGCCTCGGCGAAGCTCCGTCCGTCGGGCTGGCCGTGGAGGCTTTCGAAGACGCCGGCAGGGCTCCCCCGCAGCGGGACCGCCGGCACATCGATAAAGCGCGCCTGCTGGCCTGCCGCAGGGCGCTCGCCGTTTTTGGACATGGTGGCACCGAGCCCGGCCTCTCCCGACGAGAGCGCCGCCAGGCGCCAGCGCTTCACCGTCCGGACCTCTCCGGCTCGGTTGGCACGCGCCTTCCCGGTGCCGTTGGCGAGCATGTAGGCCGCCGACCCCACCGCCGCGGCTGCGGCCTGCCCTATCTCGTCGAGGACGAGGCCGACGCCCGACCGCTCAGCAAGCCGCCCCTCTAGCCCGTTGTCGGTCGTACGCCATGACGCGAAGACGCTGCCCGGGCCGGCATTAGGGCTGCCCCACACTGAAGCCGCAAGCCGGAGCGCGGTCGTCTTGCCGCAGGAAGACGGACCGTGAAAATGCACCACCGCCCCGTCCTCACCGAGCGCGTCCAGCACCGGCGACGACAACGCGGCGCAGATCGCGACCGACAGGCGGCCGTTGCCCTGTGCCAGCGCAGCGGGGCCGTCCCGCCACCCCGTCAGCGTGCCGGCCTGCGCGAGTGATGCCCCGCCGCCCAGGAGGATGACCTTCTCGGAGTCGGGCCCCACCGCCTCGCCGCCTGGCAGCACGAAAGCCGCCACCCCCGGAGCCCATCCCGTCGAGCGGACAGCCCGGCGATGCTCCTTCGGGCGAAGCCCTGACAAGAGCCGCGCGAAGAGCGCCCGCGCCTTCGGCGATGGATCGGACCAGAGCCCTCTGTCGGCGAGCTCAGCGATGACGCCGGGCAAGTCGGCCGCCACCCTCGCCAGGGAGAGCACGTAATCGTGGGTGCATCCCGTTCCGTCGCGCCAGCGCAGCAGGACACCCCATCCCGAGCCGTCCTCGGCTGACACCGACCCCAGCACCTCGAACGAGCTGCAGAACGGCGCTGATTCTTCAGATCCGAAGCGCCACCCATCGGCGCCGCAGTAGAAGCCGCGCGGGATGCCCTCGGCCACATCGCCGCCCAGGTCAGCGCCGTCGTCGAATGCGTCGCTGGCGCGCTGCGACTGCTCCCGAAGGCTACGACGGATCGACGCAGCCACGCGCGCCAACTCGCCCTTGCTGCCGCTTGGCCTCGCCTCGCGGGCAGCAAGGTCTACCAGTTCGGCCTCGTGGTGCGGCTCAATCTCGGCATGCCGCAGCTCGAGCAGCAGCTTCTCCGGTGCCTCCGCGCCAGCGCCCTCCACCACGCGCCGGAGGCTGGCAGCGTCATGGCGCAACTCAAAAAGCTGACCGCCGTGGAGCTGCGAGAACAGGCGGACCGGCTGATCGGGCTCGTCAGGGTTCGTGTAGAGGATAGCCCGGTTCGGACCTTCGCCAGGTTCATGCGGATCGCGGCAAGTCTCACCGTCGAAGGCGGCGCGATCGGCGAGCACGTCGCCAACGCTGACTTGGCGCCCGTCGTCCAGATCGATCATGTCCGAGCCGAGCAGGCGGCCGCGCCTCCGCGCCTCCACCGCGCGAGCCGCGAGGGCAGGGGACACGCCACGCTCAACGAGCTTTTGGCGAACCACCTTGCCATGCCGCCGCGCGCGATCCTCGGCTTCACCGCGGATCGCAGCACGGCCGGCGCGATCCCACTCCGCGAATGCGTAGGCCTCGTCGGGGGTGAGGTCCGGCAGCACAGCGCGGGTATCAAGGATCTCACCATCGATCACGGTGCAGCGTCCCGCGTCGCGATCGCGGCGTAATGGCGCTACGACGAGCGGCTCGGCCTCGAACACCAAGCGCGATCCGTCGCCCACGCTCACGTCGATCAAGCTGCGGGTGAGGATCTTGCCGGCCTCGGAGCACACGACTGCGCCGAGCCCAGCGAGGCAGAGGCGCTGGTGCAGAGCCTTCAGCGCACGCGGTATGTCGGCGCCATCCGTGACGACGAAGTAGACATGCAGGTTCCTGGAGTCGCCGACGAGGCGCCCCTCGGCGTTGAGGATGCCCGCGCTCGTCGAGCGGCGGACCAGGTGAGCGCAGAGGCCGAGTTCCGGCATGGCGCCGAACAGGGCCTCGAGAAGTCCGCCGGCCGCTTGGATGCGCGCCTGCATCCCAGGCGTGAGCCACTTGGTGTCGATGTCGACCAGCATCAGCGCGGGCTCGCCGGCGCGGTATCCGAAGTTCGCCTGGGTGCGCCCATGGCTGTGCGGCCGCCGCTCGTGCGCCTTCGTCGTTATCGCGACACGGGGCGAGTCGCCATGCAGGAAGCGGCCAAGCCCGAGCGCTTGGTCCTGGCCAAGCCCCTCGATGTGGCCGGCGACCTCGCGCAGCGCGTCACCCAGGTGGCTACAATCGAAGTTGACTGCGATCAGATCAGCGAAGCCAGCAGTCATGGCGCATGCCGACCCGTCCTTGGCGACGCCGCCCGCACCGTCCGGCGCGATGACCTTCGTGAGGAGCGGCTTGTTGAACCCGACCGGCATGTATCGCGCGGCAAGCAGGCAGTCGGGCCGGCGCCCGTCGGTCTTCGTGAAGACGGTGAAGCGGAGTGCAGGCACCGAGAGCCCTCCGACGGTCGTGGAAGGCCGGGCGTGTGCGGTATGGTGGCAGCGCCTACGAGGCACTGGCCGCTGCCCGGCCGAAAGATGCGCCGCTCACCGGTCGCGACCCGGTGGGCGGCGCGCTTCATCTCAGGCAGCGGACTGGTGCTGCTGCTCAGCAGCGAGTGGCGCCCCATACGCCCCGATCGCGGTCAGGATCGCCCGCCCTTCCCACGCCAGCCGGCGGCCGGGCAGCTTCAGCGGCGGCGGCAGCCCCTTGAGCCCGTCGTAGCTCCGCGCCACCCCAAGGCGACGCAGGTCGCTGGTAAACACCAGACGGCCAGGCTCGCGGCGGAGGTCGTCGAGAGTCCGCGGCCAGGTGGCGTCATCGGACACAGCAATGTTCGGCATTTCGAGTGGGCTCCGGCAATCGCAAGGAACCCGCGGACATTGCGACCGCCCCGGACTGGCAGCCGGGACGATCTCAGGGGGGACGGACGAGCTATCCGCCGGCGGCCTTCGCCGCCCGCCGCAGCCTAACCCTGAACGCTTCGTCCTCCCCCTCATCCAAGCTCGTCTGAACGCCAAGCCGACGCAACTCCTGTCGCGCTGCCGCAGCGTCCTCGGCCTCGATTCCGCGATGTACGGCGGCCGCAGCCTCGCGCTCCGACAACCCCAGCGCCATCCACGTCCGCCATGCGCGCACGTCAGCGGCCCGTGCAGCGAGGGCGACCTGCTTCGTGAGGAAGGCAGTGAAGACTTTGCGCCCCCGCTCCTTGGCGAGGCGGCTGTTCTGCTTCTCAAGCGCCTCGAACTGGCGCCGGCTGCGCTTGTTCATGCCCGGCGCATGCGCCGGAGCGGCACAACGCGCGGATCGGCTTGGACCGGCTCCGCAGGCAGTCTCGCGGCGACGGCTTCCAGATGATCCGCCCATCGGGCGAGCAAGGCGGCCTGTTCCGCAATCCGATCGCTTCGCTGATAGACGGCCGTGATTCCAAGCGTGGCGCGGGGGCTGTGCTGGAGGATGCGGCCGACAAGCAACTCATCGGCCCCGAGGTCGCGCACCAGCGCTGTCGCCACGCTCTTCCGGATAGTGTGCGGACTCCAGTCCTTCCTGTCGCCCACGGCCGCGCGCAAGGTCTCGGCGGCGCGCTTCCACCCGGCGAAAGGCTTATCCCGGCCGGGCACGGCGAAAATGTGCTTACCCTTGCCCGTCAGCTTCCGACGCTCGGCCAGGATGTCGAGCGCCCGAGCCGGCAGCGGCACCGTGGCGGGCCGCCTGCCCTTCATCCTTTCCGCGCCGATCCTCAGCGCCGCACCGGTCCAGCCGTCCGCGACCAGGGGGTCGCGCAGCTCGGCCCATGCTGCGTCTGTCCACTCGTCGCGTCGGAGCGGCACCAGCAGCATGCACCGCACCAGATCGGGCAGGACATCGCTCTTGAGGGCCGGCGCGGCGCGCCAGAGGCGGGCGAGCTCGGTCATGTCCAGGAGTGGCACGTCGCCCTCCCGCTGGCGGGCGGCGGACGGCTCGACCTTCACCGGCTTCTTCAGCAGCGCCGTCGGGTCATCGGGGCGGATGTCCATCCCCGCGCACCACGCAAACAGGCCCCGCAAGCTGGTGAAGGTCCGGTTTGCCTCGACCGGCTTGGCCGCCTCCCCGAACGCCATTTTGTGCAGTAGGTCCGCCAGTTCAGCGCGGGTGACGTCGCGGGCCGGCCGGTCGCCGATTACCGGCTCTACGTGCAGCGCCAAGCGGCGCTTCTCCATCGGGAGGGAGCGGTTGCCGGCCTTGGTCTCGAGCCACCGGGTGATGGCCTGCTTGACGCTGACCGATTCGGGCGGCGGAGGCGGGCGGATAGCGTGTTCCGGGTTCTCGCCGCGGCCGGCGAGCCGCCTGGCTTCCTGGGCGATGTCCCGGGCATCCGCGAGGGTCGTGGCCGGATACTCGCCGATATCGAAGCGCCGTTGCCCTCCGGCCATCCGGAGCCGCAGTGTCCAGGCCTTGCGGCCCGACTTGAAGACCCGGAGCGAGAGGCCGGCGACCGTTCCATCCGCCAAGTCACGATCCGCCGCGCCAGGCTTAGCCGCCCTCGCCGCCGCATCGGTCAACGCCGCCATGACACCCCCACGGGCACACCACGGGCACAGGCCGAAGCTACCGGGCATTGCCGAAAGTTACCGCCGCACCCCACGGGCACACGGTAAATGCCGGTTCGACAGGGCACAAGCGGAAGTCAGACGTAAAGCTTGGAACCCAGCGGAAAAGGGCCGCCACGGCTCCCAGACGTGAAGCCTCCCTGTTTGACTTGCCCCGCTGGCCCAAGGGCCGCGGGGCTTTTCTTTTCGGTGGCCGCAGCCGGGCGTCGATGTTGCCGGTTGCGGACAGGGTTTCTCTCTTTCATCCCCCAGCGTGCGGCGCGACACTTGCCGCGTCGGCCGCGGCGTGGATGCCAGGGCCGGCCGGCTGAGGGGGGATCGCCGCGTCGTGCAACCACGCGCCGCCCGGTTCCTTCGCCGATCCCCGCTGCGGAGAACCTGACCGATGAACCGACGCGCGCTGCTGCTCGGATCGCTCGCGCTGCCGGCCCTGGCCGGCTGCGCCTCCGTCCAGGTCGATGGCACGACAACGCTGGTCGCGGTGGTCGAGACTGTGGACCCCGCCGCGCGCGAGATCCTGCTGCGCGGCAATGCCGGCGCGCAATCCGGCGCGCTGCTGACCATGGTGGCCGGCCGCGCCGTCACGCGGCTCGACCAGATCCGCCCGGGCGACCGCGTCACCGTGCGCTACTACCAGGCGCTGGCTGCCCGCGTTGCGCGGCCGTTCTCCTCGGCGCCCACCGCCGTCCAGGCCTTCGGGGCGGAACGCGATGCCGAGCGTCCGGGCGGCGAGGTCACTCGCGTGCGGAGCGGCCGCGTCACGATCACCGCGGTCGATCCGGCCGCGAACAGCGTCAGCTTCATCGGACCGAACGGGCTGCCGCGCACCGTCGTCGCGCAGAACCCGGAGGTCGCAAGCTTCGTGCGCGGCCTGCGCGCCGGGGAGCAGGTGGACATCGTCTACGAGGAGGCGCTGGCGATCTCCGTCGATCCCATGCGGTAGCCCGCGATCGACCTGAGTGTGCGCACCGAAGGTGAGCACGCCGAAGGGCGTGAATCGCCGGGCCAGGGAAGCTGGACCGGCGTAGCCCTGAACACAGTCAGGGCTACGCCGGTCTAGGCTTCGCGGTCCCGCGCGTCACGATTGGCGCGCGGGCCGCCTTCCCCCCTTTTCCCGGGCCGATCCCGGCGGCATCTTCCGGCGCGGAGGCAAACCCGGCGCGCGGCCACCTGCTCGAGAGGGGGTCGATTGCGCGTCCTGCTGGTGGATGGCGAGCCGGACCGGGCCGCGGCTGTCAAGGCCGGCCTCGAGGCCGCGGGGTGCCTGGTGGTGGCGGTCGCCTCCGATGCCAGCGACCTCACCCGGATGGTTCGCGACGCCGCGGCCGACGTCATCGTCTGCGACCTCGACGACCCCGGGCGCGACGCGCTGGAGAGCATGCGCGCCCTGCACCGCGACGAGCCGCGGCCCGTCGTGGTCTTCGCAGCCCGCGGCGACAGCGACCAGATCGAGGCAGCGATCGAGGCCGGCGTGGCGGCCTATGTGGTGGAAGGTCTCGCGCCGGGACGGGTGCGTCCGGTGATCGAGGTGGCGATCCGGCGCTTCCGCGCGCACCAGGCGCTCCGCGCCCGGCTGGAGGAAGCGCAGGCGACCCTGGCGGACCGGGTGGTGATCGAGCGCGCCAAGGGCGTGCTGATGCAGCGGCGCAGCCTGCCGGAGGACGAGGCCTACCGCCTGATGCGCCGCTGGGCGATGGACAGGGGTGAGAAGCTCGTGCAGGTCGCCCAGCGCTTTCTGCGCGAGATTTAGGCATATTGCCGACATCGAGGTCGGTTTCCGTCTGGGGTCGTCCATTTCGCCTCTCATTGAGGCAGATTCCACTTCACCCCGCCGCGCCGGTTGTGGTTTGAACGGCGCGCCGCAGCGATGCGGCCGGAGCCCGCCGCAACGGCGTGGCGGGTTTCCGGCACCTCTCTCCCGTGCCACCGGTGGGCCAATGGCGGTCCGCTCTCGAGGCGTCAGGCGCCTCCGGACATCAGCGCCATGGCCGGCCCTGCCCTTCGCGGCACCACACCCACGCTGCGCATCGGCTACGTCCCCCTGACCGACGCGGCGCCGCTGGTCGTGGCGGATGCGCTGGGGTTCTTCGCGGCGGCGGGCGTGTCCGTCCGGCTCTCGCCGGAACGCGCCTGGGCCGCCGTACGCGACAAGCTGGCCTTCGGCGCGCTGGACGCGGCGCATCTGCTGGGTCCGATGGCGGTCGCGCTGGCCGCCGGCACGGGCGGCTTGCGGCGGCGCCTCGATGTCACGCTCCGCCTCGGCAGGAACGGCAACTGCGTGGTGCTGTCGCACGCGCTGGCCGATGCGGCCGGCGCCTTCGCGCCGCCCCTGGCGGCCGGCAGCTTCGCGGCCGCGCTGCTGGCGCGCGCGGAGGAAGGGCTGCCGCCGCCAACGCTGGCCGTGGTCTTCCCGCATTCCTCGCACAACTACCTGCTGCGCGAATGGCTCGCCTCGGGCGGGCTCGATCCCGACCATGACCTGCGCCTGGTCGTCGTGCCGCCCCCGCAGATGGCGCGTGCCCTCGCCGAAGGCGCGGTCGAGGGCTTCTGCGCGGGCGAGCCCTGGGGGAGCCATGCAGTGGCGCAGGGCGTCGGGCGCTTCGCGCTGTCCACCGGCGACATCTGGCCCGGCCACCCGGAGAAGGTGCTGGCCTTCGCCGAAGGCCTGGCCACGCGCGAGACGGAGGCCGTGATCGCCGCCACGGCAGCCGTGATCGAGGGCCAGCGCTGGCTCGACGATCCGGCCAACCACGCCGCGGCCGCCGCCCTGCTCGCCGAGCGGATCTTCCCCGGCGTCCCGCCCGCCACCGTGGCGGCAGCGCTGGCCGGCGAGGTCGCGGCGCCGCCTGGTGGCGCACCGCACCGCCTGTCCTGCCCGCTCGGCTTCGATGCGACGGCCCCGCTCTCCGCCGAGGCCGCGGCGCGCTGGTTCGCCGCGATGCGCCGCTGGGGACACCTGCCCGACGCCGCCACGCAGGCCGCAGCGCTCGCGC
>NZ_JAPSMD010000033.1 GCF_027856955.1 Falsiroseomonas oryzae | reverse complement strand
CGTCGGCCGCGGCATAGAGCGCGGCGTGGAACGCCTCGTCGGCCTTGGCGAAGCCGGCCTGGTCGCCGGCGGCGAGCAGCGCGCGCATCCGCGCCAGCTCCGCCCGCAGCGCCTCCGCCGGCACCGTCGCCCCCGCCGCCAGCCGGCGCACGATCTCGAGCTCCAGCGCGAGCCGCAGGAAATGCGCTTCCCGCGCGCCGGCCAGGTCGATGCGCGAGACGCGGGTGGCGGAATGCGGGACGACCTCGATCAGCTGCTCGGCCTGCAGGCGGATCAGCGCCTCCCGCACCGGAGTCTGGCTGATGCCCAGGCGCTGGGCGAGCGCGCCGCGCGCAATCACCGCCCCGGGTGGCAGGGCGAGCGAGATCAGCGCCTCCCGCAGGCGCTCATAAGCGACCTCGGCGGCGGAGCGGCGGGGGCCGAGCGGCGAGATGGCCTGGAGCTCGGGCTCGGCCGGGGCGGGCGGGGCGGAGGGAAGCGACGTCATGAGGATGGCGGATCTCTAGCAGCGCCGGGCACCCGGTCCCAGGATTGGGCTTGACGACCGGCGTCTGATATATGAGATCATAGCAAGCATTGCAAAGCGAGCCCCGACCTGAGGGCCGCAGCACGGAGGAACCGCCCATGCGCCGCCCGTCCCGCCGGCTCGCCCTGGCCGCCCTGTTCTCGCTGGCCGCCCTGCCCGCGCTGCCCCAGACGCGGCCCTGGCCCTCCCAGCCCATCCGCGTGATCGTGCCCTTCGCCGCCGGCACCTCCGACACGGTGGCGCGGCTGGTCGGCACGGAGATGTCGAAGGCGCTCGGCCAGCCGGTGGTCATCGACAACCGGCCCGGTGCCGGCGGCAACATCGGCTCCGAGGCCTGCGCGCGCGCCACGCCGGACGGGCACACGATCTGCCTCGGCACCATCAGCAGCCACGCGATCAACCCGGCGATCTACCCGCGCATCCCCTACGACAACCTGCGCGACTTCGCGCCGATCACGCAGCTGGCGGCGCAACCCAACGCGCTGGCGGTGACGCCGAACTTCCCGGCGCGCAACGTGCCGGAACTGGTGGCCTATCTGCGCGGCCGGCCGGCGCGCGACGTGGCCTTCGGCACCTCCGGCGTCGGCACCTCCATCCACCTGGCGGGCGCGCTGTTCGGCCAGCTGACCGGGACGGAGCTGGAGCACGTGCCCTATCGCGGCAGCGCCGGCGTCGCCACCGCGCTGATGTCGGGCGAACTGCCGATGGCCTTCGACAACTTCTCCTCCGTCTGGCCGCTGGCGCGGGAGGGCAAGCTGCGCATCCTGGGCGTCACGTCGCTGCAGCGCGCGCCCGCGGCGCCCGACATCCCGACCGTGGCCGAGACGGTGCCGGGCTTCGAAAGCCTGTCCTGGCACGGCCTGTTCGCGCCGGCCCGCGTGCCGCCGGAGATCGTCGCGCGGCTGAACCAGGAAGCCGTGGCCGCGCTGCGCACGCCTGCGGTGGCGGATCGCTTCCGCGACCTCGGCATCACGCCGGTGGGCAGCACGCCGGACGACTTCCGCAGCTTCGTCGCCAGCGAGACGCGCCGCTGGGGCGAGGTGGCGCACCGCGCCAACATCCAGCTGGATTGAGCGCCGCCCGATCGCCTGGCGCCGCAGGCCGAAGGCGCAAGCCGGCCGGCTGACGACCCGCCCGGCGGCGCTCGACACGGGCGCCGCCCTGGCCGAGGCTGACGCCCCGACGACCCGTCCGAGAGAGCAACCGATGACCGCCCTTCCCCGCCGCAAGACCGCCGAGGAACTGCGCAGCCGACGCTGGTTCGGCCCCGCCGACCTGCGCAGCTTCGGCCACCGCTCCCGCGCCATGCAGATGGGCTACGCGGCGGAGGAATGGCAGGGCCGGCCGGTGATCGCCATCGTCAACACCTGGTCCGACATGAACCCGTGCCACACCCATCTGCGCCAGCGCGCGGAGGACGTGAAGCGCGGCATCCTGATGGCCGGCGGCTTCCCGGTGGAACTGCCCGCCCTCAGCCTCTCCGAGAGCTTCGTCAAGCCGACCACCATGCTCTACCGCAATATGCTGGCGATGGAGACGGAGGAACTGCTGCGCAGCCACCCCGTGGACGGCGCGGTGCTGATGGGCGGCTGCGACAAGACCACGCCGGGCCTGATGCTGGGCGCGACCAGCATGAACATCCCGGCGATCTATATCCCAGCCGGCCCCATGCTGCGCGGCAACTGGCAGGGCAAGGTGCTCGGCTCCGGCTCCGACAGCTGGAAATACTGGGACGAGCTGCGCGCCGGGAAGATCACCGAGCAGGACTGGCTGGGCGTGGAGCAGGGCATCGCCCGCAGCCACGGCACCTGCATGACGATGGGTACCGCCAGCACCATGACGGCGATCGCGGAAGCGGTCGGCATGGTGCTGCCGGGCGGATCCTCCATCCCCGCCGCCGATGCCGGGCACATACGCCTGTGCTCGGAATCCGGCCGCCGCATCGTGGAGATGGTGTGGGAGGACCTGACGCCGCAGCGCATCCAGACCCGCGCCGCCTTCGAGAACGCGATCGCGGTGGCGATGGCGATGGGCTGCTCCACCAACGCCATCATCCACCTGATCGCCATGGCGCGCCGCGCCGGGCACGACATCGGGCTGGACGACTTCGAGAAGGCCAGCCGCACCGTGCCGGTGATCGGCAATGTCCGCCCCTCCGGCAGCACCTACCTGATGGAGGATTTCTTCTACGCCGGCGGCATCCGCGGGCTGATGGCGCGCATGGAGCGTCATCTGCACCTGGACTGCCTGACCGTCAGCGGCAGGACCATCGGCGAGAACATCGCCGGCGCGCGGGTCTTCAACGACGACGTCATCCGCCCGCTGGACAACCCGATCTACGGCGAGGGCTCGCTGGCCGTGCTGAAGGGCAACCTGGCGCCCGATGGCTGCGTCATCAAGCCGGCGGCGATGGACCAGAAATTCCTGAAGCATGCCGGCCCGGCCGTGGTGTTCGACGACTACCCCAGCATGAAGAAGGCGGTGGACGACGAAAGCTTCCCCTTCACGCCCGACACCGTGATGGTGCTGCGCAACGCCGGCCCGCAGGGCGGCCCGGGCATGCCGGAATGGGGCATGCTGCCGATGCCGAAGGCGCTGCTGAAGCAGGGCCACCGCGACATGCTGCGCCTGTCCGATGCGCGCATGTCCGGCACCAGCTACGGCGCCTGCGTGCTGCATGTGGCGCCGGAGAGCTACATCGGTGGCCCGCTGGCGCTGCTGCGTACCGGCGACATCGTGGAGGTGGACGTTCCGGCACGCAGCATCGCCATGCGCGTCTCTGACGAGGAGCTGGCCCGCCGCCGCGCTGAATGGACGCCGCCGCCGGCCCGCTTCGAGCGCGGCTATGGCTGGGCCTTCACGAAGCACATCCAGCAGGCCAACGAGGGCTGCGACTTCGACTTCCTGCGCAGCGACTTCGGCGCGCCGGTGCCCGAACCCGTCATCTACTGACCAGGACCTCCCGATGCCCCTGAGCGACGCCACGCGCGACAAGCTGCGCAAGGTCAGTACTGCCACCGTGGCGACCTGCCTGTTCAAGCGTGGCCTGCGCAACCAGATGATCCAGGGCGCGCTGCCGCTGCACGCGGTGACGGACAGCATGGTCGGCGAGGCGGTGACCGTCCGCTACATCCCGGCCCGCGAGGACCTCAACACACTCGACGTCTTCAAGGACCCGAACCACCCGCAGCGCAGGGCGATCGAGACCTGCCCGGCCGGCAAGGTGCTGGTCTTCGACAGCCGCAAGGATGCGCGTGCGGCCTCGGCCGGCGCGATCCTGGTGGGGCGGCTGAAGGCGCGCGGTGTCGCCGGCGTGGTGACCGATGGCGGCTTCCGCGATTCGGCGGAGATCGCCGCCCTTGGCATCCCCGCCTACCATCAGCGCCCCTCCGCGCCGACCAACCTGACCCTGAACCATGCCGTCGACATGGACGTGCCGATCGCCTGCGGCGACGCGCCAGTCTTCCCAGGCGACGTGATCCTCGGCGACGCCGACGGGGTGATCGTCATCCCCGCGCATCTCGCCGACGAGATCGCGGCGGAAGCGACGGAGATGACGGCCTATGAGGACTTCGCGGCGGAACGGGTGGCGGAGGGCCGCAGCCTGGTGGGGCTGTATCCCGCCACGAATCCTGCCAGCCTGGAGGAATTCGCCGCCTGGCGGAAACAGCGCGGCCGCTGAGCCGCGCGCGGGGGAGGGAACCACGATGAAGCGTCGCGTGCTGATCGCAAGCGGGCTGCTGGCCCTGCCCGCGCTGCGCCCCGCCGCCGCACAGGGCGGCTGGCCGTCGCGGCCGGTGACCATCGTGGTGCCCTTCGCCACCGGTGGCCCGTCCGACATCATCGCGCGTGTCACCGCGCAGCACATGCAGCAGGTCTTCGGCCGCCCCTTCGTGGTGGAGAACCGCCCCGGGGCCACAGGCGAGGTCGGCGCACGGCAGGTGATCCGCTCCGCGCCGGACGGCTACACGCTGATGCACGCGCCGATCAGCACCTGGGCGATCAACGTCGCGCTGCGCCCGAACCTGGGCTACGACCCCGTGCGGGAACTGACGCGCATCACCCAGACCGTGCGCACGCCGAACGTGCTGGTGGCCCACCCGCAGCAGGTGCCGGCGAACACACCGGCGGAGCTAGTGGAGTGGCTGAAGCGCAACGGGCGCAATGCCTCGTACCCCTCGTCCGGCGTCGGCTCCTCCGACCACCTGACGGCGGAGATGTTTAAGCAGGCGACCGGCACGGAGATGGCGCACATCCCCTATTCCGGCGGCGGGCCGGCCATGACCAGTGTGATCTCCGGCACCACGCAGGTGTCCTTCCAGAACCTCGGCGCGGTGATCGGGCACATCCAGTCCGGGCGGCTGAAGGCGATCATGATCACCTCGGACTCGCGCAGCCCGGTGCTGCCGAACGTGCCGACGGCGCTGGAATCCGGCCTGCGCGACTTCGTCGTCTATTCCTGGCAGGCCTATGGCGGCCCGCCCGCCATGCCGGCGCCGCTGCTGCGCCAGGTCCATGAGGCGATCGTGGCCGCGCTGAAGGTCCCGGCCACCGAGCAGCGGCTGGTCGAGGCGGGCTTCGACGTGGTCGGCAACAGCCCGGAGGAGTTCGCCGCCTTCCAGGAGGCCGAGATCGCCCGCTGGCGCCGCGTGGTGCAGGCCGGCGACATCAAGCCGGAGTAGCGCGGCGGTTCAAGCCGGCGCCC
Source organism: Falsiroseomonas oryzae (assembly GCF_027856955.1). Classification (GTDB taxonomy): domain Bacteria; phylum Pseudomonadota; class Alphaproteobacteria; order Acetobacterales; family Acetobacteraceae; genus Falsiroseomonas; species Falsiroseomonas oryzae. Next base: position 20,031 of record NZ_JAPSMD010000033.1, on the reverse strand, counting down.
CTCTTCCACGGGCGCCGGCGGTCGCGCTTTCATGCGGGCATGGACCACCCCGCCCCCCGCCGATGCGCTCGGTAGAGCGTATCCTGCGCATCCTGCGCGGCTTCACCCCGCGTGAGCCGCAGCACGGGCTGACCGCCATCGCCGCGCGCGCCGGTCTCGACCTCGGCACCACGCGGCGCATCCTGCTGGCGTTGGCGGATGAAGGCGTGGTGGCATACGACCCGGCCACGCGGCTCTATCGCCTCGACCTCGGGGTGCTGGAACTGGCCAGCGCGGTGACGGAGGGGAGCGACCTGCGCAGCCTGGCCCAGCCCGTGGTGGAGCGAATCGCGCGGGAGACGGGCAGCACCTCCTTCTTCGGCATCCACCGCGGCGGCGAGGCGCTGTGCCTGAACCGCGCGGAGGGCAACGCCGTGGTGCTGCTGCGCTGGTGGACGCTCGGCGGGCGGATGCCGCTGCATTGCGGCGCCGCGCCGAAGACCCTCCTCGCGAATCTTCCGGAAGCCGAGTCGGAACGAATCCTCGCGCGCCCGCTCGCCGCTCTGACGCCGCGCAGCGTCACCGATCCGGCCGCACTTCGACGGGAGCTGGTGCGGATCCGGAAGCAGGGCCACGCGGTGGCCGTGGACGACGTGGTGCCCGGCGTGACCAGCCTGGCCGTGCCGGTGCTGGGGCGCACGCGGCAGTTGCTCGGTGCGCTCGCCATCACCGGGCTGACCGCGCAGTTCGGCACGGCAGCGCGGCGGCGGCACCTGGATGTGCTGCAGGCGCGTGCGGAACAGCTCGGAAGCTCCGCCTGACGCGGATCCGGACTGTCACTGGCTGACAGCCGCTTTGAAGATTGACGGTCGATGACGTTCTGTCATTCTCGGCGCAAGCGGTCGCTGCGACAGGCTGCCCGACTCCAGGGAGTGCGCCGTACCGGATCCGACCACGCGTCGGTCGTTGCCGCATGCGCGTTCGATCACGCGCCGCAGGGGGAGAGAGGGACATGGAACGTCGTGACATCCATCGCCGCGGCCTGCTCGGCGCGGCCCTGGCAGCACCGCTGATCGGCCGCGCGGCCTGGGCGCAGGAACGCGTGACGCTGCAGCTGGACTGGATCCCCACCGGCGAATACGCGATCTACTACAATGGCCTGAACAACGGCTTCTTCCGCGAGCAGGGCCTGGAGGTCACGATCAACCGCGGCCAGGGCTCCGGCGACACCATCCGCCGCGTTGCGGCCGGCACGGCGCAGTTCGGCGTGGCCGACATCGCCACTGTCATGACGGCACGCCAGCGCAGCGCGGACAGCCGCGTGAAGTCCGTGCTGCCGGTCTACACCAAGCCGCCGCATTCGCTGTTCGTGCTGCGCAGTTCCGGCATCACGAGCTTCCGCCAGCTGGAGGGAAAGCGCGTCGGCACGACTCCGGGCAACAGCCACCAGATCTACCTGCCGCTCCTGGCGGCAGCCAATAACTTCGACCCGTCCAGGATCACCTGGGTCACGACCGATCCCGGCGCGATGGGCGCGATGCTGATCAACGGCCAGCTGGATGCTGCGCCGTTCTTCCAGACGCACCAGTATTTCCAGAACAAGCAGGCGCAGCGCTTCGGGCGGGAGATCGTGGCGATCCCCTACGCCAATTTCGGGCTGGACGCCTACGCTTCCACCATCATCGCCTCCGACACCATGATCGAGCGCAGCCCGGACATGGTCCGCAAGATGAACGCCGCGCTGCAGAAGTCCTTCCTCTGGGCGCGCGACAACCCCGAAGCCGCGGCCCGCATCCACAACGGCCACCACCCGCAGATCGACGTGGACGACGCGCTGGGCTCGCTGCGCATCGGCCTGACCTTCGTGTTCAACGACATCACCACGCGCGACGGGCTGGGCCGCTTCTCGCCGCAGCGGCTGCGCCAGACCTACGACCTCGTGGCCCGCACGCAGCAGCTGGACCCCAACATCGATCCGGGCGAATTCGTGGACACGCGCTTCGCGCCCGGCTCGGCGAGCTGAGCCGGGACCCGCAGGCACGGTGATCGAGCTTCGCGGCGTCAGCCAGGTCTTCCGGTCGCGCGACCGGGAGAAGGTGGTCGCGCTGCATGACATCGCGCTCGACGTCGCGGAGAACGAGTTCGTCTGCATCGTCGGGCCGTCCGGCTGCGGCAAGTCCACGCTGCTGCGCCTGGTGGCCGGGCTGATCGAGCCGACGCGCGGCGGCATCTCGGTGGGTGGGGTGCCGGTGACGCGCCCGCGCGAGGATGTCGGCATCGTCTTCCAGAAGCCGACCCTGCTGCCCTGGGCCAGCGTGCTGGACAACGTGCTCATGCCGCTGAAGCTGATGGGCCGCCCGACCGCACAGGCGCGCCCGCGCGCGCAGGAGCTTCTGCGCATGGTCGGGCTGGAGGGCTTCGAGAGCCGCCTGCCCGGGGAGCTTTCGGGGGGCATGCAGCAGCGCGCCGCGATCTGCCGCGCGCTGATCCACGACCCGCCGATCCTGCTGATGGACGAGCCCTTCGGCGCGTTGGACGCGCTGACGCGGGAGGAGATGACGCTGGAACTGCTGGAGATCTGGCAGCGTCGCCGCAAGACCATCGTCTTCGTCACGCATTCCATCACGGAGGCGGTCCTGCTGGCCGACAAGGTCGTGGTCATGTCCGCGCGGCCCGGACGCATCGTGCAGGTGCTGGACGTGGACGTGCCGCGCCCCCGCGCCTTCGAGCAGGAGGCGCTGCCGGCGTTCCAGCGCATCGCAGGCACGGTGCGCGCGCTGATCTTCAGCAACCGGAGGCTGCCGCGCGATGCCTGAAGGCAGCAACCCGGCGGTGGAACTGGACCTGGATGACGGACCCGGCGCGCTGTCCCGCGCGCTGCGGGCCGCGACGCCCTGGATCGCCGTTGTGGTGCTCTTCCTTCTCTGGGAGCTCGGCGTGCGCGCCTTCCGCGTGCCCGACTACCTGCTTCCGGCGCCGAGCGCGATCTGGACGGAGACCGCCGCCATCCCGGGCGCCGTCTGGGGCCATACCTGGGCGACCATCAAGACCATCTCCTACGGCTTCCTGCTCGCCGTGGTGGTCAGCCTGCCGCTGGCGGTGCTGGTCACCGCCTCCCCGGCCGTCGCCAACAGCATCTACCCGCTGCTGGTGCTGGTGCAATCCATCCCGAAGGTCGCGCTGGCGCCGGTGCTGGTGGTGGCGCTCGGTGCGAACGAGATGCCGCGCATCGTCGTGACCTTCCTGGTGTGCTTCTTCCCGCTGGTGATCTCGGTCGCGGCCGGCCTGCTGTCCGTGCCGGCGGAATACATCGAGCTGTGCCGGTCCTGCCGCGCCTCGCGCTGGCGGGAATTGTGGCGCGTGCGTCTGCCCTACGCGGTGCCCTTCATCTTCAGCGGGCTGAAGGTGGCGATCACCCTGGCCGTGGTCGGCGCGGTGGTCGGCGAGTTCGTCGCCTCCGATGTCGGGCTCGGCTACCTGATCCAGTCCTCCACCGCCTTCTTCAAGACGCCGCTGGCCTTCGGTGCCATCGTCATCCTCGCCGTGATCGGCATCGTGCTGTTCCAGGCGGTGGTGACGATCGAGCGCCTGTTCTTCCCCTGGTCGGTCTCCGACGACCGCTTCCGGGGCTGATCGCGGGAGACGCCCATGACCAAGACGTTCATCAGCGCCGACTGGGTCATTCCCATGGCGGGCCCCGACTTCGCCATCGCCGACGGCGCGGTGCTGTTCGAGGACGACCGCATCACCGCGATCGGCAAGGCAGCCGACATGGCGATGCAGAAGGAGGGCGCCGACCGCGTCATGGCGCTGCGCGGCCACGCCGTGATGCCTGGCCTGGTCAACACCCATACCCATGTGGCGGGTGCGCTGACCAAGGCGATGACGGAGGACGTCTCCGGCTTCGGCGGCGCCTTCAAGGTGGCGTTGCCGATGCACGAGCACTACGTACGGAAGGAGGACGTCTACCTGCCCGGCCTGCTGCACGCGGTGGAGATGTTGCGCACCGGCACCACCACCATCAACGAATGCTGGTGGCACCAGCCGGAACCCGCGAAGGTCATCCGCGATTCCGGCATCCGCGGTGTGGTCGGCGCCGAGGTGCGGGAGATGGACACCGGCCAGGTCGGGTTCGGCCGCTTCGAGCGGAACTGGGACCGCGCCATGGCCGATGCCGGGATCGACGAGGCGCTGGACCTGCTGGAGAATTGGCACGGCAAGGCGAACGGCCGCATCACCGTGCGCGTCGCGCCGGACGGCCCGGACCGCTGCACCCCGCGCCTGCTGATCCAGCTGAAGGAGATGGCGGACAAGTACGATGTCGGCCTGCACGCGCACACCGCCTCCGTTCCCGGCGAGGCTGAGTTCATGCTGCACACCTACGGCAAGCGCACCATCCCCTTCCTGCACGAGCTGGGCCTGCTGAGCCCGCGCTACATCGGCGCGCATTGCGCCTTCGTGGACGACGACGAGATCGCGCTGATGGCGGAGACGGGCATGTGCATGTCCCACACCGCCTACCTCGTCGCGAAGCGCGGCTACTACCCGCCGATGGAGAAGATCTACAAGGCCGGGGTGTCCGTGTCGCTCGGCTCGGACTGGCTGTCGAACGACATGTGGAAGGTGATGCGCGCCGCGGCGCTGATCCCGCGCGTGCTGTCCGGCGACGTCGGCATCCGCAGCGGCCGCGATGTGCTGGAGATGGCGACGATCGGCGGCGCGCGGTGCCTCGGCATGGCGGACAGCATCGGCTCGCTCGAGGTCGGCAAGAAGGCCGACATCATCGCCATCGACATGCGCCAGGCCTGGTATCATCCCTATCGCGACGAGAACCTCGCGGCGAACCTGGTGTTCAACAGCAATGCCGGCGACGTCCGCCATGTCTTTGTGGACGGCGTCCACGTGGTGTCAGACGGCCGGATGGTCTCGATCGACGAGGAGAAGCTGATCGAAGAGGCCCGCGCGGTGGCACGCGGCGTGTGGGAGAGGTCGGCGCCGCTCTTCGCGCGCTGACCGCGCGACACGGCTGTGCGCTACGCATCAAGCCGCCGCCGCAGCCCGACGTCGCGGGCATGGGCTCGCAGCACCATCGTGCGATAGTACGGCTCCAGCCGCCGCGCTTCCGCGATGGCGGGGGCGAAGGCTGCGCGGTAGCCGGCGGTCAGCTCTCGCGCCTCCGCCCGCAACGCTGCCTCGTCCACCGTGGTGACGCGCCCGTCCTCGAAGACGACGCGGCCATCCACGATCGTCATGCGCACGGCGGAGGACGGCTCGCAGAACACCAGCTGCCGGCGCAGGTCGTTCAGCGGCGTGAAGGGCGGCGTATCCAGGTCGAGCAGCGCGATGTCCGCACGCGCACCGGGCTCGAGGCGGCCGATATCCGGCCAGCGCAGCGCCCGGGCGCCGCCCTGCATCATGCAGCGCAGCACCTCGGGTGCCGTCGGCCAGCTTCGGTAGTCGGGATCGGCCAGGGTGTGCACCAGCCCCGCCATCTTCAGCGCGGCCCAGGGATTGATCGCGTCGTCGGCCACTGCCTCATCCGTGCCGATGCAGATCGGCACGCCGGCGTCGCGCAGGCCGCGGAAGGGCATCACGCCACTGCCGAGCCGAAGGTTGCAGACGGGGTTGTGCGCCACCGTGGCGCCGGAGGCCGCCAGCAGCGCGATGTCCTCCGCGTCGATCCAGATGGCGTGGATCACCACCATGCGTTCGTCCAGCACGCCGAGGTCGTGCACCTGGCGCACCAGGCTGCGGCCGTATCTCTCCTCGCCCAGGACGCGCTGCAGCTTCGTCTCCAGGATGTGGCAGTTGAACGGCAGGTCGTGGCGTGCGGCCAGCACCGAGAGCGCCTGGATGTAGTCCACCGTCACCCGCTGCGGCGCGGAGCAGGACAGCGCCGCGCCGATCCGCCCGCCCGCCGCCCCGTCCCAGCGGGAGACCAGGTGGTCGTAGAGCCCCAGCAGTTCCGCCGTGGACTGGCGCGGCGCGGCCGCCATGCCGGCCTTCACCTCCGGCGGCAGCAGATCGGCCAGGAAGGGGAATTTCTCGTATTCGACCACGTTCGGCTGGTCGATCGCCAGCCGAGCGCGCATGCCACTGTCGGCCCAGGCTTCGGCGATGCCGTCGATCCCCTCGGCGGATGCGACGGGGACGTGGAAGGCGTCGTCCATCACGCTGGTCACGCCGTGGCGCAGCATCTCCACCGCGCCGAGCAGCGTGCGCACGTAGTTCAGGCGCTTCACGGGCACGCCGGCCGCCAGCGGCGGCACCTCGTACAGCATGAAGACCTCGAGCGGCAGTCCGTCCACCATTCCGCGCAGGAAGTTGCCCGGCGAATGGAAGTGGGCGTTGATCAGCCCGGGCATCGCCAGCATCCCCCGCGCCTCGATCACCCGCGCGGGCTGGGTCGCTGGACAGAGGCCCGGACCGATGGCCAGGATGCGGCCATCCGCGATCAGGATGTCGGCCTCCGGCCATTCGCGGTCCTGCGCATCGAGGGTGAGGATCTGGGCGTTGCGGATCAGCAGGGACATGGGACGCGTGGCTCGGCCGGGAATGGCGGCAGCCTATCGCCGCGCGTGGCGCCTGTCGTGACCCGGCCGCTGGAGGGTCGGCGCGCGCTGGTCACCGGCGGCGGCGCCGGTATCGGCCGCGCCATCGTGCTGGCTCTGGCGGCCGCCGGCGCGCGCGTCGCCGTCACCGACCTGGACGAGAGCGCCGCTCGGGCCGTCACCGCGGAGGCCGGTGCTGGCCATGTGGCGCTGCGGCTCGACGTCACCGACGCGGCCGAAACCGCGCGGGTCGTCGCCGCCGCGGCCGAGGCGCTGGGCGGGCTGGACGCCGCCGTGGCGAATGCCGGCATCTCCACCATGGCGCGCGTGGTGGACCTCACGGAGGCGGAGTGGGACGCGAACATGGCGGTGAACGCCAAAGGCGTGTTCCTGACCGACCAGGCCGTGGTGCGGCACTTCCTGGCGCGTAGCACGCGGGGGGCCATCGTCAACACCGCCTCGCTCGCCGCCAAGGTCGGCGCGCCGCTGCTGGCGCACTACTCCGCCAGCAAGTTCGCCGTCGCCGGCTTCACCCAGGCCCTGGCGCGGGAAGTCGCGCCACAGGGCATCCGCGTGAACTGCGTCTGCCCGGGCTTCGTGCAGACCTCCATGCAGGCGCGCGAGGTCCTGTGGGAGGCGGAACTGCGCGGCGTGACGCCGGAAGCGGTGCGCGCAGAATACGTCGCGCTGACGCCGCTCGGCCGGCTGCAGACGCCGGAGGACGTGGCGGATGTCGTCGTCTTCCTGCTCGGCGACGGTGCGCGCTTCATGACCGGGCTGGCCGTGGACGTGAACGGCGGCGTCTTCATGAGCTGAAAGGACCAAGCGTGATCCCGGGCCTGTTCACCACCGCCAAGACGGTCATCGGCATGGCGCATCTCGGCCCGCTGCCGGGCTCGCCGCTCTACGACGCCGCGCGCGGCATGGACGGCCTCGTCGCCGACATCCTGGAGGACATCGCGGCGCTGCAGGATGGCGGCGTGGACGCCATCATGTTCGGCAACGAGGGCGACCGGCCCTATCTGCTGAAGGCGACGCCGGAGAGCCTGGCCGCCATGGCCGCCATCATCGGTCAGGTGAAGTCCGCGTTGCGGGTGCCTTTTGGCGTGAACTACCTGTGGGACCCGGTGGCGACCGTCGGCCTTGCCGTCGCCACGGGCGCGAGCTTCGCGCGGGAAGTCTTCACCGGCGTCTATGCCGCCGACATGGGGCTGTGGCAGCCGGACTGCGCGGGCGCGCTGCGGCTGCGGGCGCAGCTCGGCCGGCCCGACCTGAAGCTGCTGTTCAACGTCAATGCGGAGTTCGCCAGGGCGCTGGATCAGCGCAGCGTCGCGCAGCGGGTGCGCAGCGTCGTCTTCTCCTCGCTTGCGGATGTCGTCTGCGTCTCGGGCCCGATCACCGGGCAGCCGGTGGACGGGTCGGACCTGCGGGCGGCGAAGGATGCGGCGGGGGCGGTGCCGGTCCTCGCCAATACCGGCGTGAACCTGGACAATGTCGGCCAGATCCTGGCCGTCGCGGATGGCTGCGTGGTCGGCACGCATTTCAAGGTGGACGGCCACACCTGGAACAAGGTGGACCGGACGCGCGTGTCCCGCTTCATGGACCGCGTGCGCGCGCTGCGCTGAGGGTGGCGCCGTGGCTATCCTGCTCGGCCTCGACATCGGCACGACCTCCACCATCGGCATCCTGGCGGACAGCGGCGGCCGCACGCTCGCCCTCGCCGCGCGGCCGGTGGAGCTGCGCAGCCCGCATCCCGGCTGGGCGGAGGAGGACCCGGCGCACTGGTGGGCGAATGCCTGCGCCATCGTCCCGGAGCTGATCGCACAGGCCGGGATCGCCGCGACCGACATCGCCGCCGTCGGTGCGACAGGCATGGTCCCGGCGCTGCTGCTGCTGGACCGCGACGGCGCCCTGATCCGCCCGAGCATCCAGCAGAGCGACGCGCGCGCCGCGGCCGAGGTCGCGGCGATCCGCGCCGGGATGGACGAAGCCGCCTTCGTCCGCCGCACCGGCAACGGCATCAACCAGCAGCTCGCCGCGCCGAAGCTGCGCTGGCTGGCGCGGCACGAGCCGGGCGCCTTCGCACGTATCGCGACTCTCTGCGGGTCCTATGACTGGTTGGCGTGGCGGCTGACCGGCGTGCCGGGCATCGAGCGCAACTGGGCGCTGGAAGCCGGCTTCCTGGAGATCGGCGGCGCGGCGCCGGCGGACGACCTCGTCGAACTGGCCGGCATCTCGCCGACCTGCCTGCCGCCGCTGCGGGAACCGCAGGAGGTGATCGGGCGGGTCACGCCGGAGGCCGCCGCCGCGACAGGTCTCGCTCCCGGCACGCCCGTCGTCGCGGGATGCGCGGACCATGTCGCCTCTGCCTTCGTCGCCGGCATTGCGGCACCGGGCGACCTGCTGATCAAGTTCGGCGGCGCCGGCGATATCCTGCTGGCGACCGAAGCGCCGCGCCCGGACCCGCGGCTGTTCCTGGACCATCACCTCGTCCCGGGCCTGTTCCTCCCGAATGGCTGCATGGCGTCCTCCGGCGCGGTGCTGAACTGGGTGGTGCGCCACTGGGCCGGCGCGGAGACGGCAGAGGCCGCATCGCGGGGAATGTCGCCGCACGCGCTGCTCGACGATCGCGCCGCGGCGGTCCCGCCCGGCGCGGAGGGCCTGCTGCTGCTGCCCTACTTCCTCGGCGAGAAGACGCCGCTGCACGACCCGCATGCACGCGGCACGCTGGTCGGGCTCGGGCTGCATCACGCGCTGCCGCATGTCTGGCGTGCCGCGCTGGAGGCCGTGTGCTTCGGCCTCCGGCACCATGTCGAGGTGCTGCAGGCGCTGGGCCATCCCATCACGCGCGTCGTCGCCTCGGATGGCGGCGCGGCAAGCCCGCTGTGGATGCGGATCGCGGCGAGCGTGCTGCGCCAGCCCGTGCAGCTGCTGCACGGCCATCCCGGATCCTGCCTCGGCGCCGCCTTCGTGGCGGGCATGGGCATCGGCGCGCTGCAGGACTGGCGCGACATCGCCCGCTTCGTGCAACCCGCCGAGACGGTGCAGCCGGACCCCGGCTGGGCAGCGCGCTACGATGCGCTCTACCCGCTCTGGCGCGACGTGTATGAACGCCTGCGGTCGCTCTACCCCGCGCTGGCCGCCACTGCGTGAGGAGGGCCGCATGCTGAAGAGCCATGGCCGTTTCGACTACCGCGGCATCGAGGACCGGCCGCGCTTCCGCTGGACCGGCGGCAAGGGCCTGGCACTCTACTTTGCGCTCAACGTGGAGCACTACGCCTTCGGCGAGGGCCTGGTGGAGGACCTCGTGCCGGGCATGACGCAGCCTGACGTGCTCAATGCGTCCTGGCGCGAATACGGCACGCGCGTCGGCGCCTGGCGCCTGCTGCGGCTGTTCGAGGCGCACGACCTGCCGCTGACCATCCTGCTGAACAGCGCGATGTACGACCATGCGCCCGATCTGGTGGCCGCCTGCCGCGCCCTCGGCCACGAGATCTCCTGCCACGGCCGCACCAATTCGGAAGCGCAGGCCGGGCTGGATGAGGCCGCCGAACGCGCAATGATCGCCGAGGCCACCGCCCGCATCGCGCGGGAGGAAGGCCGCCCGCCCGCCGGCTGGCTCGGCCCCTGGCTATCGGAGACAGAGCGGACGCCGGAGCTGCTGACGCAGGCGGGCTATCGCTACCTGCTGGACTGGTGCGCGGACGACCAGCCCTTCCTGCTGCGCACGGCATCGGGCCCGCTGCTCGTGCTGCCCTACTCGCAGGAGGTGAACGACAGCGTCGCCATCATGGGCCGCCAGGTGGAGGCCGCTGCCTTCGCCGACATGATCATCGACCAGGTGGACCAGCTGATCGCCGATGCGGCGGATGGCGTGCCGCTGGCATTCGGCATAGCGCTGCACACCAACATCATCGGCCAGCCCTTCCGCCGGAAGCATCTGGCGCGCGCCCTGCACCACATCCGCAGCCGCGCCGACGAGATCTGGATCGCGCGCGGCGCCGACATCGCGGAGTTCGTGCTGGCCGAGCCCGGCCGCGTGGCGTAGCCGCTACGGCGCGAAGAGCATGCGCGGCAGCCACAGCGCCATCTCCGGGATGGCGATCAGCAGCGCGGTCATCACCACCATGGCGCTGAAGAAGGGGATGGTGCCCGCGAAGACCTCGGCGATCGTGCCTTCCCGCCGGACCGCCTGGATGACGTAGAGCGTCATGCCCACCGGCGGCGAGATCAGCGAGATCTCACACATCAGCACCATGAACACGCCGAACCAGACGGGATCGATCCCCGCCGCGACCACCACCGGGAAGACCACGGGCACCGTGCCCACCATCATCGGCAGCGATTCGAAGAAGACGCCGAGCAGCAGGTAGAACACGGCCAGCGCGATCAGCAGCTCCAGCTGGCTCGCGCCGAGCTCGGTCACGAACTTGCCCAGCGCCGGCGTGACGCCCAGCAGGCCCAGCACGAAGTTCAGGTAGAAGGCGCAGGCCAGCACCAGCATGCTCATCGCCGTCAACTGCGCCGTGGCGATGAAGCAGTCGTGCAGCATCCGCACGTTCAGCTTGCCGTAGAAGGCGGCGATGGGCAGCGCCGCCACGACGGCCAGCGCCGCGCTTTCCGTCACCGTCGCCCAGCCCGTGTAGATCGAGCCCATGATGATGGCGAAGATCACCAGCGGCGGCAGCAGGTCCACCATGCGCTTCAGCCGTACCAGCAGCGGGTCCAGCACCTCCTTCTGGCGGACCCAGTCCGGCCGGGCATAGGCCAGCACGATGATGGTCGCCATGAACAGCAGCGTCATCACGACGCCCGGGATGACGGCCGCGGCGTAGAGCTGCCCCACGGAGGTGTTGGTCAGCGCCCCGTAGACGATCAGCGCGATGCCTGGCGGGATCAGGTTGCCCAGCGAGGCGCCGGCCGCGATGGAGCCGAGCACCACCCGGTCGTCGTAGCGCCGCTTGCGGAAGGAGGGCAGCGCGACCGTCGCGATGGTGGCCGCGGTCGCCACCGAGGAGCCGGACACGGCGGAGAAGATCGCGCTGGCGCCGACATTGGTGTGCAGCAGCCCGCCGGGCAGCGGGTTCAGCCAGTCCGCCAGGCTGCGGTACAGCCGGTCCGTGCTGCCGCTGCGCACCAGGATCTCGCCCAGCAGGATGTAGAGCGGGATGGCGAGGAGGGTGTAGTCCTCCATCGCCGACCAGAACTGCATCCCCGCCGCGTTGAGCAGTTGCGGGCTGAGGTAGATCACGGCACCCAGCGCGGCCACGCCGAACATGGCGGTCGCGACGTGCAGGCCCAGGAACAGCAGGCAGATCAGCAGGCCGAAGCCGATCGCCGTCTCCGTCACGCCGATCATGGCAGCGCGTCCTTGCCGGCCGTGCGCGCCATCACGGCGCCGGCCTCCAGTTCCACCTCCTCGTCCAGCGTGATCGGGCCGTAGAGCCGGTTCAGCCGGTCACGGTCGGCCAGCAGCAGCCAGGCGGCGTGCAGCGCATAGGCGACGGCCACCAGCGCGAAGGCGGCCAGCCCCGCCAGCCACAGCGACTGCGGGATCCAGAGCGGCGTCTGCAGCGGCGTCACCGAATGCGCGTCGAAGAGCAGGCTCTCGTCCAGCACGTCCCAGCCGCGCAGCGTGGCGAAGACGGCGACCGCGGCCAGCAGCGCATAGGCCAGCGCGTTCAGCAGCGCGCGCAGCGGTGCCGGCAGCTTGCCCAGCAGGAAGTCCACCCGCGTATGCGACTTGCCCACCAGTGCCCAGGCGAAGGCCAGCGAGGAGACGATAGCCGTGGTGTAGGCCCCTACCTCGTCCACCCCCTGCAGCGAGAAGCCGAGCAGCTTGCGGCCCAGCACCTCGAAGCAGGTGATGAAGGAGAGCAGCAGCAGCCACCAGCCGCCGAGGATCGCGAGGAACTTCGCCGGCGGGCCGAGCCACCGCGCCAGGGGGTTGGGATCCCGTGCCATGCCGGTGGTCCAGTCGAATGTGCGGCGTCAGGGCTAGCACGCACCATGCCAGCCCGCGACGTCAGCCGCCCTTCAGCAGCGCCTCCAGCGGCGCGGCGAGGCCGATGGTCGGGCGCGCGCCGGGATGCGCCAGGCTGCCGCTGCGCGCCTTGGCGGGCTTCAGCCGCACCAGCATCTCGCACATGCCGACCCCCGCCGCGATGCCGTCGATCACCGGCACGGGCACGCGCGCGGCGATGCGCGCGGGCATGCCCGCCATGGCGGCACCGCACAGCACCACCACCTCGGCGCCCGCTTCGGTCGCCACCGCGGTCGCGGCCTCCGCGACCAGCTGGTCCACCATCGCCGGGTTGGAATAGGCGTCCACCGCATTGGCAGTGATGGCGCGGATGCCGGCAAGGCGTCCGGTCAGGCCCTGCTGCGCGACCAGCTCGTGGTAGATGAAGGGCGTGCCGAAGGTCACCAGGCCGAAGCGCGTGCCGAGCAGGCAGGCCGCGTGCATCGACGCTTCCGTCATGCCCACCACCGGCACGTCCAGCACCTCCCGCGCGGCCAGCAGCGCCGTATCGTAGGAGACGGCGAGCAGCACGGCGTCGGCGCCCTTCGCGTTCTCCGCCAGCAGGTCCAGCATCGCATGCGCGGCGATGGCGTTCTCGGCGCGGGAGTTGATGATGCGGGCGCCGAAGCGGCCGGTCAGCGGCACGATCTCGGTGCCCGGAGAGGCCACGGCGCGCGCGGCGTTGGCGCAGAGCTCGGTGACCTGCGGCGTGGTGTTGGGGTTGGCGACCAGAAGGCGCAAGGCGGTACTCCGTCGGGCTGGATCCGGCGCGAGTATGCCGCCGGCCGCCCGGTCTGTCGCGCTGCCTGCCTGCTGCCCAGATGCGGGCGCGTCTGACCGGAATCTGGGCAGGTCCCTGGCGCACGAGACACTCCCTGGCGGCAGGATACGCTTGCATGCAGGGCCGGCGTGGCACGTAATCCTTGCGCAACCGACACCGGGGGAGCCCCGTCCCGCCATGCGCCTCGCACGCCGCCTTGCCGCCGCCGCCCTCGCCCTGACGCTGTCCGCGGGCGTGGCGATCGCCCAGACACCGATGCGCTGGCTCAGCCAGTCGCAGCAGGTCAGCACCCAGTTCCCGATCGAGACCGCCGCGATGGAGCGCATGGGCCCGGCCGCCAACCTCCGGATCGAGCGAAGCGAGTTCCAGACGCTCGGCCTGAACATGGCCGACGCGCTGCGGCTGGCGCGGCAGGGCACCTTCGACGTCGTCTCGACCCAGGTGGGGCTCGCGGCGCGCGACGATCCCTTCCTGGAGGGGATCGACCTGATCGGCGTCTCGACCGACATCGACGAGCTGCGCACCGCGGTCAACGCCTTCCGCGACGTCTTCAACGCCCGCATCGAGCAGCGCTTCGGCGCCCGCGTGCTGGCGATCTGGCCGTTCGGCACGCAGGTCTTCTTCTGCAACCAGCCCATCCGCACGCTGGACGACCTCCGCGGCCTGCGCGTGCGGTCCTTCACGGCATCCATGTCCTCGCTGCTCGAGCGCCTGGGCGCGACGCCTGTCACCCTCTCCTTCCCGGAGGTCTATCCGGCGCTGCAGCGTGGCGTGGCGAGCTGCGGCATCACCTCCCCCACTTCCGCCAACACCGGCAAGTGGCCGGAGGTGACGACGCATCTGCTGCCGCTCTCCGTGTCCGGCGCGGTGCAGGCGCACCTGGTGAACCTCAACTACTGGAACCGTCTCACGCCGGCGCAGCGCGAGACGCTGACCGCGGAGTTCCGCCGCATGGAGGACGGGCTGTGGGACCTGGCGCGAGCCACCAACGCGGATGCGACCAACTGCAGCATCGGCCGGCCGAACTGCGCGCGCACCGCGCACCAGCCCTACACCATGACGCTGGTCGAGGTGAGCGAGGCCGACAAGGCCCGGCTGCGCCGCATCTCGGAGGAGGTGATCCTCACCGAATGGGCCGGACGCTGCGGCCGCGCCTATCCGAACTGCGCGCAGGTCTGGAACGACACGGTGGGCCGCGCGCGCGGCATGGCGATCCGGTGACGGCGGGCGCGGCATGACCGCGCCCGTCACCTGCATCCGTCGCGCCGCCTGGGTTGTCGCCTGGGACGCGGCGGAGCGGCGGCACGTCTATCTGCGCGATGCCGACATCGCCTTCGCCGGCAACACGATCATCCATGTCGGCGGCCGCTGGGATGGCGTCGCGGCGCGGCAGATCGACGGCGCCACGCTGTTCGTCATCCCCGGCTTGGTCAACATCCACTGCCACCCGGCGCAGTCACCGATCTTCCGCGGCTTTGTCGAGGAATTCGGCAATCCTCGCCTGTTCTACTCGTCGCGCCACCGCTTCCGGCAGTCCTTCCTGCCGGACGCGGATGCGCAGCGCGCCGCGGCGCGCTTCGGCCTTGGCGAACTGCTGGCGGGCGGCGTGACGACGCTGGTGGATCTCAGCCACGCCTATCCCGGCTGGCTCGACCTGCTGGCCGACAGCGGCATCCGCGCCGTCGCCGCGCCGATGTTCCGCTCCGCCGCCTGGTTCACCACGACGGGGCAGGAGACCGAGTACGCCTGGTCACCCGACCTGGGCGAGGCCGCCTTCGCGGAAGCCGCCGCGGTGATGGACACCGCTGAGCGCCACCCGAGCGGCCGGCTCTCCGCCATGGTTTCCCCGGCGCAGGTGGACACCTGCACGCCGGAGTTGTTGCAGCGCGCGGCGGAGCTGGCGCGCCGCACAGGCCGCCCGCTGCACACCCATGCCGCGCAGAGCTACGCCGAGTTCGCGGGCATGACCCGCCGGCACGGCATCACCCCGATCGCCTGGCTGCACCGGCTGGGCTTCCTCGGCCCCCGCACCATCCTGGGCCATGCGGTGTTCACCGACGCGCATCCCTGGATCCTCTGGCCGGAGAAGAACGACCTGCGACTGCTGGCGGAGAGCGGCACGGCGGTGGCGCATTGCCCGACCGTCTTCCTGCGCGACGGCTCGCTGCTGCATGACCTCGGCGCCTACCTGGCCGAGGGCATCCGCATCGCCATCGGCACCGACACCCATCCGCAGAACCTGCTGGAGGAGATGCGGACGGCGGAGCTGCTGGCCCGTGCCGCGGCCGGCGCACGCCACCGCTGCGACACCGCCCGGGTCTTCCATGCCGCCACCATCGCCGCGGCGGAGGTGCTCGGCCGCGACGACCTTGGCCGGCTGGTGCCGGGCGCGCGGGCCGACATCGTTGCCTGCACGCTGGACCACCCCGCGATGCAGCCGCTGCGCGATCCGCTACGCAACCTGATGCATGTGGCGGCGGAGCGCGCAGTGCGCGATGTCTGGGTGGATGGGACGCAGGTGGTGGCGCAGGGCCGCGTGCTGACGATTGACATGGCCGACGCCGCGCGTGCGCTCCAGGCGGAGCAGGATCGCATCGGCGCCGCCGTGCCCCAACACGATTCCGCCGGTGCGCGGGTGGACGAGATCATGCCGCTCGCGCTACCGCTGCGCGCCTGACGGGACCTGGGATCTTTTCGCATGGACGCGACACGGCTGGTCAAGCGCATCGGCATGATGGTGCCGTCCAGCAACACCGTGGCGGAGCCCGCGACGGCGGCGATGCTCGCCGGGGTGCCCGGGGTGACGCTGCATGTCACGCGCTTCCGCGTCACGCGGCTGGACACCTCGGCGGAAGCGCTGGCTCAGTTCCAGGCGGACCCGCTGCTGGCCGCCGCCGACCTGCTGATGGATGCGAAGATGGATGCCGTCTGCCTGAACGCGACGGCTTCCTGCTACACCGGCATGCGGCACGACCGCGCGCTCGTGGCGGCGCTGCGCGAGCGGGGCATCGCGGCGGACACCGCAATGCTCGCGCTGCTCGACCTGCTGCGGGCCTTAGGCGCGCGGCGCATCGGCCTGGTCACGCCCTTCCTGCACGACGTGCAGGACGCCACGATCCGCGTGCTGGCTGAGGAAGGGCTGGAGGTGGTGGCGGAGCGCCATCTGAACGATCCCGGCAACTTCACCTTCGCCCGCTTCGGCGAGGAGGAGGTGACGGCGCTGACGCGCGAGGTGGCGGGCGCCCCCGGGGTGCAGGCGGTGGCCATCGTCTCCACCAACCTGCGCGGCGCCCGGCCGGCCGTGACGGTGGAAGGCGAGACGGGCATGCCGGTGCTGGACACCTGCGCGACGGCGCTGTGGGGCGCGCTGCGCCAGGCCGGCGTCGCGCCCTCCGTCGTGCGGGGCTGGGGCCGGCTGTTCGACATCGCCCCGGGGTAGCGGAAGGCCGACGCGGCGCTCTCCGGAACGACCGCGCCGCGGCGGCGTTCCGGCCGCATGGACCCTGCCGACCTCTTCGACCGGGCGCGGGAATTCGCCGTGCTGCCGCATCTGCGCGACCTCGCCATCGCCTATGCGCTCGCCTTCCTGATCGGCTGGAACCGGGAACGGGAGGACCGCAGCGCGGGGCTCCGCACCTTCCCGCTGGTCGCCATCGCGGCCTGCGGCTTCATCCAGGCCACGGAGCGCATGACCGCCGGAGAGCCGGAGGCGACGGCGCGCATTGTCGAAGGCGTGATCACGGGCATGGGATTCATCGGCGGCGGCGCCATCCTGAAGCAGGGCGGCGAGGTGCACGGCACCGCGACCGCCGCCGCTCTCTGGGCCACCGGCGCCATCGGCGTTGCCGTCGCGGTCGGCGCGCATGACGTGGCGGTGGTGGTCTGCCTCTTCGCCGTCGTCACGCTGTACCTGCTCAGCCGGCTGAAGCCGCAGGAGCGGGGCTGAGGCATGGCGCTCAGACGAAGACCGGGTGGCGCCAGCGCCGCAGCAGCCGCAGGACGCTGAAGGCCGTCATGTCGGCGGGGTCGCCATCCGGCGGCAGCAGGCGGCCGGTCATCTCGATCCGGCCGGATGCGGCATCGCAGGCGAAGGCGACCTCGTGCGTCGTGCGCTCCGCGGCCGGGTCGGCGACCAGTTCGACCCTCGTGCGGTCCAGTCCCAGCCCTGCCAGAGCGATGCCCACCGTGACGTTGCAGGTCCTCGGGAAGTCGCGCGCCGCCTCCCGCGCCGTGCCGTCGAAGACAACGGTCGGCACGGCAAGCGCCCCAAGGTCGAGGCGTTGCGCGACGATGGTGCCGCGGAAGACGCGCGGCGGCTTCACGCTGCGATAGGTCACAGCGGCCAGCCCGGCCTCCTTCGCCGCGCCCAGCGCATCCAGCGAGCCGATGGCGCCCGGCGGCACGACCAGCCGCGTGCCCGCGGCGGCCGCGGCGGCCTGCAGGCCCGCCAGCATCGCGTCCTCGGCGAAGGCCGTCAGGGACAGCGGGATCAGGTCCGCGCCTGCCCGCAGCACCGCCTCCCCGGCCTCGCGCAGCAGCGCAACGCCAGCGGCCTCCACCACCACGTCCGGGCGCGCGGCCAGCACCGCGTCGAGTTCGGTCGCCACCACGGCGTGGGGCAGCAGCACCCGCGCCGCCTCCGACTGCGCCGGCCGGACCAGGACGGCGACGAGGTCGGGTCGGAAGCCGGCGATCCGCCGCCCGATCCGCCCGAAGCCGAGCAGCGCGATCCGCGGCACCTCGCCAACAGACAGGCCCAGCGCCATCGGCTTCTCCTTGGACGGACGCGCCGCGTGCCACGGATTCATGTTGCGGCACACTCCGAAGCCTACATACGATGATGCGACCGTCACGCCATCGGAAACCGAGGCCCCGCCCATGTCCGACCTCGCTGCCGTCGCCGGCATGGCGCCTCGCGATTTCCCTTTTGCCGACCTGTCGCTGGCCGGACGCCGCATGGGGTTCGAGGCCCAGGGCATCACGCTGGAACACCTCGACGACGCCGGCTTCGCCGCGGTGGAGGAAATGCTGCTGACGCATTCCGTCATCGTGTTCCGCAATCAGGCTCTGTCGCCGGAAGCGCAGGTTCGCTTCAGCGAGCGCTTCGGCCCGCTGGAGGTCAGCCTGTATCGCCAGTTCACCAACGAATCCTTCCCGCCGCTGCTCGTCATCTCCAACGTCAAGAAGGACGGCAAGCCGATCGGCGCGGCACATGTGGGAAAGCGCTGGCACACCGACTTCTCCTTCATGGAGCTGTGCGGCTACGCCACCATCCTCTACGGCATCGAGGTGCCGCCGGTCGGCGCCGACACCGCCTTCGCCGACATGTACGCCGCCTACGACGCGCTGGACGACGCGACGAAGCGCGAGATCGACGGCATGCAGGTACTGCACAGCTACCGGCTGCGCTACAAGGATGGCGGGCTGTCCGCCGCGCAGCTCGACCGCTGCCCCGACGTGGTGCACCCGCTGGTGCGGACGCATCCCAAGACCGGTCGCAAGGCGCTGTTTCTCGGCTGCGTGGAGAGCGCCTTCGCCCAGGGCATGAGCCTGGAGGACGGCAACGCCTTCATGCGCCGCATGATCGCCTTCGCCACCCAGGACCGCTTCGTGTATTCGCACAAGTGGCGCGTCGGCGACGTGCTGGTGTGGGACAACGCCGCAGTGATGCACACCGCGACGCCCTTCGACGAGGCGAAATACAACCGCACCCTGCATCGCACCTCGACCATCGGCGGCCGACCCTTCTGAGGCGAGGTCCGCCCCTCCCGGGGCTTCCCCGGATTGTCGCGCGTCCCGCTTGCGCCGTCCGCCCCGGCATGGCCCGATAGGCCGTCGCTTGTTCCCGGCCCATGCCGGTGCGGCCTGCGGAGAGGATCACGGTGGCGGACGGCGAAGAAACCCTGCGCCTCACCATGGATGGCCACGCGATCGAGGCGCGTGCCGGCGCATCCCTCATCCAGGCCTGGCTCGCGGCCGGCCTTTCGCTGACCAGCAATGTCGGCTGCATGGGCCAGGGCGTCTGCGGCGCCTGCCGCGTACTGGTGCGCCGCCCCGGGGAGCGCATCGCGACCGCCGCGCTGGCCTGCGAGACGCGGGCCGAGGATGGCATGCAGGTGGCCTTCGTGGACCATTTCCCGGCCCGTCGCACCCATGCCTACGACCTCGATGCGCTGGGCGATTCGTGGGCGGCGATCGGCGCGATCGACAAGGTCTTCCCGGAGGCGAAGCATTGCCGGCACTGCGGCGGCTGCGACGCCGCCTGCCCGAAGGGCATCGAGGTGCAGAAGGCCGTGAACCTGGCCGTGGAAGGCCGCGGCATGACGGCCGCCGCGCTGTTCGACACCTGCGTGATGTGCAACCTCTGCGTTGCCGCCTGCCCGGAGCACATCGCGCCCGCGCATCTCGGCCAGTTCCTGCGGCGCATGTCGGCCAGCCTGACGCTGCGCCCCGGCGACCTGGTGCTGCGCCTGCGGGAGATCGAGGAAGGCCGCCAGCCGATCGACCTCGACGCGCCCCAGCCCGAGGAGGCGGCGCGATGATCCCCTGGGCGACGGCGCTGGCCAACCGCGCGGCGCAGGCGCCGGCGCCACCCGCGCAGGCCGCGCTGCCCAAGGCGGCGCTGCTGGCGGGCTTCCACCCGGATCACCGCGAGGGCGCGATGGCGACGCTGCTGGTCGGCGCCAGCGCCGGCTCGG
>NZ_JAPSMD010000032.1 GCF_027856955.1 Falsiroseomonas oryzae | reverse complement strand
GGCGCGCTGCCCTCGGCGCGCACCAGCGCCAGGCGCAGATCCGCGAAGCCCTCCAGGCCGAGGGCGCGGCAGAAGCGGATGACGGTGGGCTCCGACACGCCGGCGGCGCGCGCGAGCGAGGCGACGGTCGCGCCGGTGACCGCCGCAGGGTCCGCGGCTACCAGCTCGGCCACCTTGCGCTCGGCCGGGGTCAGCCGGTCGAGGATGTCGGCGATGCGATCCCGCAAGCGGCCCTCCCGCGCCCGGGCGGGGCTACAGCATGCGGGGCGCCGCCGGGCAAGGCCGGCGCGATCAGCGCCGCGCGACCTGCTCCAGCTTCTCGGCGGTGCGCATCAATTCCTGCGAGGCCGCCTGCGCGCGGACGGTCTGGGCCGCGGCATCGGCCAGCCTGTCCTGCAGGAGCTGGGCACGGGTGCCGAGGCGGGTGACGACGCCGTCCAGCTCCCCGATGCTCTGCCGGAAACCGGCGACGGCCGTTCGCTGGTCGGCCAGGGCGGCCTCCAGGCGGCGCAGTGCCAGCCGCAGCCGACGCTCCGTCGTGTCGGGGAAGGCCAGCAGTTGCGGACCAGCCGCGGAGGCGGGGGGTGCCTCCTTGACCGGATCGTCCTCGACATGAAGCATGGTGGTCTCCGGGGGGATTAAGGTTCCCTTACCACGCATCGCCTTTTTGAGACAAGCCCGAAAATTTCTCAATATCCTAATAATGTGATGGCGCAGCTCGCCGATGCCCCGGCCGACAGGAGATATCTCAACCGAAGATAGGAAGACGGCATCAACCCTGCCCGCGTCGCGCTTGTTTCCACGGCGGCAACCGCCGGAATGGCGAGTGCGAGTAGGCCGAGGCCGAACGAGACCGGCAGCAGCAATGCAACCCAGGCGATCAATGCCGGAACCACCCCGAGGCCGAGGCGGGGCCACTCCGCACGCCGCTCCGAGGCCGGGGCGCGCAGCGCCAGCCCCCAATGCACCGCGCCCAGGAAGGCGAGGATGGTGGCGCCATAGGCAACCTGCGCGGCCGCTGCCCCGGGCCAGCCGGCCCAGGTGCCCAGCGCGAGCGCGACGAAGGGGATCAGGCCGGCCGGGCCGAGCAGCCGGGCGGGAGCGGGCAGCGGGGTATCCATGGCCTCACATCTTTGGCCGAGGTGACGCGACGCAACACCCGGCGTTCCACGCCAGGCGCGCAGCCGCTACACCCCGCGCATCCCTTTCCCTGCCGGAGAACCCAGAGACATGGCCATCGGCCTCGAGCTGCTGCTGATCCTGCTGCTCGTGCTGCTCAACGGCGCGTTTGCGATGAGCGAGCTGGCCATCGTCTCGGCGCGGCGCGCGCGGCTGATGGCCATGCAGCGCAAGGGCAGCACGGCGGCGGCGGCGGCGCTGGCGCTGGCCGACGACCCGCAGCGCTTCCTGCCCACGGTGCAGGTCGGCATCACGCTGGTGGGCATCCTGGCGGGCGCCTTCGGCGGTGCGCGCCTGTCGGGCGGCATTGCGGAGCTGCTGGCGCATGTGCCCGTGCTGGCCCCGGCCGCGACGGAGATCGCCTTCATCCTGGTGGTGATGCTGATCACCTACCTCTCGCTGATCCTGGGCGAGCTGGTGCCGAAGCAGCTGGCCCTGCGCCACCCGGAGGCGATCGCGACCCTGGTCGCGCGCCCCCTGAGCTGGCTGTCGCGCGCGACTTCGCCGGTGATCTGGCTGCTCTCGGCCTCCTCGGCGCTGGTGCTGCGCCTGTTCGGCAGGCACGACCCGGCCGGCCAGGCGGTGACCGAGGAGGAGGTGAAGGCGGTGGTGGCGGAGGGGGCGACCTCCGGCGCGATCGAGACCGAGGAACGCCAGATGATCGAGCGCGTGCTGCGGCTGGCCGACAAGCCGGTGCGCGCGCTGATGACGCCGCGCACGGAGCTGGAATGGATCGACCGCACGGCCCCGGCGACGGACGTGGCGGTGCGGCTGCGCGCCTCTGGCGTCACCCGCTTCGTCGTGGCCGACGGGCGCGTGGACAACGTCGTCGGCGTGGTTGCGGCGAAGGACCTGCTGGACCAGGTGCTGGAAGGCGCGCCGCTGTCCATCCAGGCCGCCACGCGGCAGCCGCTGGTGCTGCCCGACACCCTCTCCGCGCTGGACGCGCTGGAGCGGTTGCGCGGCGACCCGATCGGGATGGCGCTGGTGCTGGACGAATACGGCAGCTTCGAGGGTGTCGTCACCGCCTCCGACCTGCTGGAGGCGATCGTCGGCGAACTGGGCCCGGCGCCGGCGGAAGCCTCTCCGCCCGCCGTGCGGCGGCACGACGGCAGCCTGCTGCTGGACGGCATGATGGCAAGCGACGAGCTGAAATCGCGGCTGGAACTGCCCGACCTGCCGCGGGAGGGGACCTACCACACGGTGGCCGGCCTGATGCTGGCGCTGCTGCAGCGCGTGCCGAAGGAGGGCGACCGCATCGCCTGGGCCGGCTGGCGCTTCGAGATCATCGACATGGACGGCCGCCGCGTGGACAAGGTGCTGGCCACGCGGGAGGACGCGGCGGAGGCGCAGCCGCCCGCCGCGTGAGCCGGCCGGGCCGGCTCGGTCAGCCCGCCGCCGCGTGGCTCTTGGCGATCGGGGCCACGAATTGCGGCTCGGTGTCCCAGGGGAACAGGATCCAGGTGTCCTGGCTCACCTCCGTGATGAAGGTGTCCACCTGCGGCTTGCCGGCGGGCTTGGCGTAGACCGTGGCGAAATGCGCCTTCGGCAGCAGGGCGCGGATCACCTTCGCCGTGGTGCCGGTGTCCACCAGGTCGTCCACGATCAGCCAGCCCTGGCCCTGGTCCTCAAGCGCGGCGGCGGGCGGCTTCACCACCTGGGGCTGCCCGCGTTCCTCCTCGTCGTAGGTGACGATGGAGACCGCCTCGATCAGGCGGCATTCCAGTTCCCGCGCGATAACGGCGGAGGGGATCAGGCCGCCGCGGGTGATCGCGACGATGCCCTTCCACGGGCCCTTCTCCACCAGGCGCCAGGCGAGCGCCTTGGCGTCGCGGTGCAGCTGGTCCCAGGTGACGGTGTAGTAGCGAACGGCCATCCCATTCCCCTCAAAACATCTTCCCGCCGTCGGGAACCTTGATGTCCGGGCGGATCAGGACGACCGCGCCGTTCTCGTCGGGCAGGCCGAGGACGAGGACCTGGCTCTCGAAGCCGGCAATGCGGCGCGGCGGGAAGTTGACCACGGCGAGCACCTGCCGGCCGATCAGCCGGTCCGGCACGTAATGCACCGTGAGTTGCGCGGAGGATTGGCGCGTGCCGATCTCGCCGCCGAAATCGACCCAGAGCTTGATCGCGGGCTTCCGTGCCTCCGGGAAGGCCTGCGCGTCCACGATCGTGCCGACGCGGATGTCGACCTGCTCGAAATCGGCATAGGCGATCTGGTCCATGGCGCGTCCTACCGCGCCGGGCGATAGGCGGGAAGGGGGCGCGGATGGCTTGCGCGGGGGCGGGCCACGGTCCATTCACCGGGCGGGCAAAGACCTGTCGCCCCGCGGGGGTGCAGGCTGGAGGAGCGCGTCGATGACCCTTCCCGCTACGCCGAGTTTCCGCCTGGAAGGCCGCCGCGCCCTGGTGACCGGGGCGAGCAAGGGCATCGGACGGGCCGGCGCCGTGGCGCTGGCGGCGGCCGGGGCCGAGGTGGTGCTGGCCGCGCGCACGCTCTCCGAGATGGAGAAGACGGTGGCCGAGCTTGCCGCCGCCGGTCATCGCGCGAAGGCCGCACGGCTCGACGTGACGGACCGCACCGCGGTGCGCGCCCTGGTCTCGGGCGAGGGGCCCTTCGACATCCTGCTGAACAACGCCGGCACCAACATCCGCGAATCCTTCCTGGACGTCACAGACGCCTCGCTGGATGCACTGCTGCAGCTGAACGTCGCGGCGATGTTCGTCACGGCGCAGGCGGTGGCGCAGGGCATGGTGGCGGCGGGGAAGGCGGGATCGATCCTGAACCTCTCCTCGATCAACGGCCATGTCTCCGGCGCCAACCGCACCGTCTACACGGCGACCAAGCACGCGGTGGAGGGCATGACCAAGGCGATGGCCTTCGAGCTCGGCCCGAAGGGCATCCGAGTGAATGCCATCGCGCCCGGCTTCGTCGAGACGCCGCTGACCACGCCGGTGCTCACCGACCCGAAGTTCCGCGAGCGCGTGGTGCGGGCCATGCCGCTCGGCCGCGTGATGCAGGTGGAGGATATCATGGGCGCCATCGTGTTCCTCGCCTCCGACGCCAGCCGCATGGTCACCGGCACCAGCCTCGTCATCGACGGCGGCCACCTGACGCATTGAGCCTTTCGTCCTCCGCCGCGGGCGGGGGTGTGCTTCGACCTGCAACGGGATGACACGATGCATCGCGACTTCCATGCCCCGGGCCGCAGCGCCGTCTATGCCGCGAACGGCATGGCGGCGACCTCCATGCCGCAGGCCACGCTGACGGCGCTGGACGTGCTGCGGGCCGGCGGCAATGCGCTGGATGCGGCGATCGCCGCCGCCGCCGTGCTCGGCGTGGTGGAGCCGCAGAGCACGGGCATCGGCGGCGACTGCTTCTGCCTCTACGCGCCGGCCGGCACGGGCCAGGTCAGCGCGATCAACGGATCGGGCCGCGCGCCCCGCGGCGCGACGCCGGAGGCGCTGCGCGCCGCCGGCCTGACGCAGATGGAGCCGCTCTCCGCCCATTCCGTCACCGTCCCCGGCGCCGTCTCCGCCTGGGAGGCGCTGAACCGGGCGCATGGCCGCAAGGGCCTGGACGAGTTGCTGCAGCCGGCGATCCGCTTCGCGGAGGACGGCTTCCACCTCTCGGCCCGCGTCGCGCATGACTGGGAAGGCTCGGTCGGCAAGCTGTCGAAGCATCCGGCCACTGCGCGCCACTTCCTGAAGGATGGCGGCGCCTTCGGCCTCGGCGACCGCTTCGTGCAGCCGGCGCTGGGCGCGACGCTGCGGGCCATCGCCAAGGGCGGCGCCAAGGCGTTCTACGAGGGGCCGGTGGCCGCCGACATGGTGGCGACGCTTCGCGCCGCCGGCGGCACGCATACGGAGGAGGATTTCGCCCGCGGCGCGGCCGTGGCGGAGTTCGTGGAGCCGATCCGGCGCGGCTGGCGCGGGATGGAGGTGTTCCAGTGCCCGCCCAATGGCTCCGGCCTGCTGGTCCTGATGATCCTCGGCATGATCGAGCGGCTGGGTACGGCGGAGGAGGGCGCGCTCTCCGCGCTGCGAGCGCATCGGCACATCGAGGCCGCGCGGCTGGCCTACAGCGACCGCGACGCCTTCCTGGCCGACCCGGCGCAGGTGGAGGTGCCGGTCGCGCAGCTGACCTCCGACGCCTATCTGGAGAAGCTGGCGAGGCTGATCCGCGACGACGCGGCGATGAAGGAGATGCCGGTGCCCGGCACCGGCGATTGGGCCCGCCACAAGGACACGGTCTATCTCTGCGTGGTGGACCGCGACGGCAACGCGTGCTCCTTCATCAACTCGCTGTTCGAGGGCTTCGGCAGCGGCATCCTGGCGGAGAAGTCCGGCGTGATGCTGCACAACCGCGGCTTCGGCTTCCGCCTGCAGGAAGGCCATCCGAACTGCATTGCCCCCGACAAGCGGCCTATGCACACCATCATCCCGGGCATGGTGATGCAGGACGGCCAGTGCGTGATGCCCTTCGGCGTGATGGGCGGGCACTACCAGCCGATGGGGCAGAGCTGGTTCCTGGCCAACCACTTCGAATACGGGATGGACGTGCAGCAGGCACTGGATGCGCCGCGCCTGTTCCCGCGCCTGGGCAAGGTACAGGTCGAGAGCGGGATCCCGCTCTCCGTCGTGGACCGTCTCAACCGCCTCGGCCATGTCTGCGAGTTGATCGAGAAGCCGCATGGCGGCGGCCAGGCGATCCTGATCGACCGCGAGCGCGGCTGCCTGGTCGGCGGGAGCGATCCGCGCAAGGATGGCTGCGCGCTGGGCTACTGATGCCGATCGCCGCGCGCCTGGCCGACATCACCACCCTCGACGTCGATGCGGTGGTGAACGCGGCGAATGAGCGCCTGGCCGAGGGCGGCGGCGTCTGCGGCGCGATCTTTCGCGCCGCCGGCGCGCGCGAGCTGGCCGCGGCCTGCGCGCCGCTCGCACCCTGCCCGACCGGGGAGGCGCGGATCACCCCCGGCTTCGGCCTGAAGGCGCGCTGGATCATTCATGCCGTCGGCCCGCGCTGGCTGGGCGGGCACCGGGACGAGGCCGCGCTGCTCGCCGGCGCCTACCGCGCCGCGCTCGACCGGCTGCGCGAGGCGGGCGGGCGTTCCATCGCCTTCCCGGCCATCTCCACCGGCATCTACGGCTACCCGGCCGAGGTGGCGACCCGCATCGCCGTCGCGACGCTGCGGCAGGCCGCCGAGGACCTCGACATCACCGTCGCCTGCTTCGATGCGGCGATGCTCGCGCTCTACCAGAAGGAGCTTGCCGCGTGACCGAGCCTTGCGACCTCTCCGCCGTCGAGGCGCGCCGCCGCATCGGCGCGCGGCAGTTGAGCCCGGTTGAGCTGGTGGAGAGCTGCCTGGCCCGCATCGGCCAGGTCAACCACGCGGTGAACGCGGTGGTCGCGCTGGACGCGGAGCGCGCGCTGGCAGCGGCGAAGGCGGCGGAGGCCGCGGTGATGCGGGGCGAGGCGCTTGGGCCGCTGCACGGCCTGCCGCTCGGCATCAAGGACCTGGACGAGACGGCGGGGCTGCGCACGACCTGGGGTAGCGCGCTGTTCGCCGACCATGTGCCGGCGAAGGACGGGCGCTTCGTGGCCAGCATCCGCCGGGCCGGCGGGATCGTGCTCGGCAAGACGAACACGCCGGAATTCGGATCCGGCGCCAATACGCGCAACGTGGTGTATGGCGCGACGGGCAACGCCTTCGATCCGACGAAGAACGCCGCCGGCTCCTCCGGCGGGTCGGCGGTGGCGCTGGCCACGGGGATGATGCCGCTCTGCACGGGCAGCGACACCGGCGGGTCCCTGCGCAACCCGGCCGCCTTCAACGGCATCTTCGGCTTCCGCCCCTCGCCGGGACTGGTGCCGTCGGAGCGGCGGTCGATCGGCTGGGCGCCGATCTCGGTGCTCGGCCCGATGGCGCGCCGCGCGGAGGATTGCGCGCTGATGCTCTCAGCCGTCGCCGGCGACGATCCGGTGGATCCGTTGGCCTACACGCTGCACGGCCGGGCGGTGCGCGGCGGCGATCCGGCTCTGTTCCCGCCGGCGCGGCTGGACCTGGCGGGGCTGCGGGTGGCGGCGACGCCGGATTTCGGTTTCGCCCCGGTGGAGTCGCAGATCCGCGAGGTTTTCGCGAAACGCGTCGCAGACCTGGAGCCGCTCTTCGGTCGGGTCGCCTTCGCCAGCCCGGACTGCGCCGGCACCGACGAGGCCTTCGAGGTGCTGCGGGCGGCCGAATACCTCGCCACCCACCTCGAGAAGCTGCAGCGGGCGCCGGACAAGGTCGGCCCCAATGTGCGCGCCAACCTGGAGGAGGCGCAGCGCTACGGCCTGGGCGACTACGCCCGGGCCGCGGCGGCGCAGACCCGCATCTACCGGGGCTGGCAGCGCTTCTTCGCGGATCACGACCTGCTGATTTCGCCCGCCATCACCATCAGCCCGCGCAGCTGGCGGGAGCTGTATCCGAAGGAGATCGACGGGCAGCCGACCCGCACCTATTTCCACTGGCTGTCGCTGGCCTATGCGGTCTCGCTCGTCGGCCACCCGGCCTGCAGCCTGCCGCTCGGCCGCGACCAGGCGGGTATGCCCTTCGGGCTGCAGATCGTCGGCCCGCGCGGCGGGGACGCGCTGGTGCTGGCGGCCGCGGCGGCGATCGAGGCGGCCGTGGCCGGCGATGCCGCCCTGTCCCGCCCGGTGCCGGACATCGCTGCGCTGAAGGCGGCGCGGCCGATCTCCGAAATGCCGGAATTCCTGACGATGAACTGAGCGGCCGCGCCGGCCGCGCTACCAGCGGCGATAGGTCGGGCGGCCGTAGCCATAGGCATAGGCCGGGCGGCCATAGCCGTATCCGCGCGGCGGCGCACGGTAGTAGCCGTGGTTGTAGCGCGGTCGGTCGTTGGCCGAGGCGATGGCGATCCCGGCGATTGCCGCGCCGGCGCCGAGGGCCAGCGTGGCCGGGACGTTCAGGCTGCCGTCAGGATTCGCGCAGGCGCCGGTGAGCAGGGCGCCGGAGAGGGCAAGGGCGGGAAGCACGCGCATCGGGGGGGTCCTCCACGCCCTGCAGTCTCCCCCCGCGCTGCGGCGCCGGCTGGGCGGCGGCGTGGCATTCCCGGGCGGATCGTGGCAGCCGGGTGGCGGCGCGGCACTCCCTCAGCCCCGGGCCCCCGAGAAGGCGTTGAAGGTCTGCAGCGTATACGTGTCCTTCACACCGGCGACCGTCTGGACGCGTTCGACCACGAACAGCCCGATGTCCTGGTCCGCTTCCAGGTAGAACTTCCCAAGCAGGTCGTATTGGCCGCTGATGGAGTGCATCTCCGACAGTTCCGGGATGCTGTCGGCCATCTCGCGGGCCACGCGATAGGCCGCGCCCATCTCGCACTTGATCATCACGAAGATCGCACGCATCGCACCTCGCTCCGGTCCGGGGGGCGCACCACATTGTCCCCTGGCGGGAGGCGCGGCTAGACCCGGCGGGCTGCTGCCGGCGACCGATCCGGTGGATCGCATGCGCCAGCGACCAGGTTCCGGCCTTGTTGCGGTATGAAACTTGCTTGCCGAGTTCTTGCCCGTAGCCTGCGCAGCGCCATCTCCTGGCGTGGCGCCGGTCGCTTTGGCGGCTCGGATGTCACGCCGGATGGCTACCGGCAGCATTTCGTCTCGTCGGGCGGGCGTTCGGCAGGGAACGAAACTCTTGCCGGCTCGGCATCGAAGGGCCAGAACAGCGGGGACAGGATCCGGGTCGCATGCGAACACTCCCCCAGCTTGCCGTGCTCGCTCTCGTCGGGGGCCTAGGCGCGGCGTGGCACGTCTACGGCGAACAGTTCGGCCTGCCGCGTCCCCTGGCGCTCGTTGGCCTGGAGGCCGCGGCGCCCACCCAGCAGCAGCGCGGGGGCGGTGGCGGCGGCCCGGTCGGGGTGGTGGTCTCCCCTGTGCGCGTGTCCACGGTCGTGGATCGTGCCGAAAGCGTGGGCACGGTGCGCGCCCGCGACGCGGTGACGATCACGGCCAAGGTCACCGGCATCGTCCAGAACATCCGCTTCCAGGAAGGCCAGCGCGTGCGGGAGGGCGAGCAGCTCGTCGACCTTGACGCCGCAGCCCTGCGCGCCGAGCTCGACCAGGCGCGCGCGCTGTTCGACGACGCCCGCACCCAGCTCGTCCGCGCGCGCCAGCTGCAGCCCGGGCAGGCGATCACCCAGGCCCGCCTCGATCAGCTCGAGGCGCTGGGCCGCCAGGCGGAAGGCCGGGTGCGCCAGGCGCAGGCCCGGCTGGAGGAGCTGATGGTCACCGCGCCGTTCGCGGGCCGCGTCGGGCTGCGCCAGGTCAGCGTTGGCGCGCTGGTGCAGCCTGGCACGGTGGTGACCACGCTCGACGACATCTCCCGCGTGCGTGTCGAGTTCTCGGTGCCGGAGATATACGTGGCCCGCGTGCGGCCGGGCAGCCTGGTGCTGGCGCGCGCCGCCGCCTTCGGCGACCGCCGCTTCGATGGCCGCGTCGCGGTGGTGGACACCCGCATCGACACCGCGACCCGCACCGTCCGCGTGATCAGCGAGTTCGACAATGCCGACGAGGCGCTGAAGCCCGGCCTGTTCATGACGGTCGAGGTCGAGATGGAGCGGCGTGACAACGCGCTGCTGATCGCCGAGGAGGCGCTCGACCCGATCGGTGACCGCAACTACGTCTACGTCATCCGCGACAACCGCGCGCGCCGCGTCGAGGTGCGCCTCGGCCAGCGCCTGCCAGGCGAGGTGGAGGTGTTGTCCGGCGTGCGCGAGGGAGAGCCGGTCGTGGTGCGCGGCATCCAGCGGCTGCGCAACGACGCCCCGGTGCGCGTGGTCGAGACGCTCACGCGGCCGACCTCCTGACCTTTCCGACCTGCTGATCCAGAGGCGCCGGGCCCATGGTTCTCTCCGACATCTCGATCAAGCGGCCGGTCTTCGCGACGGTCGTCAGCCTGATGCTGATCGTGCTGGGCATCGCGTCGCTGATGCGCCTGCCCATCCGCGAATATCCCGCCATCGACCCGCCGGTCGTCTCGGTGACCACCACCTACCGCGGCGCCTCCGCCGCCGTGGTGGACACCCAGATCACCGAGCTGATCGAGGCCGCCGTCGCGGGCATCGAGGGCATCAAGTTCATCTCCTCCCAGTCGCGCGACGAGCGCAGCCAGGTCACCATCGAGTTCCGCCTGACGCGCGACGTGGATTCGGCCTCCAACGACGTGCGCGACCGCGTGGCGCGCACCCTTGCCCGGTTGCCGGAGCAGGCGGACACGCCCGTGGTGCAGAAGGTGGATGGCGATGCCCGTCCGATCCTCTGGATTGCCCTGGTGTCCGACCAGCTCTCCGGCATGGACCTGACGGAGCTGGCGCGACGCCGCTTCGCGGACCGCCTGGCCGTGGTGGACGGCGTGGCACAGGTACTGGTGCTGGGCGAACGCAAGCCGGCCATGCGCATCTGGCTGGACCGCCAGTCCCTCGCCGCGCGCGGCCTGACCGTGCAGGACGTGGAGGACGCGATCCGCCGCGAGAATATCGAGCTGCCAGGCGGCCGGCTGGAGAGCGCGCAGCGCGAACTGACCGTCCGCACCGATACGCGCATGAGCCGCCCGGAGCAGTTCCGCCAGGTGGTGATCAGCCGCACCGGCGGCGGGCAGGTGCTGCTGGGCGACGTGGCGCAGGTGGAAGTCGCGCCGGAGGACACGCGCGGCGAGTACCGCATCAACGGCAAGCCCGCCGTGGGCCTCGGTATCCTGCGTCAGTCCACCGCCAACACGCTGTCGGTGGCGGAGGGCGTGAAGGCGGAGGTGGAGCGCATCCGCGGCTCCGTGCCGGAAGGCGTGGAGGTGGTGGTCGGCTACGACGAGAGCCTGTTCATCAGCCAATCGATCTACGAGGTCGAGCACGCGCTGGTCACCGCGCTGGTGCTGGTGGTCGTCGTCATCTTCCTGTTCCTGCGCAGCTTCCGCGCCACCATCATCCCGGCGGTGGCCATCCCGGTCTCCATCGTCGCCTCCTTCATCGCGCTGGCCGCGCTCGGCTTCTCGATCAACGTGCTGACGCTGCTCGGCCTGGTGCTGGCCATCGGCCTGGTGGTGGACGACGCCATCGTGGTGCTGGAGAACGTCCACCGCCGCATCGAGGAGGGCGAGCACCCGCTGCTCGCCTCGCTGCGCGGCTCCCGCGAGATCGCCTTCGCGGTCATCGCGACGACGCTGGTGCTGATCGCGGTGTTCCTGCCGCTGTCCTTCATGGGCGGCAACACCGGCCGCCTGTTCACCGAGTTCGGCTTCGCGCTGGCGGCGTCGGTCGCCTTCTCGGGCCTCATCGCGCTGACCCTGACGCCGATGATGTGCTCGAAGCTGCTGAAGCCGCATGAGGGCGAGAGCCGGCTGGTGCGCTGGACCGAGCCGTTCTTCCTGGGGATGAACTGGCTGCTGCGCGTCACGCTGAAGCGCGCGCTGGCCGCGCCCTTCATCACGCTGGGCGCGATGGGCGTGGTCTGCGCGCTGGCGGTGGCGCTGTTCAACGTGATTCCGAAGGAATTCGCCCCCGTCGAGGACCGCGGGATCATCATCATCCCGACCACCGGTCCCGAGGGTGCGAGCTTCGCCTACACCCGGGAGCAGGTGCAGCGCATCGAGCGCATCGTTCAGCCCTATATCGAGCGCGGCGAGGTGCAGTCGCTGTTCGCGACCATCGGCGGCTTCCAGCGACCGGCGCAGGGCAACGTCGCCAACATCTTCATGCGCCTCCAGCCCTGGCATGAGCGGGAGCGCAAGCAGCAGGCGATCGCGGCGGAGCTGATGCCCCAGCTGCTGGCCGTGCCGGGCACGCGCGCCTTCGCGCTGAACCCGCCCTCGCTCGGCCAGCGCGGCTTCCAGCCGCCGGTGCAGTTCGTGATCGGCGGCAGCGACTACGCCACGCTGGTGCAGTGGCGCGACCGTTTCCTGGAGCGCGCGCGGCAGAACCCGCGGTTGCTCAACCTGGACAGCAACTACCGCGAGACCAAGCCCGAGATCCGCGTGGACATCGATCGCCGCAAGGCGGCCGAACTCGGGGTCTCCATCCAGGCGGTCGGCCGCACCATCGAGACGATGCTCGGCTCGCGCGAGGTCGGCACCTATGTGCAGGGCGGCGAGGAGTACAAGATCCTGCTGCAGGCGCGTGAGCAGGACCGCTCGACGCCCTACGACCTGCAGAACATCTTCGTCCGCACCAGCGCCGGCGGTCAGCTCGGCCTGATCGCGGGCGCCGGGTCCCAGCAGGGCGCACTGGTGCCGCTCTCCAACGTCGTCACGCTCAGCGAACGGGCGCGCCCGCAGTCGCTGGCGCGCGAGGATCGGGTCCGCGCCATCACCATCACCGCCTCGCTTGCGCCTGGCTACACGCTGGGGGATGCGCTGGCCTTCATGGAGGGCGTCGCGAGGGAGGTGCTGCCGCCCGATGCGCGCATCAGCTACCGGGGCCAGAGCCTGGAGTTCAAGGAGAGCTCCGGCGCGCTCTACGTGACCTTCGCCCTGGCGCTGCTGGTGGTGTTCCTGGTGCTGGCCGCGCAGTTCGAGAGCTTCATCCACCCCTTCATCATCCTGCTCTCGACGCCGCTGGCGGTGACGGGCGGGCTGCTGGCGCTGCACCTCACTGGCAACACGCTGAACGTCTTCAGCCAGATCGGCATGATCCTGCTGATCGGCCTGATGGCGAAGAACGGCATCCTGGTGGTGGAATTCGCCAACCAGCTGCGCGACCGCGGCCTGTCCATCCACGACGCCGTGCTCGAGGCCTCGGTGGTCCGGCTGCGACCCATCCTCATGACCTCGATCGCGACGGTGCTGGGTGCGGTGCCACTGGCCATGGCGAGCGGCGCCGGGGCCGAGAGCCGGGAGGCGCTGGGCGTGGTGATCGTGGGCGGCGTGACGCTTTCCACCTTCCTCACGCTCTACGCGGTGCCCGCGCTGTATTTGCTGCTGGCCGGCTTCACCAAGCCGATCGGTGCGGTGGCGGCGCGCCTGACCGAGCTAGAGAAGCGCGCGCCGGCGCCGCATCCCGCCGCCGCCGAGTAGCCGGGCGCCCGCGGGGCGGCTAAACCGTCCTCCCACTGGGTTGGGGAGGACGGTTCATGGCGGATGCGGCGCGGCCCGAGGGGCGCACGGGTGGCCAGCTTCTGGCCGATGCGCTGGTGGCGAACGGGGCGACGCATGTCTTCGCGGTGCCCGGCGAGAGCTACCTCGACCTCCTCGACGGCCTCTACGCGCAGCGCAACCGGATTGAGCTCGTCACCTGCCGCTTCGAGGCCGGCGCCGTCCACATGGCCGAGGCCCAGGGCAAGCTGACTGGCCGGCCCGGCGTGGCGGTGGTAACGCGCGGGCCCGGCGCGTGCCACGCCGCCATCGGCGTGCATGTGGCCCAGCAGGACAGCACGCCGCTGGTGCTCCTGGTCGGCCAGATCCCGGTCTCCGAGACCGACCGCGAGAGCTTCCAGGAAGTGGACTACCGCCGCTTCTTCTCGCCCATCGCCAAGTGGGTGACGCAGATCGACGAGGCGGCGCGCATTCCGGAACTGATGGCGCATGCCTTCGACGTGGCCGTCAGCGGCCGGCCGGGCCCCGTTGTCGTGGCGCTCAGCGAGGAGATGCAGAAGCACCTGGCCGCCGTCCCGGATATCGGACCGCAGCCGCTGCTGCCGCCGCATCCCGCTCCGGATGCCCTGCCGCGGCTGATGGCGATGCTGGAGACGTCGGAGCGCCCGCTGGCGATCCTCGGCGGCAGCCGCTGGACGCCGGAAGGCCGCGCCGCGATCCGCGACTTCCTGGTGGGCAACGACATTCCCGTCGCCGTCGCCTTCCGCCGCCAGGGCCTGTTCGACGGCACCAGCGCGCACTACGCGGGCGACCTGGGTGTGGGCGCCGATGCCGGCCTGGTGGCGAAGGCGCGGGAGGCCGACCTGATCCTCGCCATCGGCACGCGCCTGGGGGAGCCGGTGAGCCAGGGCTACACGCTGTTCGACCTGGCGGGCAGCCAGCCCATCGTGCATGTCCATCCCGAGCAGACGGAGATCGGGCGCGTGCACCGCGTCGCGCTCGGCATCGTCGCCGAGGTGAACGCCTTCGCTCACGCCGCGGCGGCGACGCCGCGGATCGCCGCGCCCCGCTGGTCCGGCTGGCGCGCCGCCGTCCGCGCGGCGCGGGAGGCGCAGTCGAAGGCGCCGGAGTACGAGGGCCCGCTGAACCTGGCCGTCGCGCTGCAGGAGCTGGAGAAGGTGCTGCCGGCCGACACCATCTTCACCACCGATGCCGGCAACTTCGCCACCTGGCCGACGCGTTTCATGCATCTGCGGGACGGGCAGGATTTCCTCGGTCCGACCAACGGCGCGATGGGCTACGGCGTGCCCGCCGCGATCGGCGCGGCCATCACCCATCCCGGCCGCACCGTGCTGTGCTTCGTCGGCGACGGCGGCGCGCTGATGACGGGACAGGAGATCGCGACCGCGTTCCACCACGGCGCCGCGCCGATCATCCTGGTGTTCAACAACGGGATGTACGGCACCATCCGCATGTACCAGGAGCGTACCTATCCCGGCCGCGTCTCCGGCACGGCGCTGACCAACCCGGATTTCGCGCGCTTCATCGAGAGCTTCGGCGGCCATGGGGAGGTCGTCACCCGCACGGAGGAGCTGGTGCCCGCCTTCCAGCGGGCGAAGGCCAGCGGGAAGCCCGCCATCATCGAGGTGCGGATGAATCCGGAGCAGGTGACGAACCGGGCGACGATCGCGCAGCTGCGCGCGCAGGCAGGCAAGCGCTGACACTGGCGCACGCTGGCGGGGCCGCGGTCACTCGGGCTGCAGCCCGATGCTCCGCACCAGCGCCTGCCAGTTGGCGCGCTGCTCACGCATCAGGGCCGTGGCTTCGGCCGGCGTTCCCGGCAGAGGGGCGATGCCGAGCGGCGTCATCCGCGCGATGATCTCCGGCCGCTGCAGCCCGGAATTGATCACCTGGTTCATGCGCCGGACGATGGGCTCCGGGATGCCCTTCGGCCCGACGACCATGGAAAAACTGGGCAGGTCGTAGTCGGGCACGCCGCCCTCCTGCACCGTCGGGAATTCGGGGGCGAGCGGCCAGCGTGCCTTGCTGGTCACCGCGAGCGCGCGCACCTGCCCGGCGCGCACCGCGCCGATGATGCCCGCGAAGCTGTCGAAGACCAGCTGGATGTTGCCCGCAATCAGATCCGCCAGCGCCGGCGCGCCGCCGCGATACGGGACGTGTGTGAACTCGACGCCCGCCCGCTGCATGAAGAGGACGCCGAGCATGTGGTTCGCTCCGCCGGCGCCCGCCGAGCCGAAGTTCAGCCTGCCGGGATTGGCCTTCGCATGCGCCACCAGGTCCGGGATGCTCCGGATCGGCAGCGCGTTGTTGACGCAGACGAGCGCGGTGCCCGCGGAGAAGCTGCCGATCTGGGTGAAGTCGTCCACCCCCTCGTAGCCCGGCGTGCGCATCAGCAGCGGCGCGCCGAGATGCGAGGAGGGGCTGGCGAGCATGATGGTGTAGCCGTCCGGCGCCGCCTGCGCGACGAAGGCCGTGCCGAGCGTGCTGCCGGCCCCGGGGCGGTTGTCCACCACCACCGGCACGCCCAGTCCATCCGACAGCACCTGCGCCTGGATCCGCCCGATCAGGTCGGCCGCGCCGCCGGGCGGCAGCGGCACCACCAGCCGGATCGGACGGTTCGGCCAGGCTGCCGACCCGTCGGGCGACTGGGCCCTGGCGGGCGCGGCGAGCAGGCCGGCCGCGACAGCGGGGAGGATGCGGCGGTGGATCATCGGCGGTCTCCGGGCGGCAGGATGGCCCGTCGCCCGCCTGCGCCTGCAGCTTAGTTCGAAACGCCCGGGGAACAGCAGGAATCGCACGAGCGCAGCCGGCCAAACCACGCGCCGGCACAACCGTCAGGGCCCGGACGCGCGTCTTATGCCGCTGCCGAAGATCAGCGCGTCGCGCTCGGGCAGTCCGAGCGCATCCCAGATCGGCGCCGCCTCCGCCTCCTCGCTGGCCAGCCTCGGCACGTTGTTGCGCAGCTGCTTGGTCACGCGTCGGCGCTGGGCGGGCGTCAGCTGCTCCCAGAAACGCACGATCCAGCCCTCGTCGCGGATGCGTTCCGCCAGGGTCACCGAAGGCGGCGCCGGATCCTCCGCCACGCTGGCCTGCACGGGCTCGGGCAGCGGCGCTGGCGGCGCGCTGCCTTCGGCACAGCCGGCCAGCAGCGCCGCGGACAGCAGGACGGACACCCCCCCGTGCCTCATTCGCGCAGGCTGGGCGCCCCGCGCAGCGGCGGGCAATTCACGGAAAGGTCAGGTCAGCTTCGTTGCGGCCGGCGCGGCCGCCCTGTGGCGGATCAGCCACCCGTGCGCGGCAGCCCCGTGCCGAAAACCAGCGCGTTGCGCTCCGGAAGGCCGAGCGCATCCCAGACCGGCGCGGCCTCCGCCTCGGACCGCGCGGCCGGCGGCTCCCCGCGGCGCAGGCGGCCCAGCACGCGACGCTTCTGCGCGGGCGTGAGTTCCGCCCAAAAGCGCGTCAGCCAGGCTTCCTGCCGCACGCGCTCGGGCAGCGTCACCGGCTGGGCGCGTCGCGGTGGTGGTGGCGCTGGCGGTGTCGGCGCCGGCGCGGCGCAGCCGGCCAGGGCCGTCAACGCGAGAAGGATGGTGCGGCGGCGAACCATGCCGACCGCGATGCGATGCCGTCTTGCCACCGGTCAAGACAACGGCGCG
This sequence comes from Falsiroseomonas oryzae, assembly GCF_027856955.1. Lineage (GTDB taxonomy): Bacteria > Pseudomonadota > Alphaproteobacteria > Acetobacterales > Acetobacteraceae > Falsiroseomonas > Falsiroseomonas oryzae. The sequence continues at coordinate 8,623 of NZ_JAPSMD010000032.1, read as the reverse complement.
TCACCGCATCAGTTCGCCGGAGGCGGCGGCGCCCGTCAGCGCCCGACGGCGTAACCCTGCATGCCGCGCGGGTTGGCGCCAGCGAAGAGCTGCCCGTCGGCCTCCTGGCGGGCGCCGGTCAGGCGGCCTTCCGACCACTCGCCGCCGACCTCCACCTTGTGTCCGCGCGCCGCCAGCGCCGCGGCGACCTCGGGCGGGTAGCGGCCCTCGATGACCACCTTCCCGGGCTTCGCCGGGCGCGGCCAGAAGCTGGAGGGCCAGTGCTCGGTGTGGAAGGAGGGGGCGTCGATCGCCTGCTGGATGCCCATGGCGTGATCGACCATCCTGGCGAACATGATGGGCTGCCACTGATCCTGCTGCTCGCCGCCCGGCGTCCCGAAGCTGAGCCAGGGCCGGCCGTCCTTCAGCGCCATGGCCGGCGAGAGCGTGGTGCGCGGCCGCTTGCCCGGCTTCAGGCCGTTCGGGAGCGACTCGTCCAGCCAGAACATCTGCCCGCGCGTGCCCAGGCAGAAGCCGAGCTCCGGGATGGCCGGGGAGGATTGCAGCCAGCCGCCGGAGGGCGTGGCGCTGACCATGTTCCCCTGCGCGTCGATGATGTCGAGGTGGCAGGTATCGCCGCCGGATGCGCCAAGCCGCGCGACGGTGGGCTCGCCGGCGCCCGGCGCGCGGGTGAGCAACTCGTTCCGCGCCTCCGCGGCGGCGAAGTCCGGCGCCGCGCGGTCGTAGCCCGGGATGCAGCCGGGGCGCAGTTCCATCGAGGCGGTCTCGCCCACCAGCTTCCGTCGCTCCGCGACGTAGTCCTCGGACAGCAGCGCATGGATCGGCACGTCCACGAAGTCGGGGTCGCCGTAGAAGGCCTCGCGGTCGGCGAAGGCGAGCTTCAGGCATTCGACGACGGTGTGGATGAAGCGCTCGCCCAGCGGGTCCATGGCCGCCACGTCGAAGCCCTCGAGCAGGGCCATGGTTTGCAGCATGGCCGGGCCCTGGCTCCAGACGCCGCATTTCAGCAGCGTGGTGCCGCGGTAGTCGCGCCGCAGCGGCGCTTCCACCGTGGCGCGCCACTTCGCCATGTCGTCGCCGGTCAGCACGCCGCGATGGCGGCGGCCCGAGGTGTCGAGGATCTCCTGCGTGCGGAAGAACCGGTCGATCGCCTCCGCCACGAAGCCGCCGTACCAGGCGTTGCGCGCGGCATCGATCTGCGCCACGCGGTCGCGGCCTGCGCTCTCGGCCTCGCGCAGCAGCCGCTCCCAGGTCTCGGCCAGCGTCGGGTTGGCCCAGAGCCTGCCCTCCTGCGGCCCGCCGTCGCGCAGCCAGAGCGCGGCGGAGGTGGTCCACTCCGCCTCGAAGATCGGGCGCACGGTGTTCAGGGTCGCGATGATGCGCGGCACGTAGTGGATGCCGCGCCGCGCATAGCCGATGGCGTAGGAGAGCACGTCGCGCAGCGACCAGGTGCCCCAGTCCCGCAGCATCAGGGCCCAGGCGTCGAAGGCGCCCGGCACCACTGCCGGCAGCAGCCCGGTGCCGGGCACCAGGTCGAGGCCGAGATGGTCCTTCACATGCGCTACGCTGAGGCCGGCCGGCGCGACGCCCTGGCCGCAGATCACGCGCTGCGCGCCGGACTTGGCATCGTGGATGATGATCGGTGCGTCGCCGCCCGGGCCGTTCAGGTGCGGCTCCGCGACCTGCAGGGTGAAGCCGGCCGCGGCCGCGGCGTCGAAGGCGTTGCCGCCGCGCTCCAGCACGGCCATGCCGACCTGCGAGGCGATCCAGTGCGTCGAGGCGACGACGCCGAAGCTGCCGGCGATCTCGGGGCGCGTCGTGAACATGCGATGAACCTTCGTGGTCGTGCGCTTGAGCGGCGGGATAGGCGCAGGCAGAAGCGTGACGGTCAATACGGAGGATCAGGGTGCTGGTCGGGGTGGTCGGGCCGTCCGGGGCGGGCAAGGACACGCTGCTGTCAGGCGCGCGCGCGGCGCTTGCCGGCACGCCGGCGATCCGCTTCGTCCGCCGCACGATCACCCGCCCCGCCGAACCGGGCGGCGAGGACCACCTGCCGGCGACGCCGGCGGAGTTCCACCGGCTGCGCGACCTCGGGGGCTTCGCCCTGTGGTGGGACGCGCATGGCCTTCTCTACGGCATTCCCGCCGATATCGTGGCGGACATGCAGTGGGGCCTCGTGGTCGCGAACCTGTCGCGCGGCGTGCTGGCCGAGGCGCATCGGCGCTTCCCGCTGACCGTGATCGAAGTCACGGCGCCGCCGGAACTGCGGGCGTCCCGCCTGGCGGCGCGCGGGCGCGAGGATGCGGGGGCCGTCGCCGCCCGCCTCGGCCGGCAGGCCCCGATCCCGCCTGGCATCGCGCATCGGCGCATCGTCAACGACGGCGGCATCGCGCAGGGCGTGGCGCGCATGGTGGACCTGCTGGAGGGGCTGCGCAGCGACTACGCCACCCGGGCCTTCGGCGGCTGACGGCGGCCGGATCAGCCCAGCAGAGGCAGGCGCTCCGCGATCAGGAAGGGCGCGCCGGGCGCGGCCTGGCTGAACAGGCAGAGTTCCGTCAGGCGGCGAGGCAGGGCAGGGGCGTCGCCCAGATGCGCCGCCAGCGCCGGCTGGACCATGGCGCGCTCCTCTGGCGTCAGCCGGCGCGTCAGCGTGACGTGGAACCACCACTCCTCGAAGACATAGTGATAGCCCCAGCGCTGCAGGAGCCTGCGCTGCCGCTCAGTCATGCGCTCGGGCCGGCGGCGGGCGATCTCCTCCTCCGTCGGCGGCGCGCGATGCGCGTCGAGCGCTTCCACGCAGGCGTCGCAGAAGGCCTGCAGCTCCGCCGATTTGGTCGATTCGACCAGCGCCAGGAAGCCGTGATGCTCCGCCAGCATCAGCGGCGGCAGGGCGAAGGGGCGGGTGCGCGCCGCCAGGTCCATCGCGGCGTCACGCAGCGCATGCCAGCCCGTGCGCAAGCGGAAGGGCGGCTTCAGCGTCGCGTGCAGCCCGTAGCTGCGCGGATCGGCCGTGAGCTCCGCGATGTCGAGGCCAGGCAGGGCAGGCTGGGGCAGCGTCGCGCCCGTCTCGGCATCCCGCCCGAGCCAGGCGGAGCCGAGCGCATGCAGCGGGTCGTCCAGCCGCGGCGCCCAGTAGAGCGCGACCCTCACCGCCTTGCCCCCGCGGCGCGGCGCATCACGCCACGCGTTCGCCAGCGCGCCAGACGCGGCGTACCACGGCGTGCCCTTCATGCGGGCGCACCTGCACCAGGTCGGCGCGCAGCCCGGGCTCGATGCGGCCGCGGTCGTGCAGCCCGACCATGCTTGCCGCGCGGTCGGTGATCATGCCGACCGCCTTCGGCAGCGTGGTGTCGCCCTGGCCGGCGGAAAGCCAGGCGGCCTCCACCATCGCGGGCGGCACGTAGTCGCTGGCCAGCACGTCCACCGCGCCAGCCCGCACCAGTTCGGCGGCAGCGACGTTGCCGGAATGGCTGCCGCCGCGGACGATGTTGGGCGCGCCGGCGATCACCTCCACCCCCAGCCGCTTCGCCGCCTGCGCGGCCTCCATCGCCACAGGGAACTCGCTGATCATGATGCCGTCGGCGGCGTTCGCCTCCACCTCGGCCGGCGTCGCGTCGTCGTGGCTGGCCAGCGGCAGGTTGCGATGGCGCACGCGGTCCAGCAGCCAGCGCCGCTGCCTCTCGCGCAGCCTGCCGCGCTGTTCCAGCAACTCGCCGATGCGCTTGTCCACCTGGTCCGGCGTCAGCTGCATCTGGCGGATGCGCATCGCCTTGTAGCGCGCGACGTCACGATACTGGCCGACGCCGGGGGAGTGGTCCATCAGGCTGACCATGCGCACCAGCGGGTGATCCGCGACCGTCTCCACCAGTTCCGGCATGTCGGCGGCCGGCAGCTCGCAGCGCAGGTGCAGGAAGTGCTCGCTCTTCAGCAGGCCGGTCCGCCCCAGCGCGTCCAGGTCCGCGACGCCGTCGCGGAAGGTCTGGGTGCGGCCGGCGTCGAAGCCGAGGTCGCCGAGGCAGAGCGCGTCCAGCACCGTCGTCACGCCCGCCGCGGCGGTCTGCTGGTCATGGGCCAGCATGGCGGAGCGCGACGGCCAGCGCGCGGTGGCGCGCGGGCTGACCTGGCGTTCCAGGTTGTCGGTGTGGACGTCCACGATGCCGGGGATCAGGTGGTCGCCATCCAGGTTGCGGGACGCGGCCGCATGGCTGCGGCCCGGCTGGACATCCGCGATGCGGTCGCCGCGGATCACCACCGTGCCGGCCACCACCTCCTCCGGCAGGACCAGCAGCGCGTTGGTCAGGATGATCTCGGGCGTCATGCAACCTCTGCCAACGGCGCGACCTCGAACAGCCGGTCGGCCACGCGGTCGCGCACCTCGACGTCGTGGAAGATGCCGATGATCGCCGTGCCGCGCGCCTTGGCCTCGGCGATCAGGGCGATCACGACCTCCCGGTTGGCGGCGTCGAGGCTGGCGGTGGGTTCGTCCAGCAGCAGTACCGGATAGCCAGGGGCGAAGCCGCGGGCAAGGTTCACGCGCTGCTGCTCCCCGCCGGAGAAGGTGGCGGGCGGCAGGCGGTGCAGCCGTTCGGGCAGGTTCAGTCGCGCCAGCAGCGCCCCGGCGCGGGCCAGCGCCTCCTCGCGCGCGATGCCGCGGGCGGTCAGCGGCTCCGCCACGATCTCGACGGCCGGGACGCGGGGGATGACGCGCAGGAACTGGGATACATAGCCCAGCGTGTCGCGCCGCACCGCGCGGACCAGACGCGCATCGGCCGCCGCCAGGTCCACCACCGCGTCGTCGTGCCGCAGCAGGATCCGCCCGCTGCCGGCGCCGTAGTTGCCGTAGAGGCAGCGCATCAGCGTGGACTTGCCGGCGCCCGAAGGCCCGGCCAGGGCGACGCATTCACCCGGCGCCACGGACAGGTCGATGCCGTGCAGCACCGGCAGCGTGATGCCGCCCTGCAGGTGCAGCGTGAACGACTTGCCCAGCCCCTCCGCGCGCAAGGCAAAGCTCATGCCGCCAGCACCGAGGCGACGAGGAGCTGCGTATAGGGGTGCTGCGGGTCGTCCAGCACGCGGTCGGTCAGCCCTTCCTCCACCACGCGGCCATGGCGCATCACCACGATGCGGTGCGCCAGCAGCCGCGCCGCGGCGATGTCGTGCGTGACGATCAGCACGGCGAGGCCGAGCTCCGCCACCAGCGCGCGGATCAGGTCGAGCAGCCGCGCCTGCACGCTGACATCCAGGCCGCCGGTCGGCTCGTCCATGAAGACGAGGCGCGGGCGCGTCACCAGCGTGCGCGCGATCTGCAGCCGCTGCTGCATGCCGCCCGAGAAGGTGCGCGGCAGCGCGTCCAGTCGGTCGGGGTCGATCTCCACGCGCTGAAGCCACGCCGTCGCCTCGGCGCGGATGTTGCCGTAGTGGCGCGCGCCGACCGCCATCAGCCGCTCGCCGATGTTGCCGCCGGCGGAGACGCCCATGCGCAGGCCGTCGCGCGGGTTCTGGTGCACGAAGCCCCACTCGCGGCGCATAAGGTCACGCCGCGCCGCCTCGCCCATCGCCAGCACGTCCTGCCCGGCATAGGTGACGCTGCCGGCCTCGGGACGGACCAGGCCCGAGAGTGCGCGCAGCAGCGTCGTCTTGCCGCTGCCGGATTCGCCGACGATCGCCACGACCTCGCCCGGCCAGATGTCGAGGTCCACGCCATCCAGCGCGGCGATGCGGCCGAAGCGCAGGACCAGCCCGCGCGCGGAGAGCAGCGCGTTGCTCACTCGGCCGCCTCGCGCGAGGCCTGGCGTTCGGCGCAATGATCGGTGTCGGAGCAGACGAAGATCCGCCCGCCGCGGTCGTCGGTCAGCACCTCGTCCAGGTAGCTGTCGCGCGCGCCACACAGCGTGCAGGCATGCGGCGCGCGGATCGGGCGGAAGGGGTGGTCCTCGAAATCCAGGCTGCGGACCGAGGTGTAGGGCGGCACGGCGTAGATCCGCTTCTCCCGCCCCGCGCCGAACAGCTGCAGCGCGGGCATGCGGTCCATCTTCGGATTGTCGAAGGCGGGGATGGGGGAGGGCGACATCAGGTAGCGCCCGTTCACCATCACCGGGTAGTTGTAGCTGGTCGCGATGTGGCCGTGCCGCGCGATGTCCTCATACAGCTTCACATGCATCAGCCCGTAATCGGCCAGCGCGTGCATGCGCTTCGTCTCGGCGATGCGCGCTTCCAGTCGGAACAGCGGCTCCGGCATCGGCACCTGGTAGACCAGGATCTGGTTCTCGGTCAGGGCGCGCTCGGGGATGCGGTGGCGGGTCTGGATCACCGTCGCCTCCGCCGTGCGCTCCGTGGTCGCCACGCCGGCGACGCGGCGGAAGAAGGCGCGGATCGAGACGGCGTTGGTGGTGTCGTCGGCGCCCTGGTCGATCACCTTCAGCACGTCAGCGGGGCCGATGACGGCGGCGGTCACCTGGATGCCGCCGGTGCCCCAGCCATAGGGCAGCGGCATCTCCCGCGCGCCGAAGGGCACCTGGTGGCCGGGGATCGCCACGCCCTTCAGGATGGCGCGGCGGATCATCCGCTTCGTGGACTCGTCGAGATAGGCGAAGTTGTAGCCGGGATCGCGGGTCATTCCGCGGCAGCCTTCGTGGCGGCCGCGCGCATGGTCCGCACATTCTCGAGCTCGCTCTGGAAATCGACATAGTGCGGCAGCTTCAGGTGTTCGACGAAGCCGGTCGCCTCGACGTTGTCGCAATGATACAGCACGAATTCCGGCTGCTGTGCCGGCGCGGTCGCCTCCTCGCCCAGCTCCTCCGCGCGCAGCGCACGGTCCACCAGCGCCATCGCCATCGCCTTGCGCTCGCCATGGCCGAAGACCAGGCCGTAGCCGCGCGTGAATTGCGGCGGTTCGGTGCGGCTGCCCTTGAACTGGTTGACCATCTGGCATTCGGTCACGCCGATGTCGCCCAGCTCGATCGCGAAGCCGAGCTCGGGCGGCGTGAACTCCACCGCCACCTCGCCGACGCGGATCTCGCCCACGAAGGGATGCGCGTTTCCGTAGCCGCGCTGCGTCGAATAGCCCAGGCCGAGAAGGAAGCCCTCGTCGCCCCGCGCCAGCGCCTGCAGCCGCACCGGGCGGTCGGCGGGGAAGCGCAGCGGCTCGCGTGTCAGGTCGCCCGGCTCGGCCTCGCCCGGTTCCTCGCGTTGCATCAGCCCGTCCTGCGCCAGCAGCTCCGTCACGCGCGGCGTGGGCGCCGGATCCGGCTCGGCCTCGGGCGCGGGCTCCGGCGGCAAGCCCGCGGCCGCCAGGCGGAAATCCAGCAGGCGGTGGGTGTAGTCGAAGGTGGGGCCGAGCACTTGGCCGCCGGGCAGGTCCTTGTAGGTCGCGCTGATGCGCCGGCGGATGTGCATGGCGCCGGTGTCGAGCGGCGCGCTGGCGCCGAAGCGGGGTAGGGTCGTGCGGTAGGCGCGCAGCAGGAAGGCGGCCTCGATCAGGTCGCCGCGCGCCTGCTTCACCGCCAGCGCCGCCAGGCCGCGGTCGTGGCAGCTGCCTTCAGCCATCACGCGGTCCACGGCCAGGCCGAGCTGCTCCTCGATCTGCCGTGCCGCGATCTCGGGCAGCGCCGCGTCGCCGCGCCGCGTCTCGGCCAGCCAGGCGTGGGCCGCGCCGATCGCCTGCTCGCCGCCCTTGGTCGCGACATACATCTCAGGCGTCCTCGATGCTGACGCTGCGCGGCAGGGCGGCGATGCGCGTCCCGGCGCAGAGGATGACGTCCACGCCGCGCGGGAAGCGCGCGCGGTTGCGCGCCCAGTCCGCGACGAAGCCCGCAGGCGCCCCGCCGACCTGAAGCCGCTGCGCATCCTTGATGCCCGGCCCGGTCAGGCGCCAGCAGCGTTCGTCCCGCGGGCCTTCCTGCAGCGACGCGACCTCCAGGATCAGCGTCGCGCCGCGTTCCGGCTCTTCTTCCGTGCCGGCGTCCAGCGCGAGCAGCGAGGCGGCGGGATCCAGCACGAAGGCGGCGCCGTCGGCGACGAGCGGGCAACCGCAATGGAAGCGCGCCCAGGCCTCGGCTTCCGCGCCCGCGGCGAGGCGCAGCGGCGTCGCGGCATCCGCCAGGGTCAGCAGCACGGAAGCCGCCGCCGGCGAGAGGCCGGGCGGCACCTCCGGCGGTGCGACCATCTGCTGCACGCGGCCTGGCCGGCTCATCGCCTCCAGCACGGCGCGGAAGCCGGCCTGGGCGTCCAGCACCGGATCGGCGAAGCCGGCGAAGCGCGTCTGCATCAGCGCATCTGCGTCATGGTGAAGAACTGCACGCGCGTCGCCGCGGCCTTGCGCGCCTCGGACGCGCGCTGCGCCTGCTGCGCTTCTGCCAGCGGCGCGATCACCGCGGCCTCGATTGCCGGGCGCGCGGCCTCGTCCAGCAGCATGGCATCGAGCAGCGCGGCCAGCTCCGCCTGGTGCGCGTCGCGGCCGGCGACATAGGCGTGTCCGACGCGGCCATCGCCCAGCCGCACCGCGCAGCGCGTGACGGTCATCTCGCCCAGGTTGAACGGCGCGCCGTCGCCGCCGGCGCGGCCGCGCACCATCACCAGCCCCGTCTCCGGCCCGCGCAGCCGCGCATGGGGCGGCGGCGGCACC
>NZ_JAPSMD010000031.1 GCF_027856955.1 Falsiroseomonas oryzae | reverse complement strand
ACTGGTTCGACCAGCCATTGTCCGAAACCACGTCCTGGCCGAAGCCCAGCCCGAAGCGATACAGGTCGCTCTGGTTCCCGCCGCTCAGCAGGTCCGACCCCGTCCCGCCCGTCAGCGTGTCCGCGCCGTCATTGCCGAGCAGCGTGTCCGTGCCCCAGCCGCCCGTCAGGGACTCGGCCGCGGCCGTGCCGCTGATCGTCTGCGGAACCGCCGAGGCGAAGGGGGCACCATTGAAATTGCCGAGAGACAGCGACGCGGCATCGATCCCCTGGAGCCGGATCAGGAGCCACGCCGCATCCAGGCCATGAACGCCGTCATCGACGAAGTAGATGTAGGTGTCGGTGCCTTCCTGCCGGGCGACGACCTCGCCGGACAGGCCGGCGCCGAGCCGGATGTCGAGCTTGTCGCCGAGATCGCCCGTCTCGAAGCCGAGGATCGTGACGAGCCCCGCCCCGTCATCGACCAACGGAACGAAGAACTCGAACACATCGACCGCACCAGGCGTGCCGGTGAGCGTGCGCGGCTGGCCGTCGAAGCCGCCGGTGCCGCCCCCTCCGCCACCGGAGCCGCCTCCTCCATCACCCGGGTCGCCCGCGTGCAGGCGCGCGAAGAGCGGATCGGTGAAGGGGTTGGCATCGGGCACGCTCGGATGGAGCAGCCGCTGCGCCGCATCCTCGGTGACAAGGAGGTTGTCCAGGTCTGCCGCCGTCAGGGCAGTCCCATCGGCGAAGAGGACATGGTCGATCGGCACCGCAGCGACGGCGAACTGGTTGCGGACCAGCACCTCGTCCTCGCTGCCGGCAAAGCGCAGCAGCAGGTCGTTGCCGTGGCGCACCGCAACCAGCGCCGCAGCATCGATCCCGGCCCCGAAGCGCAGCGTGTCGGTCGAGAAGACGAAATACCCGGCCTCGATGATCTCGTCCCGTCCATCGCCCGGATCGAAGACATAGGTGGTGTCGCCCGGTCCGCCGGCGAGCCGATCGTCCCCCGCCCCTCCGTCGAGCACTAGGTCCAGCGCCAGTTGCGTTCCGAAATCGATCGTGTCGTCGCCGGCCCCGCCTGTGCCGGCCAATGCGAGAATCTCCGCGAGCGACCAGGCGGTGCCGTTGGCAAACGCGAACTCCTCGATCCGCCCGTCGCGCCCGACGGCCGCGAACATGTCGCGGATGGTGATGCGATCGTCGCTGCCGGCGATGCCGATCTCCAGGTCGCGCGGCCCGACCGAGAGGATCCGGATGTCGCCGGCCGTGATGCCGGCGGCGAAGCGGATGCGGTCCACGACGCCGGTCGCGACGCCCTCCACGTCCGCAATCGTGTCTTGCCCGTCGCCGCGGGCGAAGAAGTAGGTGTCAGCCCCGCTGTGGCCCTGGAGCAGGTCGTCGCCGCGCCCGCCGGTGAGGATATCGGCGCCGCGGCCGGCCTCGATCGTGTCGTTGCCGTCGAGCCCGAACAGCTCGGCGCCGGAGCCGCCGCCAGGATTGGTAGCGCCGGATGGCACGATTACGTGGTCGTCGCCATCGGTCGCCGGAATGGCGCGGGAGAGCGTCGCGATCGACAGCGTGCGCCCATCCGCGAAGGCGAGCGTGCCGACGATCGCGTCCGGATCGGCGAGCGGATCGACCAGCACGAGGCGGTCATCGCCGCCCGCTATCGTCAGGATCAGGTTGCCGTCCGCGTCGCGCTTGGCGGTCACGTCCTCCAGCGCGATCCCGGCGCCGAACCGGATCACGCCGAAGCCGTCCACAGCGCCGCGGGCTTCAATGCGGTCCTGCCCGTCGCCGCGCGAGAAGGCGTAGACGTCGTTGCCGGCCCCGTCGAGGATCCGGTCGTTGCCGAAGCCCGGCCGGTAGTTCTCGTCGCCGCCCGTCCCGATCAGGAGGTCGTCGAACTCCGACCCGACCGCATTCACCAGGTCGAGCAGCGCGTCCCGTGTCCAGCTTATGCCGTTGGAGAAATCGACGGACTCGAGCGCGGCACCGCGGATGATGAGAAGGTCATCGCTCTCCGCGAAGGTCAGGAGAAGATCATCGCGGCCGGGGCCGAGCCGCTCCACACGGACCTCGTCGGGCCGGTAGCCGACGAGCTGCAGGCGATCGAAGCCCTGCTCGTCCTCGATGACGTCCTGGCCGTCGCCACGGCTGAAGCGGTAGAGGTCGTCGCCGCGAGCGCCGCGCAGCTGGTCATCGCCGCGGCCGCCCTCGATGGTGTCCGCGCGGTCGCTGCCGCGCGCGACGTCGTCGCCGGGAGTCGCCTGGCCGTCGATCCAGGCCTGGACGAGCTGCGCGACGCCCCAGGACACGCCGTTGCCGAAGGCGATCGTCGGGATGGCGCCGGCACCGAGCGCCCCGGAGATCACCAGCTGGTCGCCGCTCGCGAGACTGACGACAAGGTCGTCGCTGGAGCCGTCGGCGAGCCGCGTGCTGACCGTGTTGCTTGGTGCATCGGGCAGCAGGATCGTGGCGCTGGTCGCGCCTGGCGCCATCTCGAAGCGGTCGATGCCGTCCCCGGCGTTGAAGACCACCACCCCGCCCTGGGCAAGGATGACGCGGTCATGCTGGCCGCCGGGTTCGAGGCTGCGGCCGGCCGCGAAGTCCCCTGTGTCGAGGATGTCCTGGCTCTCGTTCGAGCCGGACTGGCGGATGATCTCCCGCACCTCGGCAATGGACAGCGTGGTGCCGTCCTCGAACACGAACGACTCCACCGCAGTGGCGCGGTAGCCGCCGAGCACGGCGATGCGCTCGCCGGTGCCGGCGAGCGTGACGAGAAGGTCACCGGCAAGGGTTGCGAAGGTGACGAGATCCGCCGTGACACCCGGACCGAACACCAGGCGGTCGACGCCGCCGGCATCCAGGATGCTGTCGGTGCCGTCGCCGTAGCCGAAGCGATAGGTGTCGTTGCCGTCGCCGCCGATGAGCGCGTCCGACCCGCCTGCGCCCCAGATCGTGTCGTCGCGTGCGTCGAAGCCAAGCAGTTGCTCGTCGCCGGCCGCGCCGGTCAGCATCCGGTCGATGATCGCATCGAGCGTCAGCACCGTGGCGTCCGCGAAGCGAAACGCCTCGACGCCGCGACCGGCGAGGCCGTCCGCGATCGTCAGGACGTCGGAGCCGTTCCCGAGGTCGATGACCAGGTCGTTCCCGTCCCGGCTCACCTTCATGACGTCGCGGGTGACGGTGGCGCCGAACTGGACCAGGTCGACCACGCCCGGCACGTCCGGACGCTCCACGATCCGGTCGAAGTCGTAGTCGGCGCCGAAGGCGTAGATGTCGCCCTGGTTCCCGCCGATGAGAGTGTCGTCCCCCTGGCGCCCGTCGAGCGTATTGGGCTGGCTGAGGCTGCCGGTAATGACGTTGTCGCCGCGGTTGCCGCCCTCGATCTGCAGCGCCTCCTCGACGTCGGAGATCAGCATGAAGCCGCCGTCGGCGAACTCGAAGCGCTCCACGCCGTTGTCGACATCGAGGAACTGGTTGCGGATGCGTAGCGTATCGGGGCGGTCGGCGACGCTGATCACCAGGTCGTTGCCGTCGCGCGTGAAGACCACGTTGGCCTGCGTGATGTCGTCCCCGAACCGCACCACGTCGTCCTTGGGCACGATCACGCCGCGCCGGTCCTGCCAGGCGGCTCGGACGCGCACGTCGCTGATCGTGTCCTGGCCGTAGCCGACGTCGAACAGGTAGGTGTCGCCACCGTCGTTGCCGACCATCACGTCGTCGCCGCCGCGGCTGTCGATCGTCTCGGCGAAGTTCGATCCGGCAATCGTCTCGCCCGCGCCGGTGCCGACGAGGTCGATGTCCTCGGGGTTGAAATCGGTGAACACCAGCGTGCGGTCGCCAAACTGGAAAAGCTCGACCGCGTATTGCTGCTGGCCTTCGCGGACGTACTGATTCTCAAGGACGATGCGGTCCCCCGTACCGCGGATCGTCATGATCAGGTCGAGCGCGGTGCGCGAGAACTCGATGTCGCCGGAGAGCAGGTTCTGGAACTCGATCCGGTCGTCGCCCTCGGTGTCGAGGACGGTGTCGATGCCATGGCCGGCGGCGAAGACATAGGTGTCGCCCGCGCTCATGCCCTCCAGACGGTCATTGCCGAGCCCGCCGTCGATGCGGTCAGCGATCGTCTCGAAGCCATAGATAGTGTCGGCGGCGTCGGTCCTGGCGATGTCGACGTAGTGCTGCAGCAGCTTCAGGTGGTTCCAGACCGTGCCGTCGCCGAACTCGATCGTCTCGACGAGGTGGATGTAGCCGACGAGAAGGATGTACTCGAGGTAGTCCGTCAGCACGAGCTGGTCGTCGGTGCCGGCCACCTGCAGGCGCAGCGTGTCGCTGCTGCCGTCACGGAGGAACGCGATGTCGGTCCATCGCAGGTCGTCCGTGAACCTCAGAATGTCGAGCTTCGGGCCGAACAGGGACGAGCTGAAGTCGCTGTCCAGCACCACGTCCGATCCGTAGTCGCGCCCATAGAGGTAGGTATCGACACCTTCACGGCCGGTGAGGAAGTCGTCGCCCCTGCCTCCGTCCAGCGTATTGTCGTTGAGCAGGCCGTAGATCGCATCGTCGCCGTCGGTCTTGGCATTGGCGATGACGCGCTCCACGATCGTCGCGTAGTCGAGCGTCGAGCCCTTCTCGAAGATGATCTTCTCGATCAGGTTGGGCGCGATGAAATCGAGCCCGTCATCGGCTCCGATCAGCTCGCTGAAGGCGCCGAGGTTCAGGCGCACGCCGCCGAACTGCCCGACGAGCTCCAGGCTGTCCCCGGTCGGGTTGCCCTCGGCGTCCAGGATCGTGATGACGAGGTTCTCGCTGGGCCCGTCGCGCGTCAGCCGGACGGTGTCCTCGGTGATGTCCCCGCGGAACATCAGGAAGTCCATGCCGGCCTGGATCGGACCGAAGGAGAAGTTGCCGAGGTCGTCGATGACGTCGTGGCCGTCGCCGGGCTGGAAGATGTAGGTGTCGCCGCCCGCACCACCGCTGAGGTAGTCGTTCCCCAGCCCGCTGAAGAAGATGTCGCCGGACCCGGAGCCGTAGTGGGCATCGGCCTCATCCATCGCCGCGCGGTCGAAATCGACCACGGCGAAGGCCATGCGGTAGCGGTTCCAGACCACGCCGTCCGCGAACACGATGTCGTCCACGCCGGTCTGCAGCCGCGTGCCGTTGTCCAGGATCGGGTTCAGCTCGCCGAGGAACTGGTCGACGAGGCGAATGAAGCGGGTGCCCGAATCATAGAAGAGGATCAGGTCCTCGCCGTCGCGTACCGCCTTGACCTCCTCGGAATCGATCAGCGCAAGACGCAGCTGGTCGGTGTCGCCGAGGTCGAGGTCGTAGATGTAGTCGTCGCCACTGTCGGCTCCGACGTAGTAGATGTCCGCCTGGACGTCGCGGCGGAACTCCTGCGCGCCGGGATCGTAGCTGCCGATGACGGTCTGGGCGCCTTCCGACAGCACGAAGAAGTTCGCGCCCTCGTGCCCGCGCACCACCGTGTCGGTCGGCCGGTGCTCGACGATCTTCCGCTCCTCGATGCCAAAGGCGTTGGCGACGGCGACGAGGTCGAGATCGACGGGCACGGTCTCATAGGCCGCCAGCAGCATCTGGAACACGAAGGGCTGATCGACGCCGAGCTTGGTGTCGAAGATGTAGTCGGGATCGCGCGGGCTGTAGTCGGGATACACCTGGGAGAGGATCAGCGCCCAGGCGGCGAAGTAGTCATGCACGGCATCGTTGTCGTTCGTCGGCGGCGCGCCTTCGAAGATCGCCTGGAACATCGGGGCGAGCTCATGCTCGCCGGTCGGGCGGTACTTGTCGGTCTCCACATCGTAGGTCAGTTCGCGGGCGAAGTCGGAGAGTCCGCCCTGCAACGCCATGCGCACCGCAAGGCGGCTGGCGGCAAGCAGGTACTGCGTCATCGAGAGGCCGACCATCTCGATCATCGGGTCGATGACCGACTGGTATTCCTCCTCCGAGAGGGAGTAGCTGCCGCCCTCAACGATACGGTAGTCGATGAGGCCGGTGGCGCCGTCCAGCGTCGCGGTCAGCATCTCCGGCCGGAAATCGAGTCCGGCCAGGCTGGTGGCGAAGTGGAACTGGCCCGGGGTCAGCAGCTCCACACGATAGGTGCTGTCGTCGCTCACGCCGATCTCGTCCAGCGTGTCGAAGTCGAGTGCGTAGTTGCGCAGGTTGAACTCGCGCGAGTCGCCGGTCTTGAACTGAAGCTCCAGCGCGCGATCCAGGTTGCGCGCCCAGACATGGAAGGTGCCGTCCTGGTCGGTGACCTCCACCGAATAGTCGACGGTGATGCCATCGGTGATGCGGACCGCGATGACATCGACGGGCAGGTCGGCATAGGGATTGAAGCCGATCTCCTCGGTCCGCCACTCCTGTCCCGTGGCGCGTGCCTGCGCGAGGATATCGGCGACCGTCGGCGCGGCGATCGGGTTGCCGTCGACGTCGAGGATGGTGCGGCCGCTGGCCAGGCGCCAGCTGCCATCCACGTTGCGGATGCCGTAGTCGTCGATCACCGCGCGGCCATCGACCACACGCATGAGATAGGGCGCCGGCTCGCGGAACTGCAGCTCGGCGCCGCGGCTGGCCGGCGACCAGGCCTGTTCGAGCTGCCAATGCTGCCCACTCCCGGTGGCCTGGCCGAGCACCTGCTCGAGAGTCGGGCGGCCGATGACGTTGCCGTCGGCGTCGCGCACCGGCGCACCACTAGCAAGCGCCCAGAACCCGCCCGCCGCGTCCTCGACGTAGACGCCGCGATCGGCCAGCGTGACCTTGCCGTCGGCCGCCTGGCCGAGCAGCACCGGCATCAGCTCCCGCGTCGTCTCGAGCGTCTGGCCCCAGTAGGACAGGACCGGGCCCGCCTGCTTGCGAAGCTGGAGGAAGTCGGGCTCGGTCATCGCCGCGGCCACCGTGGCCAGGATCTCACCGAGTTCGACGTCGTTGGCGGCGGCGATGGCGAGGTTGGTGACGGAGCCGATGCCCTTGGCGTCGATCTTCAGATCGGACTGCCAGGGGGCACGCCCCGCCTCTCCGGCGAATCGGCTGTAGCTCTCGACGGTCTCGAAGATCGCCTCGTACATGCGGCGGGTGGCGCCGCTGGCCAGCTCGATCTCGCTCGTGCCGATCAGCCGCGTGCCCTGCGGCGTGACGATGTCGAGCGCCTGGGCGTCCAGCCTGATCGACACGATGCCCAGGGCGTCCAGCGTCAGCAACTCGCCCGCATCCGTGACGCCATCGCCGTCGCGGTCACGCCAGACGAGCAGCTCCGACCAGATCGCGTCGGCCGCGGTGATCCGTCCGTCGCCGTTGCCGCCGTTCCCGGCAGCGTCGTGCTGCGCGAGTTGGAGGTAGCCGCCTTCGAACTGGTTGCCGAACATCTCGCCGATGTTGTCGATGCGGCCGTTGTCGTTGAGGTCGCGGATGAGGAAGCCGTCGTCGCGGGCGACCCAGCCCGTCAGGTTCGAGAACAGGTCGTTGTCGAAGTCGAAGAAGACCTGGCCGTCATCGACGGCCCGCGTCTCCAACCCGTCGCCGTCGAGGTCGATGACCAGCGGGTCCACGCCGACGGCCCAGGCCATGTTCTTGGCCAGCCGCAATGCCGCACCGGCCAGCCACGCAGCCGAATCGACAAGGGCGATCTTCTCGTAGACCTGCAGCACCATGCCGATGGCCGGCGTCAGCTTGATGAGCTCCGAGGCCACGCCAAGGCCGCCCATGATCACGCCGAAGATGCTGGGGAAGTTGAACAGCATCCCGAAGCTGCCGGTATCGTTGGCGATAGTGCGCGTGTAGGTGCTGAGGCCGCTCAGCTCGTCGAAGAACAGGCCGTCGCCGAGACCGAAATTGCCGGCCTCGAAGTCGAAGTTGCGGATCACCTGCACGCCGGTGAGGGAGGTGCGGTTGTCGCCGAAATCCTGCTGCGTGGGCAGCGCCTGGCCGCCTGTGGCCAGCCTGAACAGCAGGTCCGTCTGGTTGATGATCGCCATCTTGACCCGGCCGTTCTGGTCGGCCGTTTCCGTGACGAGATAGACGATGTTGGGCAGCCAGGTGTCGAAGTAGGTCTTCAGCAGGCCGAAGGTCGAGGCCATGACGGAGACGGAGAAGAAGCTGAAGCCGCTCTGGATCGCGCCGGAGATGGCGCCGGTCGGGCCGGCGAGCGCCCAGGCGACCGACGTCGCGCTCGCATCGCCACCGGTCAGCGGCACGCCGTAGAAGGAGAGGATGTCGTTCTTCTGCGGATCGAGGATCGTCGTGCCCGGGGCAAACCAGAAATGGTCTGCGTTGTCGCCGGTGTCGGGCACCGCACCGACGATGCCGTTCTCATCGACCAGGGTACCGTTGACCAGGTCGCCGTAAAGCTGGCCGCCCTCGCTGGTGTTGATGATGACGTCGCGGCCGAGCCCGCCCGCGGTGACCACCGCCTGCCCGTCCGTGACGATGACGATGTCGTTGCCCTCGCCCGCGTCCAGGGTCAGGTCACCGTTCGGGACGTGGGTGACGTAGAAGACGTCGTTGCCCTTGAACCCCTTGATCTCGCCGCTGCCGGAATGCGTTCCTTCGTCGCCGCTATCGAGGATGAAGCGGTCGTCCCGGTCCGTGAGCTCGACGTTGTCGACGCCCTTGAACTGCACCTTGTCGTCCGGGACGAGGAAGTCCTCGGCAAGCAGCAGTCCTTGCACAGCCCGCGGCTGGGCAGCCAGGAGGATGCTGGTGGCGGAGTACAGCAGGCCCGAGCCCGGGACTGCAGTCTGGATGTAGCCGTTGCGGTAGAAGACGCCCTGGTCCTCGAAGAAGAGCAGGTCGCGCGTGCCGAAGCGCAGGATGTCGCCGTCGCCGCCCGCGCCGGTCGGGGCACCGAGGTCGATGACGAGGGGATCGCGGAACAGGTCGAACTGGTTCTCCTTGCGGATGAGCACGTCATCCGCGCCGTCGCCGAGCTGCAACGTCTCTGTGCCGAAGACGAGATCGTCCAGCGGATCGTCGCTGGCATTCACGCCCTGGACCTGCACCTGCACGGTCAGCTGGTCGATCAGGCCGAAGCCCTCGTCGGCGATATCTGGCGAGATGACGATCGTCAGCACGTTGCCGGCCGCGCCACCCTGATAGGTCAGCGTGTCGTTGCCATCACCGCCGATCAGCAGGTTCTTCCCGCCGCCGCCCGTGATCGTGTCGGCGCCGCTGCCCGCGTTGATCACATCGATGCCGTCGCCGGCATCGATGCTGTCGGCGCCGCCGGAGCCGAAGATCAGGTCGTTGCCCGTCGTGCCGCGGATCGTCTCGCTGGCCGCGCCGCCGACCACCACATCGACGCGGGCCGCGTTGCCGGTGCCGCTGGCCGTGCCGAGGGTGCGCTCGGGCAGCGTGATCGACGTGACGTCGTCGCGCGTGCGCATGTGGTAGCGGTCGAAGATATCGGCCGTATCCGCCTGCCAGCCGACCTTGGCGATGTCCTCGAGCGAGCGCAGCCCGGTCCAGCGCAGCAGCGTGTCGATCCAGCCCGCGTCGGTCTGGGCGAAGAAGGCGTCGCGGAAATTCTCCAGGTTGATCGGCTCGACAGGGCTGCCGATCAGATCCTCCCAGCGGGGCTTCGACGCGTCGAAGGTGAGGATCTGCTCGTCGTCCGACAGGGAGAGGACGCCCTGCTTCGCGTCGTCGTTCCCCTCGATGTCGTTGATCGCCAGGGCGCCAGCATACTGTACGACGAAGTCGGCCAGGGTCTGCTTGACGTCCTTGTAGATCTGGAAGAGGCCGACATCGAACTGGACGAAGGCGTCGAAGAACCCCGCAGGTGTGCCACCGATTACCGTGCCGAGTTCGTCGGCATCGTCGAACATCGCCCAGATCGCAGTATCGCCGAACGGTCGCTCGCCGCTGTCCAGCGCCGAGTAGGCGATGGCTGATTGCAGGACCGTAGCGGCCGCGCCGGTCGGCCCGATCAGGCTGGCGGGCACCGAGAGCGTGTCGGCGATGGCGGCGTCGAAGTAGGCGTTCCACAACTGCTTGCCGACCGGTTGCCAGTCGGTGCGGGCATTGTCCCGCGCCCAGATGAGATCGACGAGCAGCGCCATCGAGTGCAGCGTGACCGGACTGCGCAGGCCGCCATGGGAGGGGATGCTGCCGTCGAGGGAGAGCCGCAACGCTGCAAGAAATTCGCCCTCCGTAGAAAGAGCGCCGATACTGGTTGCTGACGGAAGCCAGGGCAGCGCGCCCTGGTAGTATCGGTCTCTCAGATCCTGGCTTTCGGTCGCTTGTTCGATAAGTTCGGCAACCGTGTCGCCATAGGGCATGTGGTCGAACAGCAGCCCGCCGCGATTGTAGGTCTCCGCCACTAGGCCCGCGAGGCCACCGCCAAGAGAGTGGCCGGTGGTGGTGATGCTGGCGCCGCGCAGGTCCGCCCAAGGTCCGGCCGCCGCAACGTACAGATCGAGGGCGAGCGCCGCTTGCCCCTCCGTATCGCCAAAGAAGACGCTCCAGCCGTTCAAGGCGTCGAGCACACCCGGCGAGTTGAGGAAATCCCACAAGGACGGGAAGTTGAAGTTCGTCCCGCGATAGGACAGCGTGAGGCTGGTGCCGATCGAGGTCCCGCCAGTGTCGTAGGCGATGCCGTAGAAGCCCCGGCTCTTCCACGTCTCGAAGATCGCACTGTCCAGGCCGAGGTCGGCTTCCCGCGACAGGATGCGCGCATCGCCGATCTGCGTGCCGGTCAGATTTACGACCTGGTCATAATCCCTGTTGTAGGAATCGAGAGCCAGGATGGCGAGATAGAGGTCGCGACCAACGGCCATGCCTTCACGCCCCCCGGACCCGCGCTGGAGCGTAGCGGGCCGTCACGGCCGCCGCGCGTCGATGCACGGATGGTCACATGGCCGACTGCCACCGCGCCGGCGCGCTCCCTATCGGGAGCGGACGTTGCGTATCGATCCGCCAGACGTGACTGTAATTGTTCGTTGTCCGAGCGGTCAACGCATCCCCATGGCAGGCTGATGGGCGCGTCGGCTTGACAGCCTCCGCCGGCCGACTCCAGGCTTTGACAGCATGTCATCACGCGGCGCGCGGACGTCCTCGCCACGCTTCATGACTTTCTTGTCACGTCTCGCCGCCACGCAGCCGCACGGGCACCCTCGATGAGCACAAGCACGAACAGCACCGGCACGGACGTGTCCGTCGCGCGCGCCGATACCGTCGGTGCAGGTGCAGCCGCGCAGCCGGCGCAGCAGCTCGACCCCGAGGTCGCACGCAAGCTCGCCCAGCTACGGTCGGCCGTGCGCGAGAACTTCGGCAAGGCGGTGATGGCGATGATGATGCTGCCGCGCTACCGCTCTCAGATGCTGGCCGATCTGCAGCACCTCGTGCTCGATCCGATGCTGCGTGACCGCCTGGCGATTGCCTATCCGCCGAAATCCGACCAGGCGCCCGAACCCGACATGGCCGGCTTCGCCATCTGGGCCAGCGTGTCCGAGGAGGTGGACGCGCGCATCCGCGAACAGGTCAAGGCCGGCGTCTTCCCGATCCGGCTGAAGAGCGAGGAGTGGACCAGCGGCCCGATCAACTGGCTGCTGGACGTCGTCGCGACCGACAAGGCGACCACTGCCGCGGTCATCGCCAGCTTCCGCCAGGTGGCGAAGTCGGGCGAGCTGCGGCTGCATCCGCTGATCACGCGACTGGTCGAGCCCGAGATCCTGGAGAAGATGGGCGCGCGCAAGACGGAAGCGCCGGCCGAGCCGGGCTGACGTCGCCGCCGCGCGAGCGTCGCGGCGCCGATGTCAGCCCGCGACCTCAGCGGGCCGGGCAAGCGGCGCGGATGCGTCCGACGCGACCAGCCGTGCGAGGTAGGCGGCATGATCCGACAGGCTGGCCACCTGCTCGCTGGTCTCGCGCTCGTTCATCGCGATGTAGCGGGCCAGGTCGGCCGCCGAGGCGGCATCGACCATGGGGTGATGGCCCTCGGGCCGCAGCCCCTGCCCCCACATCACCTGGAGCCAGCTCGGCGTATCGAACAGCTCCATGTTCTGCCGGACGATCCGCCCGGAGCTGCGGAACATCGCCAGCTTCTCCTGCAGGCTCTCGGGGATCGGCATGGCGCGGCAGTAGCGCCAGAACTCCGATCCGTCGCGCTCCGTCACGTGGTAATGCAGGATCAGGAAGTCGCGCACGGCCGTGAATTCCCAGTCGATCTGCCGGTTGAACTCCCGCACCAGCACCGGGTCGCAGTGGCGATCCGGGAACAGCGCCAACAGCCGTGCGATCCCCGCCTGGATCAGGTGGATGCTGGTCGATTCCAGCGGTTCGAGGAAGCCGCTGGCCAGTCCCAGGGCGACGCAGTTCCGCTTCCAGATCTCGCGCCGCTTTCCGGTCACGAAGCGCAAAGGGCGCGGATCGGCAAGGCGCTCGCCGGGCAGGTTGGCCAGCAGCACGCGCTGCGCCTCGTCGTCGGTGGTGAAGCTGCTCGAATAGACATGCCCGTTGCCGGTGCGATGGCGCAGCGGGATGTGCCATTGCCAGCCCGCATCGCGCGCGGTCGAACGGGTGTAGGGCTCGAGCTTGCCGTCGCCTGTCGAGGGCACCGCGAGCGCACGGTCGCAGGGCAGCCAGTGCGACCAGTCCTCGTAGCCCGCCGCCAGCGCCTGCTCGATGAGAAGACCGCGAAAGCCCGAGCAGTCCACGAAGAGATCGCCATCGATCCGGCCCCCATCAGCCAGGTCGAGCCCGACGATGAAGCCGCTCTCGCCGTCCAGCCGGACGTTGACAACCTTTCCCTCGCGGCGGGTCACGCCGCGCGCCTCGGCGTAGCGGCGCAGGAAGGCGGCGTAGCGGGCCGCGTCGAAGTGGTAGGCGGAGGCGGGAAGCCGCGCCGCCCGGGCATTCGCCGGCACGCCGTAGCGGTTCTCACGCGCCGCCATGGTGTTGGGGCTGAACCGGTCGAGCGGCAGCGGGCCGCCCTCCCTCGCGTAGCGCAGCCAGTAGTGATGGAACGGCACCAGCCCGATCGCCCGGCCGACCTCGCCGAAGCCATGAAAGTAGCGCATGCCCTCGCGCCGCCAGCCGACGAATTCGATGCCGAGCTTGAAGGTGCCCATCGTCTCGCGCAGGAACTCGCGCTCGTCGAGGCCGAGGCCCGCATTGAACAGGCGGATCTGCGGGATCGTCGCTTCGCCGACGCCGACGATGCCGATCTCCTCGCTTTCGACGAGGACGATCGACAGGTACCTGCCGAAATACTGCGAGAGCGCGGCCGCCGCCATCCAGCCGGCCGATCCACCGCCTGCAATCACAACACGCATCGCTTCGTGCATCGTTTCTGCCCGACTGATGGTCCCGTGGTGCGGCGGCCGGCGCGGCACTCGGCACAGCTTGCGCGACTGAAGTAATTCCGGAACAAATCCGTGCCATGGATTTCGCCATCGCGCCAGCCCTCACGATCGATGTCGTGCCCGTCGGGATGTCGCGCGAACCGGTGCTGGTGATCGACGATGTCCTCCAGTCTCCCGAAGCGCTTCGCGGCGTGGCCTGCGCCGTCCGACCGTGGCGGGCCATGCCCCCGGGCAGCTTCCCGGGCCTGCGCGCCGGCCTTCCGGGCACTTATGCCAGGGGCCTGATCGCGCGCCTCCATGGCCCCATCGTGGACAAGCTGCTTGGCGGCGTGGCGATGCGGGTCGTGCGGTTCGAATGCAGCTTCTCCATGGTGACGCTGTCGCCGGCCGAACTCGCGCCACTGCAGCGCGTGCCGCACATCGACATCGCCCGGCCGGACCGGGTGGCGATCATGCACTTCCTGTGCGGCCCGCCGTTCGGCGGCACCGCCTTCTATCGCCAGGTCGAGACAGGCCTGGAGCAGGTCGGCCCGGAGACGCGCGACCGCTACATCGCCGCGCGCACCGCCGGACTATCGAAGCTGCGCCCCGCAGATGGATATCCCGGCGCCGAGCTTCCGGGCTACGTCCGAACCGCCGCCGTGGCTGCACGGTTCAACCGCGTGCTCGCCTATCGCAGTTGCACGCTGCATAGCGGCGTGATCGAGGATGCATCGCTGCTGTCGCCCGATCCGGCGACGGGCCGCCTGGTCACCACCTTCTTCGTCGACTACGCCCCGGCGTGACCTCGCGCACCGCGCGGCGCACTCACCTCCGGCGCGAAACACCCCTTCCCTCATTCCCGGTTTTGCCGCCTTGCGGGACGGGTCTTGCCGGGTGTTAGCGTGCGCCGCCCTTGGGGGAGGGATGCATGGACCGGGGGATCAGCCAAGGCGCCGCCGGAGAGGCACGGCCGCATATCGGCAGGCGCGCCGCATCGGGCATCCTTGTCGGCAGGCGCGACGGACCCGAACCGTTCAAGTCCTTCGATCGCTACGAATGGCGTCGGCGCCGGCGCCGGCGCAGGTTCCTGCTGGCCGCGGTCGGGGTCGCAGCCATCGGCGGACTCGTCTTCGTGATGCGCGACGGGCCGGCGGCGCCTTCCTCGTCTTCGCAGGTCGTCGCGTCGTCCCAGGTCGCGCCCACGCCGCTGCCGCCCATGGCCGTCTCCGCCCTCGACGTGCCGCCGGCGGCGCCGTTCGATCTGCCGCCACCGCCGGCCCATGCTGCCATTGCTGAACCGCAGGGCGTCGCGCCGCCACCGCCCGCCCCGGTGCCGACTGCCATTGCGGCCCCGGCTGCCGTCGCGCCACCGCGCGCCGCGCCCACGGCTGCACGCGAGGTGGTCACCACCGCGAGTTCGGGCGCCAACCTGCGCGCAACGCCGTCGCTATCCGCAGCGGTCCTTTGGAAGGCGCCGCGGGGCACGCGGCTGCGCGCCAGCGCGACGGACGGCGAATGGCTGCGCGTGGCGACGCTGGATGGCGAGCGGACCGGCTGGATGCACCGCTCGGTCGTCGCGGAGTAGCCGCGCGCGCAGCTCGCGGCCGGACGCCCTCAGCGCACGGAGGAGAAGGCCGTGGGCTGCAGGATCATGTTCTCGACATGCGACAGGATCGGTCCGTCCTTCTCGCTCTCGGCCATCACCTGCTGCCATTCCGGATCGGCGCGGAAGGCCTCCCACAGCCGCGTGCGCTCCGCCAGGTCCTGCCAGGCGAGCAGGTAGTAGAGCGCGTGGTTGGACGGGCCGATCGCCACGGTCCAGAAGCCGGCCTGCCGGATCCCGTGGCGCTCCCAGATGCGCAGCGTGTGCCGCTCGAACCGCTCCAGCAGCTTCGGCAGGCGGCCGGGCAGGCAGTGGTAGATGCGCAGCTCGTGGATCATGCTGAGGGTCCCAGCAGAAGTCCGGCCGGTCAGGCCCGGATCCAGGTTTCAGAGAAGGCGAGCATCGCCGTGGTGATGCGCTGCCCGGCGATCTCGCGCGGGATCGGCGCGCCGGCGCGCCGCCGGTCATCGACGGTCACCGTCGCGCTCTCGCAGCCCACGAACAGGCTGGGCATGTGGTGCCGGCCCGTGGCGGATTGCGCGGGCGCCAGCGCGAAGCAAAAAGGGGTCCCGAGGCCGGACCACGCAAGCTCCACCGTCATCGCGCCGGCGCGCACCGTCTCCGTGTAGTGCGTGATCGCGTCGCCGCCTGCCGTCACGCTGTCCAGCCCGCGGTACTGCAGGCCCTGCAGCCCCGGCAGCCCGCGCCAGGCGCCGAAATGCGCGACGTAGTCGGCGACCAGCCAGCGCGCGAGCGTCTCGTTGTCGGTCAGGCAGAGATTCGCGCGATCGGCTGGCGGCGCTGCCTCCTGCGGCGACTGCAGCAGCACCAGCGCGTGCCCACGCCCATGCGGCGAGAGCACCACGCGGAAGAAGGAGGCGAGCGTTGTGAAGGGGCCGTCCGGCGCCTCCTTCAGCGAGATGCCCGGGTTCTCGCCGGACCACTCGACCTTGCCCGGGAAGACGAGCGTCTCAGCCATGGATCCTGCCCCTGTGCCGGCGATGCCCGTAGCCTGCGCCGCGCCTGCCGGCAGATCAACGGTTGCGGGTCGGGAGTTGACGGGCCACGGGCCGGCCCGGCATCCCCGCGCCACATGCGCCGCCGCATCCCGGAAACCTCGCTCTACGCCGCCGTGAAGCGGCACCTCGAAGGCCTCGGCCTCGACGCCAAGGGCGAGGTGATGGGCTGCGACGTCGTGGCGATGCGCGCCGGCGATCCGCCCGTCCTCGTCATCGCGGAGATGAAGGCGGGGCTGACGCTGGAGCTGGTGCTGCAGGGCGTGGACCGCGCCGCCGCCAGCGACGAGGTCTGGCTGGCGGTGCGCGCCACGCGGCGCGGGCGCGACCGCGACCGCCGCGCGCATCGCCTCTGCCGCATGCTCGGCTTCGGGCTGCTCGCCGTCACGCCCTCCACGGGGCGCGTCGAGATCCTGGCGGAGCCCGCGCCCTACCGGCCGCGGAAGGATGTCCGCCGGCGCGGCCTGCTGTTGCGGGAACACGCGGCGCGCCAGGGCGACCCCACGCCCGGCGGCAGCACGCGGCAGCCCATCATGACGGCGTATCGCCAGGCGGCGCTGCGCTGCGCCACGGCCCTGCAGGAAGGGCCGCGGCGCACGCGCGAACTGGCGCCCCTGGTGCCGGAGGCGCCGCGCATCCTGTTGCGCAATGTCCATGGCTGGTTCGAGCGCGTTGCGCGCGGCACCTATCGCCTGACGCCGCGCGGCCGCGCTGCGCTGGCCGACACGGCCCTTTCGCCCGGACACGCCCCGGGCCCATAAGCCGGCAGCGCAGGAGGCGGGGAGGCGGCGGATGGAGGACGAGGCGGAGGATCGGGTCGAGGCAGCCGCCGCGCTGGCCCGCGACATCGCGCCTGACCTCGACAGCATCCTCGTCACGATCTTCCCGGATGCCGACACGCTGGACACGATCCGCCTCGGCGACGCGGACCTCGCCACGGCGAACGCCATCGCGCGCGCCGTGGCCGAGGCGATGGCCGAGGAAGGCGTGGAGGTCCTGGTCCAGCGCGCCGACCGCGGCGCCTTCCGCCGCTGGCTCGCCGAGCGCGACGACACGCCGGAGACGCGGCGGAGCTGGATCGATCGCGGCCGTCTGCTGCGCGGCCCTGCCGCCTTCCGCGCCCTCGGCCTGGCGGCCCCGCCGGCGGAGCCCCCGCCGCGCTTCCCTGCCGCCCCCGGCCCCACGGCGGACGAGCTGATCGCAACCCTCGACGACCCGGAGAGCGGCGCCTTCGAGGCGCTGGCACGCGCGCTGATCGAGGCGGGGCGCGGCGACGTGCTCGACCTCGCGGTCCGCAAGGTCGGCACGCGGCAGAGCGAGGAGAATGCCGCGGAGCTGCGCGCCGACCTGCTCGCCATCGCAGCCGCCGCGGCGCTCGGCCCGTCCGGCTGGGCGGAGCTGGTGGCGCTGCCGGTCGCGCTCTCGCCCGGCCGCGTGCCGGATGCGGTCGCCCTGGCGGAGGGGCTGGTCGCCTCCGGCGCACTGGCGGAGGAGGAGGAGCTGCGGTTCCTGCCGGGCTGGCGTTCGCCCGATGCCATCGCGGAGCTGTCCCCCCTCGCGATGCGTCGCGTCCTGCTGGACCTGGCGGCGGAGCGGGAGCCGCGCGACCTGCCGCCCGGCGACACCGACGAACTCGCCCGCCGCGGCTTCGGCGTGCTGGTCGGCCTGCGGCTGGACTGGGATGTGCCGATCTGGGACGTGATCGCCGCCGAGGGCGGCCTGCCCGAGGACACGCCTGAGGAGGAGGAGACGCCGGAGGAACGCGGCCGCGCGAAGGCGCTGGACCGCTGGCGCAGCCGCGTGGCGGTGGAACATTGGGGCTGCGTGCCGCTCGACCTCGTGTCGCCCGACGAGGTCGGCGACGCGATCGCCGACTTCCTGGAGGAGGCGGGCACCCAGGTCGAAGGCCTCGACGAGATCCGCGACTTCATCGACGTCGCGCGGCGCGAATCCGGCGGCGTGGAGGTGGTGTGCCGCCCGGAGATCCTCGGCGGGTCCCTCGAGCTCACGCTCTACACCGTCGAGGGCCGCTTCCTGGACAGCCTGACCCTGCCGCCCGACCGCCTGCCCGCGGCGGCCGACGCCATGCTCGGCCTGGTCGGCACACTGGTGCGGCTGGTCCGCGACAAGCCGCTGCGCTGACGCGCCTCCTTCTCAGCGCGCCAGCGGGTCCGGGCGCATCTGCACGCGGAACACCCGCGGCCGCTCGCCGCGCCCGGTCTCGCTGTGGAAGGGCGTGCGCGTGCCGGTGGTGGTCCACACGCCGCGGCCGCGCCACCCGGCATTCGCGTCGTCGATCCGACCGTCCACGTTCTTGGTGAAGAAGCCCAGCGGATAGGGCACGCGCAGCTGGTGCAGGCGGCCGTTCACCAGCACGGTCAGCGATTCGCTGCCGTTCGTCTGGGCGATCGGCACGTCGTTGCCCAGGCCGAGCGTGTTGAAGCGGTCCACCCAGATGTAATAGGCGTGGTCGGCGCTGCCGTCCGGATCGGCCCCGGCGAATTGCGGCCCGGGGAAGCGGTACAGCGTCCAGCCCTCATAGCAGTGCTCGCCTGTCGCGGCGGCCGGGCCGGTCAGCGGCGCGCGGCACTTCGTGCGGTCGAAGCTCGCCATGTGGCCGCTCGCCAGCGTGGTCCAGACGATGCCGTTGCTGTCCACGTCGAGCCCGCGCGGACTGTAGGAACCGGGCGGCGGCAGGAAGATCTCCGCCAGCCCGGTAGTCGCCGGATCGCTGCCCGGGATGAAGCGGACCAGCACGCCGGGCCGGGTGCCGCCGGCAAAGCCCGGATCCATGGACTGGCCCCAGATCGAGCCATCCGTCGGGCTCGGCTGCACCGCGTAGAGGCCGGCGATCACGCGGCGCTGGCGGTTCGGGTCGAAGGGCTGGTCGGCTTCCGTGTACTCGCCGCGCCGGCCCCAGCCCGGCACGTCCACGATCAGCGGCGCCCAGCCCTGCGAAGTCCGCGCATCGCGCGTTTCCAGGAAGCGGCGCGAGTTCAACCAGCCGATCGCCCCGCCCGCAGGCCCGCCCCAGCTGGTCCACAGCGTGTGGTCTTCGTCGTAGCCGAAATAGAGGTGATGCGTGTTGAAGCAGGTGTCGATCAGGTCGAAGCGCTGCGTGCGCGGGTCGTAGACCGAGAGATGCCGCGCCGCGACATTCAGCGGCGCGACGCGCGCCGAAGGATGGTCGCCGCCCTGCCGGCACCAGGCCGGCTGCATCTCCGGCGGGCGGATGCGCGCGGTGAACCAGACCAGCCCGCGATGGTCGATGATCGGGTTGTGGATGCTGGTGCGGCTGTCCCAGATCGGCTCGTCGCCCCAGAAGGGCGAGGTGCCGCGCGGATTGTCGGCCGAGCTCGGCGTGTCGGGATGCGCATAGGGGTGGCGGATCGTCCAGACGCGATGCGTGACGGGATCGAGCACCGGCACCTCGTCCGTGGATTCCTCCGGCGAGCCGTAGATCAGCCCGTTGGCGTTCAGCGTCGGGTCGCGCTTGTCGGTGGAGATCGCGTCATGCTGGTAGTGCGTGGGCGAGGACCAGTCCCACAGCGTGACGACCATGTTCCGCTCCAGCCCCTGCGGCCGTTCGGGCCGGGCGGCAGGCAGCTCGCCGCGCGCGATCCGGTCGGTCCAGTCGGCGAAGAGCTCCAGGCCGCGCTCCGGACCGAGCCGCATGATGGACCCGGCCATGTTGTTCATCGCCTGCCCCGACTGGATGCGGCGCATCCAGAGATCGTAGGAATTGGCGAAGTGCCCGAGCGTTTCGCCGGGGCGGCGGACATGCTGGCTGCCGAGCGCGTGGCAGGACTGGCAGGTCTGCTTCACCGCATCGATCCAGCCGGCCTGGTTGCGCAGGTTGGCCGGGATGCCGTTGCCGCCCGGACCGTCGCCGGTGCCGGGGAACTGGTCGGCCGGCGGGATCCGCAGCATCGAGTACCAGTACATGCCCGGGTAGTATTCCGCCGCGGCGGCCGGCGTCGGCGCGGGCGTCGCGCGCAGGTCCAGCGCGCGCCCGGGCGTGCCCTCGACGCGCGGGCTGTCCACCAGGCCATAGCCGCGCACCCAGACCCGGTAGCTCGCCGCCGGCAGGTCGGGGATGAGGTAGCGGCCGCGCTCGTCCGTCACGACGATCTTCGCGAAGCGCGTCGGCAGGTCGGTGGTCTCGGCGATCACCCAGACGCCGGCTTCCGGACCGTTCGGGCCGGTGACCACGCCGCCGATCTCGCCGGCGCCGACCTGCACCGCCGCCGGCGTCTGCGCGCGGGCGCTCGGGCCGGTCGCGGCGAGCGCAGCCGCGAGCACCGCGGCCGAGACGGCCGACATCAGCTTCGCCTTGGACATCCCTTCGCCCTCCGCAGCCGCCTTCACGAGCGGGGCGGCTTCCCGGCGCGAGCCTAGCACCAAATGTCGCGCCGGCTTCGAGCCTTCACTGCATCTTGCCCGGCGCGGCCGATGGTCCGAAGGCGCCAGCCTCCCGCGCCGCGGCGATCGCGTCCTCATCCAGGCCGATCTCGCGCAGGATCTCCGCGGTGTGCTCGCCGACCTCGGGGGGCGGGCGTCGCACCTCCACCGGGCAGGCCGTCAGGGTGAAGGGCGGCGCCACGCCGCGCTCCGCATGGCCCGCCCGTTCCCAGTCCAGCACCGCGCCGGCTTCCCGCAGCTGCGGATGATCCGCCGCCTGCCCGACGTCGTGGAGGCGCGCGACATTGACCTTCGCCGCGCCGAGCCGCTGCAGGATCTCGTCGCAGGTCATCCGCCGCGTCACCGCGGTCAGCGCCTCCACCAGCGCGACGCGGTGGGTGCGGCGGTCCATCGCCGTGACGAAGTCCGGCCGGTCCAGCGTGGCGGGATCCAGCGCGCGTGCCAGGCGGCGCCACATGTCGTCGCTCGGCGCGATGATCACCACGTCGCCATCCGCCGCGGGGAAGACCTGGTTGGGCACGGACAGGTGGTTCGCCGTGCCCATCCGCCGGTGCTGCGTGCCGGCCAGCCACCAATCCGTGTAGAAGTAGCTCATCAGATGCGCCGAGGACTGCAGCAGGGAGGAGGTGACCTTCTGCCCCTCCCCGGTCTTCGCCCGGTGCAGCAGCGCGGCCAGGATGGCGCAGACCATGCCCAGGCTGCCATGCAGGTCGATCCCCGCCGTGCCGACGCGCACGGGCGGGCGGTCCGGCTCGCCGGTCAGGTGCATCAGGCCGCTATGCGCCTGCAGCGCCACGTCGTTGGCACCGAAGTCGCGCAGCGGGCCGGCCTCGCCATAGGCGGAGAAGCCGCAATGGATCAGCCGCGGGTTGGCGCCCTTCAGGTCGTCCCAGCCCAGGCCCCACTTCTCCATCGCGCCGGGCCGGAAATTGTGCAGCAGCACGTCGGCCGAGAGCGCGAGGCGTTTCGCCAGGGCCAGCCCCGCCGGCGACTTCAGGTCCAGCGCGATGCTGCGCTTGTTGCGGTTCAGCGCCAGGAAGGACGGGCTGGACCCGAACTTCTCCAACACCTCCTTCGTCACGCCGAAGCCGCGCGCCTCGTCGCCGCGGCCGGGCTCCTCCACCTTGATCACCTCGGCGCCCAGGTCGCCCAGCACCTGCGCCGCCGCCGGCCCGGCGAAGACGCGGCTGAGGTCCAGCACCCGCACGCCATCCAGCACGCCCATTGGCGGTCAGGCCCGGCCGAGCGTCACGGCGGCGGTGCCGACCGTCACCTTCTTCCCCGCCCCGTCCTCCGCCCAGACATCCAGCGCCAGGCGGCGCCGGTCTTCCGGCAGCGCGTGGACGGCGGTGACGCGCAGCACGCAGGTCAGCGGCACGTCCTCGTACACCGGCGCTATGAACTTGGTGGTCAGCGCGCCCGGATCCTCCAGCACGGCCGGGCCGAAGCTGCGGATCATCAGGTCCAGGATCCAGTTGGTGGAGATCATCCCGTCGGAGATAATGCCCGGCAGGCCCTGGCCGCGCGCATACTCGTCGTCGTCATGGATGGTCGGCACGCTGAAATGCACGCGGCCGTCATTCGCCTCCACCGTGGGTAGCGCATCCACGTACCACCGCATGCGCTCGCGCGTCATCACGCGCGCCGCGCCGCGGATCTCGTCGCCTTCGCGCAGCTCCATCACGCGGCATCCTTCGCGGCTTCACGGTAGGACAGGCAGACGGTGTCGCGGTACTCCACCAGCAGCCGCCGGTCCGCCCGGGCGTGGATGGTGATGTCCACGTCCATGTATTCGCGCCCGCGCTTCATGTGGCGGCTGGCCACAACGCCCTCCACCACCAGCTCCTGGCCGGCGCGGACGGGGGCGTGCCAGCGCACGTCGAAGGTGTAGTGCACGCGCGCATTGGGGCCACAGCCCTCCGGGCAGTACAGCGTGTAGAAGCGCAGCTTCTCCAGGTGCACCATGGTCGGCGGCACGATGGGGTTCGCCGGATTCTGGAAGCAGTCCTGGTGCATCTCGTTGGCGTGGCAGTACTCGCGCACCTGGAAGGGGCTGATCACCACATCCACCGGGCCGAGCCGGTCGCCTGCCTCGAGGTCGCTGGTGTAGCGGCCGGTTGCCATCCTATCTCCCCTTGAACACGGGCTTGCGCTTCTCCACGAAGGCGCGCTGCGCCTCCTTCGCGTCCTCGCTGTGCGACAGCTCCTCCGTGATGGTCTGCTCGAAGCGATAGGCCTCGCGGTAGGGCATGCTCTCCACCACGTTGAAGGACCGCTTGGCTTGGCGCACGGCCAGCGGGCTCTTCGCCGCGATCTCGCGCGCATACTCCATCGCCGTGGGCAGCAGCGCGTCACGGCTCGTCACCTGCTCGATCAGGCCGCGGCGATACAGCTCCGCCGCCGGCACGCGGCGTCCGGTGAAGAACATCGCCCGCGCGGCGGAGCGGCTGAAATGCTCGCTGAGGAACTTGGCGCCGCCGGCCAGCCCCACATCCAGCTCGGGCATCTGCACCCAGCAGGTCTCGCCGGCCAGCAGGATGTCGCAGGCCAGCATCAGCGCGAAGCCGGCGCCGATCGCGGGCCCGTTCGCCGCGCAGATCACCGGCTTCAGGCAGTCCATCGGCGCGTAGAAGAACTCCCGCGTGACCCGGTTGTGGGCGATGTAGTCGCCGGGTTCCTGCACGAGCCCGACACGCTCCTTGATGTCGGCGCCGGCCGAGAAGCTGTTGCCGGCGCCGGTCAGCACCACGCAGCGCACGTCGGCGCGGTCGCTGCAGGCGTCGAACACCCGGATCAGCTCGTCGCGCAGCCGGCGATTCTGCGCATTCACGGGCGGCCGGTCCAGCGTGACGGTCGCGATGCCGTCGGCCAGTTCGAAGCGGCAGGTGGAAAGCTCCATGCGCCGCGCCTCAGTCCAGCTTCACGCCGGCACGCTCGATCACGCCGCGCCACTTCGCGCGGCCCTCGGCGATCACCTGCGCCAGCTCCTCCGGCGTGCCGCCGGAGGCCGCCATGCCCATCTCGCGGAAGCGCTCGCGGATGCGGGGCAGGCGCAGCACCTCGTTGAAGGCGCCGTTCAGCCGCGCGACCACCGGCGCCGGCATGCCCGCGGGACCCACCATGTAAAGCAGCGTCGTGCCCTCGTAGCCCGGCAGCGTCGCGGCGATGGGCGGGATCTCCGGGTGGTCCTCCAGCGCGCGTTCCGTGGAGATGCCGAGCAGCCGCAGCTGGCCCGCGCGCACCGCCGGGATCATCGCCGCGAAGCTGTCCAGCGTGGCCTGCACGCGCCCCGCCGTCAGGTCGATCAGCGCCTGGCCGGAGCTGCGATAGGGCACATGCGTCATGCGGGTGCCGCTCATGCTCATGAACAGCTCCATCGCCAGGTGGCTGGAGCTGCCGGGCCCCGTGGAGGAGAAGCTCAGCCGGTCCGGATTCGCCCGGAGATGCGCGATGAACTCCGCGACGTTCTGGGCTGGCACGGAGGGATGCACCACCAGGATGTTCGGTAGCTGCGCGATGTGGACGATCGGCGTGAAGCCGCGCTCCGCGTCGTAGGGCAGGTTGGAATAGAGGAAGGGATTGGTCATCTGCACGCCCGGCGTGCAGATCAGGATGGTGTAGCCGTCCGGCGGCTGCTGCGCGACATGCGCCGCGCCGACCGACGCCGCCTGGCCCGGCCGGTTCTCCACGATCAGCGGCTGGCCCAGCCGCGGCGCCAGCTCCTCCACCAGCAGGCGGGCGACGATGTCGCTGCCGCCGGCGGGGGCGAAGGGTACCACGAAGCGGATCGGCCGGCTGGGGAAGGGCGCCTGCGCCATGGCCGGTGCGGCCAGCGCCAGCCCGGCAGCGGCCCCGAGCAGCGTCCGGCGGGTCGCGTGCATCCTCGTCCTTCCTCCCACGGCAGTCTTCTGCCGGAAGTCTGGCCACGCCGCCGCGCGGAGACAACGCACAGCGGGCGAGCAGCATCCTTGCCGAGGATGCAAATGCGCCGGCCGTGCGCCCGCGGCCGCGTGCAGGGCATCCTTTCACCGGATGCAAGGATGCCGTGCTGCCGGCACCCGTTCACCCGCCGCCGCCGCATGCCTAACCTGCCCGCAACCCGGCCGCGTCGCGGCCCGGGACAAGGGGAGGAGCATGATGGGCATCCTGGGCCGCAGGCAGGCCGTCCGCCTCGTCGCCGCCGGCATCGGCGCCGCCGCTCTGGCCAGGCCGGGCCTGGCCCAGCCGCGCTGGCCCGACCGGCCCATCCGCATCGTCGTCCCCTACCCGCCCGGCGGCTCCACCGACCCGGTGGCGCGGCTGCTGGCGCAGGACCTCCAGACCAGGCTCGGCCAGCCGGTGGTGGTGGAGAACCGGGCCGGCGCCGCCGGCTCCATCGGGACGGAATCGGTCGCCCGCGCCGCCCCGGACGGCAGCACCTTCCTGTTCCACACCTCGGTCCTGGCGACGGAGCCGAGCTTCAAGCAGAGCCTGCCCTACAACGTCCTGACCGACCTCGTGCCGGTCTCGCTCGTCGTCACCGGGCCCTACCTGCTGGTGGTCAACCCGACCCTGCCGGCGCGCAACGTCGGCGAGCTGATCGCCTTCGCCCGCGCCAATCCCGGGCGGGTGAATTTCGGCTCGGCCGGCACCGGCTCCTCCGGCCACCTCATCGGGGAGCTCTTCGCGCTGCGCGCCGGGGCGCAGATGGTGCATGTGCCCTACCGCGGCGGCGGCCCCTCCGTCACCGCGCTGATGCAGAACGAGATCCAGTTCATCTTCGACACCATCCCCGGATCCCGCGGGCTGGTGGAGGAAGGCCGGCTGCGCGCCCTGGCCGTGACGGGCCGCGAGCGTGCGCCGCTGCTGCCCAACGTGCCGACCATCGCGGAAAGCGGCCTGCCCGATTTCTCCAACGAGTTCTGGCTGGCGCTGCTGGCGCCCGCGCGCCTGCCGGCGGAGATCCAGACCCGCATGGCCGACGCCGTGCGGGGCGCGATCGCGGAGCCCGGCCTGCGCGACCGCCTGCTGGCGCTGGGCATGGTGCCGCGCGGCCTGCCGCCGCAGGAATTCGAAGCCGTGCTGCGCCGCGACATCGCCGAATGGCGCGAGGTGATCACCCGCGCCAACATCCGCGCCGAATGACGCCACCAAGGGGAAGACCGCGATGACCGACGATGCCCTGCCGCGCGGCCCCGGCCGCCGCGGCCTGATGCTCGGCGCCGCCGGCGCAGCGCTCGCGCTGGCCGCCCGCGACG
>NZ_JAPSMD010000030.1 GCF_027856955.1 Falsiroseomonas oryzae | reverse complement strand
TGGCGCTCGCCGCCACCTCGCCGGCCCGTGCGCCGCTGCCCGCCGGCGGTGGCGGGGCCATGCTGTCGAACGGGGCCGAGCGGGTGGCGGTGCCGGCCGGGGGAGGGCTGGCGGGCCGGGGCCTCGACGCCTACCGGTCCCTGCCCATCCCGATCGCCGGCCGCCCGCCGCTCGCCCGGGCGCTGCTCGCGGCACGCTGACGAACGTGACGGCTCGACACGGACCCCGCGAAGGCCCAACTGGGTCCCCCATGAGCATCACCGAAGCCCTGGCCCTGGGCGGCTTCATCCTGGCCTGCTTCGCCGCGGCCTCCACCGGCGCGATCTTCAAGCCGGGCGCCTGGTATGCGCGGCTGCGCAAGCCCTGGTTCAACCCGCCGGACTGGCTGTTCCCGATCGCCTGGGCGGTGCTCTACCTCTCCATCGCCTTCTCGGCCTGGCTGGTCTGGCGCCAGGTGGGCTTCGGGGCGGAGATCCTGCTGTGGTGGGCGTCGCTGCTGCTGAACGCCGCCTGGTCCTGGATCTTCTTCGGCAGGCGCCGCATGGATCTGGCGCTGGGCGAGCTGGCGGTGTTCTGGGTCTCCATCGCCGGGATGATCGCCGCTTTCGCGCCGGTCAACGCGACGGCCGCCTGGCTGCTGGTGCCCTATCTCGTCTGGGTCAGCTTCGCCGGCTTCCTGAACTGGACGCTGTGGCGGCTGAACCCCGCCGAGAACGGCGCGCCGGAGGACACCTCCGCTACTCGGCCGCAGCCGGCAGGGCAGTAGGCAGCGCCGCGCCGGTCAGCGCACCGACGCGCGCGATCCCCTTGCGCGCGCAGTAGGCGCGCAGCCCGTCGATCACCTGGAGCATCGCGGTCGGGCTGACGAAGCTCGCGGTGCCGACCTGCACGGCCGTGGCGCCGGCCATCAGGAACTCCACCGCGTCCTCGGCCGTGGCGATGCCGCCGACGCCGATGACGGGGATGCGCACGGCTTGCGCCACCTGCCAGACCAGGCGCAGCGCGATCGGCTTGAAGGCCGGGCCGGAGAAGCCACCCATGCCGCTGCCGAGCTTCGGCCGCGCCGTCTCGATGTCGATCGCAAGGCCGAGGATGGTGTTCGCCACCACCAGCGCATCCGCACCCTCCGCCGCCACGGCACGCGCCACGGCTGCGATGTCGCCGGTGTTCGGGGAAAGCTTCACCCAGAGCGGCAGGCCGCCCACGGCGCGCCGCATCGCGGCCGTCGCGGCCGCCGCCGGCTCCGGGTGCATGGCGAAGGCGCGGCCGTCCTCCTCCAGGTTCGGGCAGGAGATGTTCGCCTCGATCGCCGCGACCCCCGGCGTTGCCGCCAGCCGCGCCGCGCACTCGGCGAAGGACGCGACGGTTGGCGCGCTCAGGCTGACCACCAGCGGCGCGCGGAAGCGCCGCCACTCCGGCATCGCCTGGCCGATGAAGTGGTCCAGCCCCTTGCCGGGGATGCCGATGGAATTCAGCACGCCGGCCTCCGTCTCGCAGAGGCGCGGCAGCGGGTTGCCGGCGCGGAACTCCGGCGTGACGGACTTCGTCACCAGCGCGCCGAGCGCGTCGAGGTCGAAGACCTGCGACAGCTCCGGCCCGAAGGTGCCGGAGGCCGGCATCACCGGGTTCGCCAGCGTCAGGCTGCCGATACGAACCGAGAGATCTACCATGCCAGCGCGGCCTGCAGGTCGAAGACCGGGCCCTCGGCGCAGACGCGCAGGTTCACCACCTTGCCCTCGGCGTCGCGCACCTGCCGGACGCAGCAGAAGCACATGCCGAGGCCGCAGCCCATCTGCTGTTCCAGCGCCACCTGGCCGGCGATGCCGAACTCCGTCGCCAGGCGCTGCAGCAGCAGGAACAGCCGGTTGGAGCCGCAGGTGAAGACGGCATCCGGCCGCACCGTTGCGAAGCGGGCCCGCAGCAGCGCTTCCACCCGCGCCGTGTCGCTGCTGCCGTCCTCGTCGAACACCGACGTGACCTGCGCACCGGAGGCGCCGGCGAACTCCGCCGCCATGAGGTCGGACCGTGCGCGGGCGGACAGCAGCGCCTCCACCGCGATACCCATTCCCGCCGCCGCGCCGGTCAGCGGCGCGAGCGTCGCCAGCCCGACGCCGCGCGCCAGGATCAGGATGCGCTGCCAGCGCGGGTCCAGCGTGAAGCCGTGGCCGAGCGGCCCGACGACGGACAGCGCATCGCCCGCGCGCAATCCCGCCAGCGCGGCCGTGCCCTTGCCCTTGACGTGGAACAGGAAGCCGAGCGGCTCGCCCGCGCCGCAGCGCCAGATGCTCATCGGGCGGCGCAGGTATGGCCCGTTGCCCGCCCCGTCGCGGCACAGCAGGTGGTAGAACTGCCCGGGGCGGCTGCGCGCCGAAAGGTCTGGCGCATCCAGCAACAGGCGATGATAGCGCCGCCCGACGGGCGCGCTCTCGATCACCGCGAGGCTCCGCTCGGCCACCGGGAAGGCGGCCGGACCGATATCCATGAGGGGCCCGTTCCCGTCTCGTACCGCGATGTTCGGTGGCGGCCCCGCGAAGTCAAGCGCGGCTTGCCGCGCCGGCCGCCGCGGGCGATGGTCCCGGCCATGGACCTGGCCGTCCCCGCCCCGTTGGTCGTGGCACCCGACCTGGCCGCGCTGGCCCGCGACCTGTTCGAGGAACTGCGCGCCGCGCATCACGACGGCGTCGGCATCACGCGCGAGACCTATGCCGCCGGCGAGACCGCGGCGATGCGCCGCATCGAGGCGATCGCGCGGGATGCCGGCCTGGACTGCACCTGGGACGCGGCGGCGAACCTGCGCGTCACACTGCCGGGGAGCGACCCGTCGCGGCCCGCCGCGGCCTGCGGCTCGCACCTGGACAGCGTGCCGCAGGGCGGCAATTTCGACGGCGCGGCGGGTGTCATCGCCGGGCTGCTGGCTATCCTGCACGCCGCGCGCGGCCCGCGCCCTGTGCGCACGCTGCACCTCTTCGTGCTGCGCGGCGAGGAGAGCGCCTGGTACGGCCGGCCCTATCTCGGCTCCTCCGCGCTGTTCGGGCTGTTCGATCCCGCCTGGCTCGACCTGCCCAACCTGCGCGATCCCGCGCTGACGCTGGGCGCGGCGATGCGGCGGGAGGGCGCCGACACCGCCGTGGTCGCCGCGCGCCGGCCGCTCTGCGATCCCGCCGCTCTCTCCCACTTCGTGGAACTGCACATCGAGCAGGGACCGGTGATGGTGGCGCGGCGCGTGCCGGTCGGCCTCGTCTCCGGCATCCGCGGCAACCACCGCCACCCCAACGCCCGCGCGCTGGGCGAGGCAGCGCATTCCGGCGCCGTGCCGCGCTGGCTGCGACGCGACGCCGTGCTGGGCGCGGCCGACTTCGCCATGCGGCTGGACGGCACCTGGCGCACCCTGCTGGAGCGCGGCGAGGACCTGGTGATGACCTTCGGCATCTTCACGACCGACCCGCGCGAGCACGCCATGACCCGCGTGCCCGGCGAGCTGCGCTTCGCGCTGGAGTGGCGCAGCGAGAGCGAGGCGACACTGGACGCCTTCGGCGATCTGGCCCGCGCCGAGATCGCCGAGATCGCGCGGGAGCGCGGCGTGCGCATCGAGCTCGGCCCCGGCGTGCGCACGCCGCCCGCCGCGATGGATCCGCGCCTGCTGGCCCATGCGCGCGCCATCTGCACCGCCGCCGGCCTGCCGCACGAGGTCCTGGCCAGCGGCGCCGGCCACGACGCTGCGATCTTCGCCAATGCCGGCGTGCCGAGCGCGATGGTCTTCGTGCGCAACGAGCACGGCAGCCACAACCCCCGGGAAGCCATGGATTTCGACGACTTCCTGCACGGCGCAGCGCTGCTGCGGGAGATCCTGCTGACCGGCGCGGAGGTCGTCGGCGGATG
Source organism: Falsiroseomonas oryzae (assembly GCF_027856955.1). GTDB lineage: Bacteria > Pseudomonadota > Alphaproteobacteria > Acetobacterales > Acetobacteraceae > Falsiroseomonas > Falsiroseomonas oryzae. The sequence goes on along the minus strand of NZ_JAPSMD010000030.1, from coordinate 21,744 downwards.
AGCGAGACGGCGCGCCGCACGGCCCAGATCCTGCTCGACACCGGCTGCATCCTGCTGCGGCCGGAGCGGCCCTTCGTCTTCTCCTCCGGCTGGGCCAGCCCGGTCTGGCTGGACATCCCGCGCGCGCTGTCCTTCCCGCTGGCCCGCGCGGCGCTGCTGGACGGGGCGGAGGCGCGGATCCTGCAGGAAGTCGGCTTCGCGGGCTTCGACGCGGTGGCGGCCACCGAGCAGGGGGGCATCGCCATCGCCGCCATGCTGGCCGAGCGCTTCCACCTGCCCTTCGCCACGGTGCGCCGCCGCGCCCAGGGCTTCGGCGCGGATGCGCATGTGGAAGGCGCGCTGCGTCCCGGCGCGCGCGCCCTGCTGGTCAGCGACGTCACCACCGACGGCCGCAGCAAGGCGCGCTACGTGCGCGCGCTGCGGGCAGCGGGGGCGGAGGTCACGCATGTCTTCGTGCTGTTCAAGTATGCCGTCTTCGACCGTCTGGTGACGGAGGTGGAGGATATCGGCGCGAAGCTCTTCGCGCTGGCCACATGGGACGACGTGCTGCCGGAAGCCGCTGCACGCGCCGCACTGCCCGATGGCGCGCTGGCCGAGCTGCGCGCCTGGATCGCCGATCCCTTCGCCTGGTCGGCGGCGCATGGCGGCCTGGCCGCGCCCGACCCGGCCTGGCGAAGCTGACGGCACGACCTGACCGGAGAGAGACAGCGTGAAGGCCAACCTTGTCCACTTCCTGCCCTTCGCCAACCCGGTGGGCGAAGCGATGATCGACGAGACGAACCACATCGTCCGTCGTCGCCTCGACTTCGCCGCACCGCGCGAGGAGCTGGATGCGGCGATGGCGGCCGCGCATGGCTACCACGTGCTGCCGCGCGTCGAGCTGCGCGAACCCTGGTTCTTCGACGCCGACCTGCTGCGCCGCGCCCCGAACCTGCTGGCGGCGAGTTCCACCGGCGCGGGCTACGACGTGATCGACGTGGAGGCCTGCACGCAGGCCGGCGTCATCGTCTGCCACCAGTCCGGCACCAACAAGGAAGCGGTGGCGGAGCACGCGCTGGGCCTGATGCTGGTGCTGTCGAAGCGCATCCCGCAGGCCGACAAGGCGCTGCGCCGCGGCGCAGCGCCGGACCGCTTCGCCCTGACCGGCAGCGACATCATCGGCAAGACGGTCGGCATCATCGGGATTGGCCAGATCGGCACGCGCGTCGCGGAGCTCTGCCGCGGCCTGTTCCGCATGACCGTGCTGGCCTGCGACCCCTTCCTGACCGCGGCCGAGGTGGCCGCGCGCGGCGCGGTGAAGGTCACGATGGAGGAGCTGCTGGAGCGCAGCGACTTCGTCACCGTCCACACGCCGCGCGACGCGACGACGCTCGGCATGATGGGCGCCGCGCAGTTCGCCCGCATGAAGCCCACCGCCTACTTCATCCAGACCGCGCGCGGCGGCATCCATGACGAGGCCGCGCTGGCCGAGGCGCTGGAGCATGGCCGCATAGCGGGCGCCGGCCTCGATGTGTGGGTGACGGAGCCACCGCCGGCCGACCACCCGCTGCTGCGCTTCGAGAACGTGATCGCCTCCCCGCACAATGCGGGCATCACGCATGAGGCCCTGCACGAGATGGCGCGCGCCGCGGCCGAGCAGTGGATCGGCATCTTCCGCGGCGAGGTACCGCCGCGCCTGGTGAACCCGGAAGCCTGGCCGCGCTATGCCGCGCGCTTCAGGGAGGCGTTCGGGTTCGCGCCGGCGGACCTTCCGCGGTGAGCCGCGTCGTCCTGGTGACCGGCGCGGCCTCCGGCATCGGCGCCGCCTGTTGCCGCCGCATGGCCGGGCCGGGCACCGCCATCCTCGTGCACACGCGCAGGAACGCCGAGGGCGCGGCGCGCGTGGCCGAAGAGGTGCGCGCGAAGGGCGCGGAGGCCGAGGTGATGCTGGGCGACATCGCCGACGCCGCGCTGCCGGATGCGTTGGTGGCGCGCGCGCTGGAGCGGTTCGGCCGGCTGGACGCGCTGGTCTTCGCCGCCGGCTTCGCGGACAGGACGCCGTTCCGCGACGCGCCGGACGCGGTCTTCGCGAAGTCGCTGGATGCGGTGCTGTGGGGCTTCCTGCGCACCGCACGCGCGGCGCTGCCGCATCTGGAGGACGGACGGATCGTCGCCATCTCCTCCTTCGTCGCGCATGTCTTCCGCACCGACGTCACGCTGTTCCCCGCCAGCGCCGCGGCCAAGGCGGGCATGGAGGCGCTGGTGCGGGCGGTGGCGATGGAGGCGGCGGCGAAGGGAACCACTGTCAACGCCGTCTCCCCGGGCTACACGCGCAAGGACCCCGGCGCGCATGCCGCGCTGACCCCGGCGCAGTGGGAGGCGGTAACGGCGAAGATCCCGCTGCGGCGCCTCGGCACGCCGGACGACGTCGCGGCAATGGTGAACTTCCTCTGCTCGCCGGAGGCAGGCTACGTCACCGGGCAGGTGATCCACGTGAATGGCGGGCTGATCTGACGCGAAAGGCCCGCCACGTCGCCGTGGCGGGCCCCTCCGTCACGCGCGATGCGCCGCGCTCAGTTGCCGCGCATGCGGACCCAGCGCAGCTCCAGGTCCTCCTGCACGCGCATCGTGAAGTCGGCCACGGTGTCGCGGACCGCGAAGATCTGCGGTTCCTGGTGCAGCGGGATCTGCGGCAGCAGTTCGCGGTAGCGCGTCCAGTACTCGGCCGCCAACTGCTGGCGCCGTGGGTCGTCGGGCGAGATGGTGCCGATCTCGCGCGCCAGCTCGTTCATGCGGGCGTCGTTGAACCTGCCCCAGTTGAAGCTGCCCTCGCCCAGCAGCTCGCGCGCCGGGTTGGTCATGTCGAAGTTGCCGGGCGTCCAGCCCAGCAGCCAGAACTGGTACTCGTTGTTCGCGCCGCCCTGCAGGAAGCGGCCGAAGGGCACGGCGTTCAGCCGCGCCTGGATGCCGGCCCGCTGCAGCATCGCGGTGGCCGCCTGGCAGATCGCCTCGTCGTTGACGTAGCGGTTGTTCGGGCAGTTCAGCGTGATGCGGAAGCCGTTGGGGTAGCCCGCCTCCGCCAGCAGCCGGCGCGAGGCGTCGGCGTCGAAGGGCAGGCGCTCCGCCAGGGCCGCCACATGGCCGCCGATCGCCGGCGCGATGGGCAGGCCGGAGGCGGTGGTGGAGTTGCGCAGGATGACGCGGGTGATCGTGTTCATGTCGATCGCCTGGTACATCGCGCGCCGCACGCGCACGTCCCGCAGCGGATTCGGGCGGCCCGGCTCGTCCAGGCTCTCCTCCCGCGTCACGTCGAAGGCGAAGTAGATGCTGCGCGCGGTCGGGCCCTGCACCAGGCGCACGCCCTGCTGGTTCTGCACCTGCTGCACGTTCTGCAGTGGCACGTGGTACATGATGTCGAGCTCGCGCGAGAGCAGCGCGGCCAGGCGCGTCGGCGCCGAGGCGATCGGGCGGAACACGGCGCGGGTGATGCCGTGGTTCATCTCCGACGCCGCCCAGTACTGCGGGTTCGGCACCAGCACCGTGCGCTCATCGGCCACGCGCTCCGTCACGCGGAAGGGGCCGGTGCCGTTGGCGTTCAGCTGCGGAAAAGCGGTGTTGGCGCCCGGCTGGCCGGCGCGTGCCACGCCCATGGCGTTGTTCGCCTCGACCCACGGCCTGCTCATGATGAAGAACAGCACGAGGTCCTGCAGCAGGATCGGGTTCGGCGCGCGCGTCTCCATCTCCACCGTGTGGTCGTCGATGGCACGCACCGCGGTGACGGAGGCCAGCACATAGGCCATGTCGTTCTGCCGCACGCGCTCGGCGGACATCACGACGTCGGCGGCGGTGAAGGGCTCGCCGCCGTGGAAGCGCACGTTGCGGCGCAGGTGGAAGCGCCAGGTCGTCGGGTTCGGCTGCTCCCAGCGCTCCGCCAGGGCGGGGCGGATGCTGCCGTCCGGCTGGCGCTTCACCAGCGGCTCGTAGATGTTCTCCTTCATGGTGTTGGTCACGCCGTGGTTGTTGGCGTGCGGATCGAGGCCGAGGATGTCGTTGGCCGTGGCCCAGGTGAAGGTGGTGGCGCCGGCCGGCGCGGCCGCGACGCCGGCGCCCAGCGCCAGCACGCAGGCTGCCGCGCGCAAGGCCGCACGGAAGCTTGTCTTGCTCATTTCGGATGTGCCTCCCGGTTCGAGGGGGCCGGACAATGCGTCAGCGCGCGCCAGCCTGTCCAGCGTCGCCCCCGGGCTCAACCCACCGGCGCCGCGACCGGGGTCTCGGCCGCCTGGTCGGCCGCCGCCTGGCAGAAGGCAGCGACCTCGCCGAGCGAGGTGACGATCACGGCTGCGCCGCCGCCTTCCTGGCGCAGCTCCGCCAGCATGTCGCTGCCGGGCGGGGCGTGCCACAGCGCCACCACCACCGGCACGCCCGGCAGGTGCCGGCCCAGGCGGCGCAGGAAGTAGCGCACCGCGGCCGCGCTGCTGCCCTCCTCGAGCACCGACAGGCAGCACAGCCGCACGCGCGCGGGATCCAGCCGCGCATCCGGCGCGCCTTCCAGCGCCGTGCCGGGCAGCGCGACGGCGCCGAAGCCGTCATGCCGGAGCCCCTGCGCCGCTACCGCCGCCGCCAGGTCGTCCAGGCGGCCGCGGCCTGCCACGCAGAGCACGGCGCCGTCGTCCCGCCATCTGGGCGGGACGCCGGCCGCCACCGGCGCCGGCGGGGTCTGCGCCAGCTCGTCGAGCAGCGTCTCGACCTGCTGGCGGATGGTGTCGAGCGTCTCGCCCTCCAGCACCTCGCGCGACCAGTCGGCCTCGGCCAGCGCCAGGCCGCGCAGCGAGACCTCGTCATGCCAGGCGAGCAGCGAGGTGCGGGCCCGCAGCGCGGCGCGGGCCTGCACCACGAGAGCATCCGCGTCGCCCTCCAGCGCGCGCTGGTAGAAGCTCTCCTCCGGCTGCAGCGGCGGGCGGTCGCCGAGCATGACGTCCAGGAACTCCAGCCGCGGCACGTGCCGGCCCAGCACCACCAGGCCGACGGTCAGCGGGGTGGCCAGCAGCAGGCCGATGGGGCCCCACATGAAGGTCCAGAAGGTCGCTGCCACGATCACGGAGATCGGCGACAGCCCCGCGCTGCGGCCCAGCAGCAGCGGCTCGAACACGTTGCCCATCAGCGGCTCGCCCAGCGCGAACAGTGCCAGCACCCAGGCGGCCAGCCCCCAGCCTGGGTCGGCGGCGAGCGCGAGCAGCAGCGGCGGGACGACCGCCACCGCCGTGCCGACGAAGGGCACGAAGCGCATCACCCCCGCCAGGATGCCCCATAGCGGCGCGCCGGGCAGCCCGATCAGCCACAGCCCCGCGCCGACCAGCGTGCCGAAGGCCGCGTTCAGCGCCAGCTGCGCCAGGAACAGCCGCGAGAGCCGGTAGGCCGCGTCATCCAGCGCGCCGACGGTGCGGTGCAGGTCGCGCACGCCGGCCAGGCGGATCAGCCGGTCGCGCAGGTCCTCGCGGTAGAGCAGGATGAACAGGGCGAAGACGACGACGATGCCGAAGGTGGCGAGCGGCGCCAGCACGGGCCCCAGCACCGCGGCCGCGACCTCCACCGGGGAGGAGGCGGGGGCGGAGGCGGCGGGCGCCGCGGCGACCTCCGGCCGCACGCCGAACAGGCTGCGCAGCCCGTCCAGCGTGCTCTCGACCTGGCGCAGCAGGTCCTCGAGCCGCAGCTGGTCGAGCTTGGCGCGCAGGTTCGCGCCATAGGCCTGCAGGTCGCCGGCCAGCGCGGCCAGCTGGCGCAGCACCACCAGCCCGACGCCCAGGATCGCGCCGACGCCGGCCAGCAGCGCCAGCAGCACGGACGGCACCCGGCCGAGCCCGGCGCGGCGCAGCAGCCGCGCCAGCGGCGCCAGCACGAAGGCGAGGATCACGGCGAGCGCGAGCGGCACCAGCAGGTCGCGACCGAGATAGAGCGCCGCCACCACGATCGCCCCGGCCAGCAGCGGCGCAAGCCCCTGCCAGCCGGCGACCGATCGCGCAGCTTTGCGCCGGTCCCCTGCCATGGCGTCCACTGTCCCTGCCCCCGATGCTGCGGCGTTGCGGGGCAGGAACGCATCGCCGTGGGTCGGGTTCGGCGGCGCGAACCCTGTCCTGCGCCCGGCGCTTACGCTGCGTCGCAGGAACCGGATCCCACCTTGTCAGACCGCAGCCGTGCTGCCGACCTCATGGGCCCCGACCGGCCCCTGCCCAACTGGGCGCGCCGCGCGCCGTGGGTGGCGGGCGGGCTCGTGCTGGCGGCGCTCGCCCTCGCCGGCTGGACGTGGCGCAGCGCGCCGCAGGAAACCTGGCCGTATGGCGTGGCGCTCGGCGCGGCGCTCGTCGCCTGCGGCCTGCTCGCCGCGCTGGCCCTGGCACGCCGCCGCACGGAGCAGCGCACCCAGGCGCTGCTGCGCGGCGTGATGGAGAACGCCCCGATCGGCCTGGGCTTCCTGGACCGTCGCATGCGTCTCGGCAATGCCAACCGGCACCTGGCCGAGCTGGGCGAGCGGACGATGGGTGTCGAGGCCGGCAGCGGCGCCTCGCTGCCGGAGGCGGTGCGCGAGCAGATCGCGCCGGCGCTGCGCAAGGTGCTGGAGGGCGGACGGGCGCAGACCGGGATTGAGGTCGCGGTCCGGCCGCCCGGGAAGGAGCGGGTCCTGCGTCACCTGCTGCTGGGCGTGTTCCCGCTGCAGTCGGGCGAGGCGACGGGCGGCGTGGCGGGGGCGGGGCTGTTCGCCATCGACGACACGCAGCGCCGCCGCGCGGAAGAGCGGCTGAAGCGCAGCGAGGCGCGGCTGCGCACCATCGTCGATGCCATCCCGCAGCTGGCGTGGATGACCGACGGGGAGGGCCGGATCGCCTGGTACAACCGACGCTGGTACGACTACACCGGCATGCGGCCGGAGCAGGCGTTGGGCGAGGGCTGGCGCGCCGTGCAGCACCCCGACCACGTGGTGCGCGTGGAGGAACGCTTCCGCGCCGCCATCGAGAGCGGCGGCCCCTGGGAGGACACCTTCCCGCTGCGCGGCGCCGACGGCCGCTACCGCTGGTTCCTCTCGCGCGCGCTGCCGCTGTTCGAGGCCGGCGAGGAGGAGGGCGAGGAGTCGCGGCCGATCGGCTGGTTCGGTACCAACACCGACATCACCGAGCTGCGCGAGACCGAGGAGGCGCTGGCCGCCGCCAAGGCCGCGGCCGAGGATGCCAACCTGGCCAAGAGCCAGTTCATCGCGAACATGTCGCACGAGCTGCGCACGCCACTCTCCGCCGTGATCGGCTATGCCGAGATGCTGGAGGAGGAGGTCACCGACCTGGAGGGCAGCGACGCCTTCCTGGACGACCTGCGCAAGATCAACAGCAATGCCCGCCACCTGCTTTCGCTGATCAACGACGTGCTCGACCTCTCGAAGATCGAGGCCGGGCGGATGGAGATCCAGCCCGAGGATTTCGACGCCTGCGAGCTGTTGCGGGACGTGGCGCAGACCGTGGAAGCCCTGGCCGAGCGGCGACGCAATCGCCTGGAGGTGGATTGCGCGAACAACCTCGGCACCATGCACTCCGATCCGGTGAAGCTGCGGCAGTGCCTGTTCAACCTGCTGGGCAATGCCGCGAAGTTCACGGAGGACGGCAGCATCACCCTGACCGCGCGCCGCGACGGCGACACGCTGTCCTTCGAGGTGCGCGACACCGGCATCGGCATGACGCCGGAGCAGCTGGAGAGGCTTTTCCAGCGCTTCGCCCAGGCCGATGCCTCCACCACGCGGCGCTTCGGCGGCACCGGGCTCGGCCTGGCCATCACCAAGGCCTTCGCGACGATGCTGGGCGGCACGATCGAGGTGACGAGCGAGGCGGGGACGGGCAGCGCCTTCACGCTGCGCCTGCCCGCCGATCTCCGCGCCGCGCGCGCCGAGCCCGAGGACGAGGCCGCGCGGCTCGGCGAGGCGGCCGCCGCCGAGCATGACGGGCCGGGCGGGCTGGTGCTGGTGATCGACGACGACGCGGCGACGCGCGACCTGGTCTCCCGCTTCCTGCGGCGCGAGGGCTTCGCGGTGTGCTGCGCGCCGGACGGCGCGGAGGGGCTGGCCATGGCGCGGCGGCTGCGGCCGGTCGCCATCCTGCTCGACGTGATGATGCCGCGCATGGATGGCTGGGCCGTGCTGGCCGCCCTGAAGGCCGATCCGGATCTGGCGGAGGTGCCGGTGGTGATGGTGACCGTGGTGCAGGAGCGCGGGCTCGCCTTCTCGCTCGGCGCGGCGGACTACCTCAACAAGCCGGTGCGGTGGGATCGGCTGAAGCGCGTGCTCGACCGCTTCCGCCGCGAGGTTGCGCCCGGCCTGGCGCTGCTGGTGGAGAGCGACGAAGGCGAGCGGGCCGAGCTCGCCGCGCTGCTGGCGGCGCAGGGCTGGAGCGTGGAGACGGCGGCGGATCCGCAGGCGGCGCTGGCGCGGCTTGTGGCGCCGCCGGTGCCGGCGGTGCTGGTGATCGAGCTGCGCGCCCCGGCCGTGGGCGAGGGCTTCTCCCTGCTGCGCGCGCTGCGCCGCCGGCCGGAACTGCGCGACGTTGCCGTGATCGCGATCACCGAGGGCGAGGTGGACGAGGCCGAGCTGTCGCGGCTGCGCGACGAGGTGCGGACCATCGTGCCGGCCGAGGAAGCGCAGCGCGAGCTGGTGACCGAGTTGAAGCGAGTGGCGGGGAACGGCCCGACGACGGGGGCCGGGACCGGCCGGGGGAAGGAGGCGACGACGTGACGCGGATCCTGCTTGTCGAGGACCATGAGGAGCTGTGGGACTTCCTGTCCCGCCGCCTGAAGCGCCGCGGCTTCGAGGTGGAACTGGCGCATGACGGGCAGGAGGGCGTGGAGAAGGCGCACAGCCTGCAGCCGGACGTGATCCTGCTGGACATGAACCTGCCGGTGAAGGATGGCTGGACCGCGGCGCGCGAGCTGCGCGGCGCGCCGGACACCGCGCGCATCCCGATCATCGCGCTCACCGCCCATGCCATGTCGGGCGACCGCGGCCGCGTGCTGGAAGCGGGCTGCGACGACTACCACCCGAAGCCCGTCGATTTCTCCCGCCTCATCGAGCAGATCGACGCCGCGCTGCTGAAGCGCGACGAGGAGCCGGAGGAGGCTGCGCGCGACCCGCGATAGGCCGCCGTCAGCGGCTCGGATAGGTCCGCGGGAAGGTCACCTGGTCCGGCGGGCCGGGCGGGCGGATGTCGCCGACGCGGCCGCAGGCCGCGAGCAGCAGCGCGAGGGCGCCGAGCGCGAGGAGGCCCTTCATGCCAGACGCTCCTGCCATTCCGCCGCCATGCGCGCGACATTCGCCGGCGCGGTGCCGCCGTAGCTGGTGCGGGAGCGGACGGAGGCGGCGACGCTCAGCACGCCGAAGACCCCTTCGTGGATGCGTGGCTCCACCGCCTGCATCTCGCCGATGGTGAGGCCGGAGAGGTCCACGCCCATCTCCTCCGCCTTGGCCACCAGCCTGCCGGTGACGTGGTGCGCGTCGCGGAAGGGCATCCTCAGCTCGCGCACCAGCCAGTCCGCCAGGTCGGTGGCGGTGGAGAAGCCGGCGCCGGCGGCCTCCGCCAGGCGGCCGACCTGCGGGCGCATGTCGCGCACCATGCCGCCGATCGCGGCGAGGCACAGCGCCAGGTTCTCCGCGGCGTCGAAGACCGGCTCCTTGTCTTCCTGCATGTCCTTGAAATAGGTCAGCGCCAGGCCCTTCAGCGTGGTCAGCATGGCGACCAGGTTGCCGATCATGCGGCCGGTCTTGCCGCGCACCAGCTCCGCCGCGTCCGGGTTGCGCTTCTGCGGCATGATGGAGCTGCCGGTGGTGAAGGCGTCGGAGAGCTTGACGAAGCCGAAATAGGGGTTCGTCCAGATCACGATCTCCTCCGCGAAGCGCGACAGGTGCGTGGCGCACATCGCGCAGGCGAAGAGGAACTCAGCCGCGAAATCGCGCGACGCCACGCTGTCCAGGCTGTTGCGCGTGGGTGCGTCGAAACCGAGCGCGGCGGCGGTCATGTGGCGGTCGATGGGGAAGCCGGTGCCGCAGAGCGCCGCGGCGCCGAGCGGGCTCTCGTTCAGGCGCCTGCGGCAATCCGCCAGCCGCCCGCGGTCGCGCGACAGCATCTCGACATAGGCCAGCAGGTGATGGCCGAGCGTGGTGGGCTGCGCCGGCTGCAGGTGGGTGAAGCCAGGCATCACGGTTCCGGCATGCTCCGCGGCGCGCTCGGCCAGCGCGCGCATCACGTCGGCGACCTGCGCATCCAGCCCGTCGATCGCGTCGCGCACCCAGAGGCGCACGTCCAGCGCCACCTGGTCGTTGCGGCTGCGCCCGGTGTGCAGGCGCTTCCCGGCCTCCCCGATGCGCTCCGTCAGGCGCGCCTCGATGTTCATGTGGATATCCTCGAGGGCCTCGGAGAAGGCGAAGTTGCCCGCCTCGATCTCTGCCGCTATCTGCTCGAGGCCCTGGCGGATCGACGCCTCGTCATCGCGCGAGATGATCCCCACATGCGCCAGCATGGCGGCGTGGGCGAGGCTGCCGCGGATATCCTGGCGCCACATCTTGCGGTCGAAGCCGATGGAGGCATTGATCTCCCGCATGATGGCGCCAGGGCCCTCGGCATAGCGGCCGCCCCAGAGGGAGTGGGAGTTGGAGCTCTTGGTATCGTCGCCCACGGAACGGAGTATCCTGTGCTGATGCAGCGCCGCCGCGTGCTGGCCGTCGCGGTCGGCGGGACCCTGGCCACCGGGCTCGTTCCGCGTCAAGCGGTCCCCGCGCCGGCCGATGGCGGCCTGTCCCGCCTGCGCGAGACGCCGGAGGGTCGCCCCCTGCCGGAGAACCTGGTGTTCCAGGACGCCGAGGGGCGCGAGACACGCTTCGAGGCCTTCCGCGGGCGCGGGCTGGTGGTGAATTTCTGGGCCACCTGGTGCCCGCCCTGCGTGGCGGAGATGCCGGCGCTGGACCGCGCCCAGGCGGCGCTGGCGCGCGACGGGATCGAGGTGCTGCCGCTGTCCTCGGACCGCGGCGGGCGGGCGCAGGTGGAGCCCTTCTACCAGCGCACCGGGCTTCGCCACCTGGCCATGTGGTTCGACCCGCGCGGCGCCGCGGGCCGTGCCCTCGGCGTGCGCGGCCTGCCCACCACCCTGATCCTCGACCGCCGCGGGCTGGAAGTGGCGCGGCTGGAAGGCGAGGCGGAGTGGGACCGGCCCGAGATCCTTGCCGCCGTGCGCCGCCTGGTGCGCGGCGCCCCATCCCCGACTAGCAGTTCCTGAGAAGGCAAAGATGCCCGACGACGTGATGCCTGCCGTGTCCTTCGAAGCCCGGCTCGACAAGCTCGCCACGCTCGCGGTGCGCGTCGGGCTGAATCTGCGCGCCGGGCAGGAGGTGGTGATGACGGCGCCGATCGAGGCGATGCCGCTGGTCCGCCGCATCGCCGAGCAGGCCTACAAGGCCGGCTCCCCGCTGGTGACGCCGCTGATCGGCGACGACGCCGTGACCCTGGCGCGCTATCGCCATGCGCACCCGGACGAGGCCTTCGACGTCGCGCCGGGCTGGCTGTTCCATGCCATGGCCGAGGCCTTCCGTGGCGGCGCGGCCCGGCTGGCGGTGGTCGGCGACGACCCGACGCTGCTCTCCGCCGAGGACCCGGAGAAGGTGGCGCGCGCCAACAAGGCGCGCAGCAAGGCGTATCGGCCGGCGCTGGAGCTGATCACCAGCTTCGCCATCAACTGGAACCTGGTGCCGGCGGCGACGCCGGGCTGGGCCCGCCAGGTCTTCCCCGGCCTGCCGGAGGAGGAGGCGGTGGCGCGGCTGTGGGACGCGATCTTCGCCGCCTGCCGGGTGGACGTGCCGGACCCCGTGGCGGAATGGGCGCGGCACAACGCGGTCCTGCACGCGCGCACCGCCTTCCTGAACGGCAAGGACTACGCTGCCCTGCACTTCCGCGGCCCCGGCACCGATCTGCGCGTGGGGCTGGCCGACGGTCACCTCTGGTCCGGCGGGGCGGAGGCGGCGAAGAACGGCATCGTCTGCAACCCGAACATCCCGACCGAGGAGGTCTTCACCACGCCGCATGCGCAGCGGGTGGAAGGCGTGGTGCGCTCCACCAAGCCGCTGGCCTACCAGGGCACGCTGATCGACGACATCGCCGTGCGCTTCGAGGGCGGGCGCATCGTGGAGGCGAACGCGTCGCGCGGGGCGGAGGTGCTGCGGCGCGTGCTGGCCACGGACGAGGGCGCGGCGCGGCTGGGCGAGGTGGCGCTGGTGCCGCATTCCTCGCCGATCTCGCGCTCCGGGCTGCTGTTCCGCAACACGCTGTTCGACGAGAACGCGGCCAGCCACATCGCGCTGGGCCAAGCCTACCTGACCTGCCTGCGCGACAGTGCGCACCAGACGCAGGAACGGCTGGCGCAGCGCGGCGCCAACCATTCCCTGATCCACATCGACTGGATGATCGGATCGGGCGAGGTGGAGGTGGACGGCATCACCCAGTCCGGCGCGGTCGAGCCGCTGATGCGTGGCGGCGAGTTCGTCGCCGGCCCCGGCGCGGACTAATGGCCGGCCCCGGCGCGGATTGAGGGCCGGCCCCGGCGCGGATCGAGGCGGCGGACCGAGGCGGCGGGCGGCCGGCCGAGGCTACAGCGCCGCCCAGCCGCCATCCACCGGCAGGTCCACGCCGGTGATCTGGCGCGACATGTCGCTGGCCATGAACAGGCAGGCATTCGCCACGTCCTGGTCGTTGGTGACGCGCCCCAGCGCGTAGTCGGCGGCGTGGCGGCTCGCGGCCTCCTCCTCGGTGATGCCGAGGCGCTGCGCCATCTCGCGGCAGACCTTCTCGCGGAAGCGGGGGCCGTCCACCATGCCGGGCGCGACGTTGTTGACGTTGATGTTGTGCGGGCCGAGCTCCAGCGCGAAGGACTTGGTGATGCCGCGCAGCCCCCACTTGCTGGCGCTGTAGGCCAGGCGCCCGGCGCGGCCGCGCATGCCGAAGGTGCCGCCGACATTCACGATCTTGCCCCAGCGCTGCGCCACCATCATCGGCGCGAAGGCGCGGATCGTGTTGAAGCAGCCGCGCATGTTGAGCTCGACGATCTCGTCGTATTCCGCCTGCGTGGTCTGCAGCCCGGTCTTGCCGATGGGGCCGGAGCCGCCGGCGACGTTGACCAGGATGTCCACCGTGCCGAATCGCGCCTTCGCCTGCTCGGCCGCTGCGAAGCAGGCGGCGTCGGAGGTGATGTCGGTGCCGACCACCAGCACCTCGGTGACCTTCGCGACCTCCTCCGCGACCGGCGCGATGGCGGCGGTGTCGCGGCCCACCAGCACCAGGCGGCAGCCCTCTGTGGCGAAGGCGCGGGTGATGGCGGCGCCCATGCCCTTGGCGGGGCCGGTGATGGCGGCGACGCGGCCGCGGAGCATCAGGTCCATGGAGTCGAGATTCCGGTCTGTCGGTATCCGCTTCGCGCGGCCGGCGGCGGGAGGCAAGTGGGTTGCAGCCCGCGACGGTCGGCCGCGGGGCACGCCGTGGGAACCGGCCGGATCCATGGGCGGATGCGGAACAATGCCCTGCTCTCGATGAAGCTGCTCCGGCATCAGGTTCGGCGGCAAGATCGGGAGCGTGCCCGATCCCGCCTCCCTGGCGCTGATCGGCCGGTCCAGCCCCCTCTCTCGGCCCCTGCGCATGTTTGACATTGTCAGCGCAACAGTTGCGTAATAGGTCGCACGCGCGGTGCAGCCCTGCTCGACCGCCAGACAGATCAACGGAAGCAGCGGGAGGCCCGATGCGCAGCTTGTTTTACACTCTACCCGCAGTCGCAGTCGCCGCTGCGCTCTGCGCAGCGGTGCCGGCGCAGGCGGATCACATCGTCGTTGACGAATATTGGAGACCGCCGCCCGAAGCCCAGGACTTCTCCCTCGATATCCGGGTCGGTTGGTTCGCGCCGGTGACCCCTGGCAATCCGGTGTCGATCGAGTTCAAGCTCACTCTTACCACAGTCGATCCCTACACCACTCCCACCATGTATCCACGCATCGAGGTCAGTTCGAATGGACAGACTGTCGTTGCGGACGAGGTTAGCTGGATCGGCGACCATTACAAAACGACCTATCTGCTCGCCGCACCTTTGATCTTTAACACTCCTGGCCTTTTCAATGTAAATTGGAAATGGTCTGGGACTGTATTTTTAGACTATTTCCAAGAAGTCTACATAGGCTCAGATTTTCGTCGGGTTGAGACTGAGGTTACGGAACTTGTCTATTACGAATATACACAAGAGGAGTGTGATTTTTATGGGTTGTGCGGTGGTTTTTGGGAGGAAGAAACCTACACGGTCGTTGAGATTGTCGAAGTTCCTATCTATGACATTGAGAATTTGTGGGTCTCCAACTATCTGTTAGGCGAGAGCAGCAGCTTCACGCTGCTCGTCGATCCGATCACCGGCGGCGGCCTGAATCTGGGTGGCACGAACGGCGAGGTCGCTGTTGGCGTCCCCGAGCCCGCCTCCCTGGCCCTGTTCGGCGCCGGGCTGCTGGGCCTCTTCGGCCTGCGCCGGCGCGCCCCGGCGGCGTAAGCCCGACAACCTGTCGGAAGACCTGACAGTCGCGCGGACGGCTCAGCCCCGCCGCGCGGCGATCAGGAATTCCCGGTTCCCCTCGGGGCCGAGGATCGGGCTGGCCTCGATGCCGATCACCTGCCAGCCCGGCAACGCCGACCACCAGGCGCGGATCTCGTTGCAGACGCGGCCATGCACCGCCGGCTCCCGCACCACGCCGCCCCTGGCGACGGCCGGCCCGACCTCGAATTGCGGCTTGATCAGCGCCACCGCCCAGGCGCCCGGCGCGGCCAGCGCGAGGGCCGCCGGCAGCACGGTGCGCAGGCCGATGAAGCTGGCGTCGCAGACGATGGCCTGCACCGGTTCCGCGATCTGCGTGGCATCCAGGTAGCGCGCGTTCACGCGCTCCTTCACCACCACGCGCGGGTCGTTGCGCAGCGTCCAGGCCAGCTGCCCGTGCCCGACATCCACGGCATAGACCTTCGCCGCGCCGTGGTGCAGCAGCACGTCGGTGAAGCCGCCGGTCGAGGCGCCGACATCCAGGCAGACGAGGCCCTTCGGCGAGAGGCCGAACTGCGCCAGCGCATGGGCCAGCTTCACGCCGCCGCGGCTGACCCAGGGATGATCCTGGCCGCGCACCTCCAGCGGCTGGTCGGGCTTGATGCTGTCCCCGGCCTTGGCGACCCGCGTCTCGCCGGAGAACACCTTGCCGGCGAGGATCAGCGCCTGGGCGCGGGCACGGGATTCGACGAGCCCGCGCTCCACCAGGGCGACGTCGGCGCGGAGCTTGGCATTGGTCATGCCGCGCTGGCCCCCACCCCGACCCTCCCCCGCCACGCGGGGGAGGGCGAGCGCAGCATCAGGCCCGCGCCGGCTGGGCCATCGGCACCCCGAGCGCGGCGACCGCGGCGGCCACGATGTGGCGCGCGTTCAGCCCGGCCTGGTCGTACTGCACCTTCGGCGCCGCATGGTCGATGAAGCGGTCGGGCAGGCACATCGGGCGGAACTTCAGGCCGGTGTCCAGCAGCCCGGACCAGGCCAGGTGCTGCGCCACCAGGCTGCCGAAGCCGCCGACCGAGCCTTCCTCGATGGTGATGAGCACCTCGTGCTCGCGCGCCAGCCGCTCCACCAGCTTCGTGTCGAGCGGCTTGGCGAAGCGCGCATCGGCGACGGTCGCCGAGAGGCCCTGCGCGGCCAGCTCGTCGGCCGCCTTCATCGCCTCCGCCAGGCGCGTGCCGTAGGAGAGGATCGCGATGGAGGTGCCTTCGCGCAGGATGCGGCCTCGCCCGATCTCGAGCGGTGTGCCGCGCGCCGGCACCGGCACGCCGGTGCCCTCGCCGCGCGGATAGCGGAAGGCGGAGGGCGCGTCGTCGATCGCGGCGGAGGTCGCGACCATGTGGGCCAGTTCCGCCTCGTCCGCCGCCGCCATCAGCACGATGCCGGGCAGGCAGCCGAGATAGGCGATGTCGAAGCTGCCGGCATGGGTCGCGCCGTCCGCGCCCACCAGCCCCGCGCGGTCCATGGCGAAGCGCACCGGCAGGCCCTGCAGCACCACGTCGTGCACCACCTGGTCGTAGCCGCGCTGCAGGAAGGTGGAGTAGATCGCGCAGAAGGGCCGGAGGCCCTCCGTCGCCATGCCGGCCGCGAAGGTTACGGCGTGCTGCTCGGCAATGCCGACATCGAAGCAGCGCTTCGGGAAGCGCTTCGCGAACATGTCGAGGCTGGTGCCCGACGGCATCGCGGCATTGACGGCGACGATGCGCTCGTCGGCCTCGGCTTCCGCGATCAGCGCCTGCGCGAACACCTTCTGGTAGGCCGGCGGGCCGGGCGGGGCCTTCTGCTGCTCTCCCGTCACCACGTTGAACTTCTGCACGCCGTGATACTTGTCGGCCGCGGCTTCCGCCGGCGCATAGCCCTTGCCCTTCTGCGTCACGACATGCAGCAGGATCGGGTGGTTCTCGTCGGCGTCGCGCAGGTTGCGCAGGATCGGCAGCAGGTGATCCAGGTCGTGGCCGTCGATCGGGCCGACGTAGTAGAAGCCCAGCTCCTCGAACAGCGTGCCGCCGGTCAGCACGGTGCGGGCGAATTCCTCGGCGCGGCGCGCGGCGTGCTCGATCTGCTTGGGGAAGCGCTTGGCGAGCTTCGCCATCATCTCGCGGACATTGAGGAAGGGCCGCGAGGACACGACCTTCGAGAGATAGGCGCTCATCGCGCCGACGGGGCGCGCGATGGACATGTCGTTGTCGTTCAGCACGACGATCATGCGGGCCTTCAGCGCGCCCGCATTGTTCATCGCCTCGTACGCCATGCCGGCGGACATCGACCCGTCGCCGATCACCGCGATGACGTTGCGCTCGTCGCCCTTCAGGTCGCGCGCCACCGCCATGCCGAGGCCCGCGCTGATGGAGGTGGAGGAATGTGCCGCGCCGAAGGGGTCGTATTCGCTCTCGCTGCGCCGCGTGAAGCCGGACAGGCCGCCTTCCTGCCGCAGCGTGCGGATGCGGTCGCGCCGGCCGGTGAGGATCTTGTGCGGATAGGCCTGGTGGCCGACGTCCCAGATCAGCCGGTCGCGCGGCGTCTCGAAGATCGCGTGGATCGCGACCGTCAACTCGACGACGCCGAGCGATGCGCCGAGATGGCCACCGGTCTGGGAGACCGCGTGGATCGTCTCCGCCCGCAACTCCTCGGCAAGCTGCTTGAGCTGGTCGGCGGAGAAGTTGCGCAGGTCCGCCGGGATGCGCACCCGGTCGAGCAGCGGCGTGGCAGGAGCGGCCATGGGTCAGCTCTTCCTTTGCACCGTATAGGCGGCGAGCGCGCGCAGCAGGTCGGCGCGCTCCCCGAAACTGTCGAGATGGCGGATCGCCTGTTCGGCGAGCCGTTCGGCCTGCAGTCGGGCGCGTTCCAGCCCGAGTAGCGAGACCAGCGTGGCCTTCCCGGCCTGCGCGTCCTTGCCGGTCCGCTTGCCGGTCTGCTCGGCCGTGGCCGTCGCGTCCAGCAGGTCGTCGGCGATCTGGAAGGCGGCACCGAGCTCGCGGCCATAGGCGGCCAGCGCCTGGCGCTGGGCAGCTGGCGCCTTGCCCAGGATGGCGCCGGCCTCGGCCGAGAACTCGATCAGCCGGCCGGTCTTGAGCAGTTGCAGGCGGCCGATCGCCGGCTCGTCCAGCGGCCGGTCGGCATCCTCGGCCAGCATGTCCAGCATCTGCCCACCGCACATTCCCCGCGCACCGGCCGCGCGCGCCAGGCAGCGCACCAGCTCGACCCGGACGGCGGAATCGGAGTGCGTGTCCTCGTCGGCCAGCGTGCCGAAGGCCTGGGTCTGCAGCGCGTCGCCGGCCAGGATCGCGGTCGCCTCGTCGAAGGCCTTGTGGACCGTTGGCTTGCCGCGGCGCAGGTCGTCGTCGTCCATCGCCGGCAGGTCGTCATGCACCAGCGAATAGGCGTGCAGCATCTCGATCGCGGCCGCCACGCGCAGCGCGGAGGCGCGAGCGACGCCGAACTGGCGCGCGCCTTCCAGCACCAGGAAGCCGCGCAGCCGCTTGCCGCCGCCGATGGCGGCGTAGCGCATCGCCTCGAACAGGCGGGCCTCCGACCCCTCGGGCTGCGGCAGCAGGGCGTCCAGCGCGCGGTCGATCTCGGCGGCGGCTTCGGGCAGGGCGGCAGCCAGGGTGTCGGCGGGGGCCAAAGTCTCGGACATCAGGTGGCGTCCCGCAGCGTCGGGCCGGACGTCGCCTCGACGATCGCCTGGACCTTCTGCTCCGCCTCGGCGAGCAGCTTCTCACAGTGGCGGCGCAGCGCCGCGCCACGCTCGTACTGGGCAACCGCCTGTTCCAGCTTGCCTTGTCCCGCTTCGAGTGCCTTCACGATGCCTTCGAGTTCCGCCAGCGCGTCCTCGAAGGACAGCGTGTCAACCGGTCGGGTGTCAACCAGGCCGGACGTATCCGGCGCCCGAGTGTCAACCATTCTTGACATGATGCACCATCCCGGCCCCAAGGCCAACATAAATGGGAAGGGGGCGCGTGATGCCACCCGCCCCCCTCGGCACCGACACGAACCAGGCGCGTCCTATTCCGGCTCGATCCCGGCCGCCCGGATCGCGTTGGTCCACTTCACGGTCTCGGCGGCGATGAAGCTCGCCGCCTCCTCCGGGGAGGAGGGGCGGACCGCCATGCCGAGGCCGGTCGCCAGCCTCTCCCGCAACTCGGCCGATTCCATGGCGGCGCGCACGGCCTGGTTGAGCCGGGCGACGATGGGCGCCGGCGTGCCGGCCGGCGCGGCCAGGACGAACCACGCGAACAGCTCGTAGTTCGGCAGGTTCCCGGCCTCGGCGATGGTCGGCACCTCCGGCAGCTGCGGCGAACGTTCCTTGGTGGTGACGCCGAGCGCCCGCAGCGCCCCCGCCTGGACCTGCGGCAGGATCACCGCCTGGTCGGCCACGAACAGGTCCACCCGCCCGGCGATCAGGTCCTGCACCGCCAGCGGCGAGGAGCGGTAGGGCACCATCAGCATCTTCACCCCCGCCATGGAGGCCAGCATCTCCGCCGCCACCCGCTGCGAGGAGGAAGCCTGGGCATAGGTGATCGCCTCCGGCCGGGCGCGGGCGGCGGTCAGCAGGTCGGCCAGGGTGCGGTGGGGGCTGTCCGCCTTGACCGCGGCGATCAGCGGCACGCTGGCCAGGGTGGAGATCGGCGTGAAGGCGCGCTCCATGTCGAAGGGCACGCGCCGGAACAGCGCATTGGCGGCCGCATTGGTGGAATTGGTGCCGAACAGCAGCGTCATGCCGTCCGGTACGGCCCGCGCCACCACCTCGGCGCCCAACATGCCGCCGGCGCCCGCGCGGTTCTCGATGACGATGGGGTGGCCCAGGGTGGGGCGCATCGCATCGGCGAAGAGGCGGGCAACGATGTCGGTGGCCGAGCCGGGGGCGAAGGGGCAGATGCCGCGGATGGGGCCGGTGGGCCAGGGGGCCTGGGCCTGGACGAAGGTCGGCGCAGCGGCCAGCACGGGCGCGGCGGCGAGCAGGGTGCGGCGGCGGATCATGGGTTTCCTTCTCCTCCCGAGGTCGGCCGGCAGGGGATAGGGCGCAGCCGGGGGGCCGGCAAGGCCAGGCAAGCCGCCAGCTCAGGCGTGCATCAGCGCCCGGACATGCGTCGCCGCGGAACTCGCCAGCGCGTCCAGGTCGTAGCCGCCTTCCAGCATGCTGACGACCTTGCCGCCGGCATGGCGGTCCGCGATCTGGCAGAGCTGGGTGGTGAGCCAGCCGAAATCGGCCTCCCGCACGCGCAGCTGGGCCAGGGGGTCGCGCGCATGGGCGTCGAAGCCGGCGGAGATCAGCACCAGCTCCGGCGCGAAGGCATCGAGCGCGGGCAGCAGCTGGTCCGCCCAGGCGGCGCGGAAGGCTGCGCCGTCGGCGCCGGGCGGCAGGGCGGCATTGAAGATGTTGCCCACGCCGCGCTCATCCGGCGCGCCGGTGCCGGGATAGCAGGGGAACTGGTGCGAGCTGGCGAAGAGGATGCTCGGGTCGGCCTCGAAGCAGGCCTGGGTCCCGTTGCCATGGTGCACGTCGAAATCGACCACCGCCACGCGCTTCAGCCCATGCGCCGCCTGGGCGTGGCGCGCGGCGACGGCTACGTTGGCGAACAGGCAGAAGCCCATCGGCCGGCTCGGCTCGGCATGATGGCCGGGTGGGCGGACGGCGCAGAAGACGCGGCGCGCCTCCCCACGGCAGACCGCGTCCACACCGGCGATGCCGGCGCCGGCGGCGCGCAGCGCGGCTTCCGCGCTGCCCCAGTTCATCGAGGTGTCGCCATCCAGCGCCACCATGTCGTCCGGCTCCGGCCGGATGGCCAGGATCGCATCCACGTAGCGCCGGGGATGCACGCGGGCCAGCTGCTCCGGCGTGGCCTGCGGCGCCTCGTCGCGGATCAGGTCGGAGAATTCCTCGGTCTCGAGCGCGCGCAGCACGGCGCGCAGCCGGTCCGGGCATTCCGGGTGGTGCGGGCCCATGTCGTGGTGCAGGCAGGCCCGGTGGCTGAACAGCAGCACACTCATCTTGTGGTGCCCTCAAGCGCCGGGCGGCCGCATCCGCGGCCTTGGCTTCGTCGTGCCGGAGGCACGCCTGCGGCGTGACGCACTGGCGGCGGCGCGCATTCGCGCGCTCGGCCCGCTGCGCGGGCCGCCTTCGTGCGATGCTTCTGGCGTGTCACGCCGGCTCCTCCCGCTTCTTGAGGGTGAAGCGATAGACGCCCTTCTCCTCGCTGAAGGCGACCAGCGCGTGGCCGGTTTCCTGTGCGAAGGCGCGGAAGTCCTTCACGCTGGCCGGGTCGGTGGCGAGCACGGTCAGCCTGGCGCCCGGCGGCAGCGCGCGCAGGGCCTTGTTGGCCTTCAGGACGGGCAGCGGGCAGGTCAGCCCCTGGACATCGAGGGTCGTGTCTCCCATCGCGCGAGTCCAGCACCGCGCGCGGGCGGGGGCAAGCTGGCCGCTTGCGCGCCGGTCGGCGGGCGCGCCATGTGTCGCCGCATGGCTTCGCGGAACGGCACCGCCGCATGGCGGCTCGGCATCGACCTCGGCGGCACCAAGATCGAGGTCGTGGCGCTGGATGCGACGGGCGCGGTCCGGCTGCGCCGGCGCGTCGCCACGCCCGGCGACTACGCCGGCACCATCGCCGCCATCGGCGAGCTAGTGGAGGGCGCGGAGGCTGAGCTGGGCGGGCGCGGCAGCCTCGGCGTCGGCATCCCCGGCAGCGAGAACCCTGCGACGCGGCTGATCCGCGGCGCCAATTCCACCTTCCTCAACGGCCGCCCGCTGGGCGCCGATCTGGAGGCACGGCTGGGACGGCCCGTGCGGCTCTCCAACGACGCCAACTGCCTGGCGATGAGCGAGGCGGCGGACGGTGCCGGCGCTGGTCACGGCACGGTCTTCGCCGTGATCCTGGGCACCGGGGTGGGCGGCGGCGTGGTGGTGGGCGGAAGGCTGCTGGAGGGGCGCAACCGCGTGGCCGGCGAATGGGGCCACACCCCGCTGCCCTGGATGACGCCGGCCGAGCATCCGGGCCCGGCCTGCTGGTGCGGCCAGCGCGGCTGCGTGGAGACCTTCCTCTGCGGTCCCGCGCTGGCCGCTGACTGCGACGGGGCCGGCGCGCGCGACGCCAGCGCGCTACCGGCCCGCGCGGCAGCCGGCGATGCGCGCGCGCAGGC
>NZ_JAPSMD010000029.1 GCF_027856955.1 Falsiroseomonas oryzae | reverse complement strand
GGAACACCTGCTTGGCGATGTCGAGGCCAATGGTCGTCACCTGCATGATCGCTCCTCCTCCGCTAAGTGGCACCGAAGGCCAGCCTCGCACATCGGCGCAGAGAAGCGGGGACCGTCCATCCCATCACACCTCGTTCGGCGCCGTCGCCCGGGGCCGCCCCACGCGGTAGCGCCAGGCCCGCTTGCGCCGCGGCACCTTCGCCCGGATCGACAGACCTTCCTCGCTGTAGAGCCGGTAGGTGCGCTTGTGGTTCACAGGCCAGCCCTCTCTCCGCAGCAGGACGTGCAGACGTCGGTAGCCATACCTGACCCGGCTGGCCGCCAGGTCGCGCAGCCGCACGCGCAGCTCGACCTGCGGATCCCGCCGCGAGCGATACCGATGCGACGACCTCCGAAAGCCTGTCGCCAAACACGCCCGCCGTTCGCCTACGCCGTAGGCGCCCTGTAGATGGCGCACCACCTCGCGGCGCACGACGGGCTTCACCACTTTCGGCGCAGAACGTCCTGCAACATGGACTTGTCGAGCGTCAGGTCCGCGACGAGCCGCTTCAGCTTCGCGTTCTCCTCCTCGAGCTGCTTCAGCCGCCGGATCTCCGCCACGCCCATCCCGGCGAACTGCTTCTTCCACCGGTAGAACGTCGGCTCGGAGACGCCCATCTTGCGGCAGATCTCCTCCACCGACGTGCCGGTCTCGGCTTGCCGCAAGGCAAAGGCGATCTGGCCGACGTACACGTCGGCCCGCGTAGCGCTTCCGCTTCATGGCACCCTCCTCCAAGGGTCAGAGTGCCCGAAAAAATCGCGCTCCACCCGGACCAGTTCTCCGGGTCAGGACCAGTCATCCGATTCACCCGCAGCGTGGTCCATCGCGCCGTCACCAAAGCAGCCTCAAACTATTGAAACCTTGCCGCAATTCCGACGATTCTGGCCAGCAGCATTGAGGTCATCCGGCCTTAGAGGATCGACGGCGCATCCTCCGGCAGGCCGCAGAGCCGCAACGCCTCGAGCTCGATCTGCCCGTCGAAGCCGCCGATGCCGATCTGCGCGAAGCCCACATACGCTCACGCGCCCCACTCGACGCGCAGGAACGTTCGGCTCGGATCGTTGCCGTAGGAGATGCGGCCGAAGGTGCCGCTCGGCCCGCACACGATGCGGAACTGGTGGCCGGGCGAGACCGCGAGGGTGACTTCCGGCACATCGAGCGTCTGGTCCGCCGTGTCGCCGGGGTGGAAGCCCGTGGCTTCACTGACGGTCGTCCAGGTCGATCCACCATTCGCGCTGCGCTCGATGCGCGCGAAGATGGTGCCCGCGGGTGATCCGCCGAGCCCGTCCTGCATGACGCGCGCCCAGATGCGTGCGGAGGCCACGCCGGCTGCCACGGTGATGGTGCTGTTCGCTGATTCGAAGACGTTGAGAGTGTCGACCACCTCGGCGTTCCAGAACACCCGGCCGAGGGAGAGCGACTGCGAGCTGGTGTAGCTACCGTAGATCCAAAGCTCACCGATGTGGAAGCCGATGGCGTGCGGATCCGTCGCGGTGGCCGTCGCCCGCCATTCGCCCGCGGCCAGCATCGCCTCCTTGTGCTGCTCGCCGATCGGCGCGTCGCAGTCCTCGCAGAGATAGCGCGCCGTCCCCGACCGCTTCGTGAATGTCGAGAGTTGAACCCGCCCTCTCACTCCCGTTGACAGAACTGCACAGGGATTCCGCGGCGCCGTCGCGCCCGTGTCAGCCTGGTCGCGTCCGTCGTGGACCACGCGGTTGCTGACCCAGGGTCGCCGACGGCGATTCTCCGAACATATGCCGATAAGTCACGGAGAAGCGCCCCAGGCTCCAGAAGCCGTACGTCAGCGCGATCGTCTTCACCAGCGCGGTCGAGCCCGACGCGCGCTTCAAGGCGTCACGCACCAGTGCCATCCGACGCCGATGCAGATAACCATGCAGGCTCATGCCATGCACTGCCTGAAAGGCATCATGCAGCGTGCGGGGCGAGGCGCCGAGGGCTGTGCAGACCTCGGTCGTGTAGATCGGCCGGGCCAGATTGGCGCGCAGGTAGTCATCGGCCTGGGCAACGAGGCTGAGCACTCGGCGGGACTGCCGCGTCGGGCCATCCCACAGGCGCGACCCGGCCAAGAGCTCTCCGAGATGCCCTGCGAGCATATCGGTGAGGGACGCGGCGAACCCCTCGGTTGCGACATTGGCAGGATTCGCCACGACGAATTGCGCCGCGCGTCGGAAGCACTGCCGCAAGGGGCCCAACGATGACGCTTCGCCGCGCAGGAAGCGATAGCGATCAGCGCCGCCGAACGGCACGCCCCAGGCCTCGGTCAGCGCCTCGCCGTCATCCTCCGTGAAGGTCAGATGCGCCCAGGCATCATCCACGGCGACCGTGGAATCCAACGGCGCCCCGGGCCGGAACATCATCAGGTCATCGGGGCCGATCGCGTGGCCGTTGAAGATCGTGCCTTCCGGGCCGTGCTGCGAAATCAGCATGCCGATTCGGCCCGCCCCCGCGACACCCCGCGACAGGTGCGGCGAATCCCGTCCGAGCTGGATAATGACGCGGCCAAGCTGGATCTGCGTCAGCTCGGCACGGAACGATCCTGGGTTGACCGGTACGTAGACGACATCCGCATCGCTGATGGCGGCGGCGAAGCTGTCGAAATCGTCGAAGCGGAAGGTCGCACTCCCGATCGGCGGATCGGGCATGGGAGGCGGCGCACCGATCCCGTCGTCGAGAGGCGCCTCGGGGAGAGGACGCTCTGGCCCGGCCATGGTCAGCGCATGTCCCGGCTTGCCGGGGCGCAGTCCTCCGCGCCGGTCCTGACGCGGCCGGCAGAGCGGCGAGCGATCGGTGCGGCTGCCGGCCGCCGCTTATGGCGTGTTTCTGTGTGCGAATTCGGCAAACCCGGCGCATCCGATTGCAAATGGCCGGAACATCCATGCACGATGGATGTGTTTGAGCAACAACCGGGTGACAGGCGACGGGATGGCCCGATTGCTGGCCGTATCCGTCGAAGCTGGGTCCGCAGAGCCGGTCCTGCCGGGCCGCGCATTCACCTTCGTCCCGCCGAACGACGCGCGGGACGTCACGCTGCCGGCGCCGCATGGCGCCAGAACAGGAGAGTAGGATGTTCGGTCGCCGTCCCCTGATCGCAGGCCTTCCGGCGTTGACGGTGCCGGGGCTCGCCGTGGCGCAGACCAGCGCGCCGCCGGCCGGCCAGGCCAATCAGGCGGCGCCGGGAACGGCACAACCGCCCGCGGCGCCCACCGCCGCGCTCACCGCGCTGAGCGCCATCGCGGAGGAAGCGTATCTCTACGGCTTCCCGATGCTCATCGGCTACAAGGCGATGTACGCGTTCAACATCGACCGCGATTCCGGGCAGTTCAAGGCGCCGTTCAACCAGATCGCCAACGAGGCGCGGGTGTTCACGGCGGCCGACACGGCCATCAGCACGCCGAACAGCGACACGCCCTATTCGCTCCTGCAGCTGGACCTGCGGGCCGAGCCGGTGGTGATCTCGATCCCCGACGTGCCGCGCAACCGCTACTTCGACGTCCAGCTGGTGGATCTCTACACCTGCAACTATGGCTATCTCGGCAGCCGCACGACGGGCGCCGCCGGGGGACACTTCCTGGTCGCCGGCCCGGACTGGCAGGGGACGCCGCCGCCGGGCATCCGCGGCGTTTTCCGCTGCGAGACGCGGTTCAGCCTCGTCATCTTCCGCACCCAGCTGTTCGGCCCGGACGACATGGACAATGTGCGGGCCGTGCAAGCGGGCTATCGCGCCCAGCCGCTGTCGACCTTCGCCGGCACCGCCGCGCCGCCGCCC
The DNA here is from genome assembly GCF_027856955.1 of Falsiroseomonas oryzae. Classification (GTDB taxonomy): domain Bacteria; phylum Pseudomonadota; class Alphaproteobacteria; order Acetobacterales; family Acetobacteraceae; genus Falsiroseomonas; species Falsiroseomonas oryzae. Next base: position 21,922 of record NZ_JAPSMD010000029.1, on the reverse strand, counting down.
GCGCCGGCTATCGACTGGCCGCGCTTCGAGCAGGATGCCTTCACCTCGCGCTTCGGCGAGTATCTCTCCTTCCTGCTGCAGTTCTGCCCGACGACCGGTTCCGCGGCCGTGGAGCAGCCGCTGCGCGAGCGCTTCGCCCGGATCGGCATCGGCTGGCCCCGCCGGGCGTCGGCGCCGCCCATGCCGGAAGCCGAACGGGCGGCGCTGGGCGAAGCGGTGCGCACGGCCGTCGCGCGCATCCGCGCGCAGGCGAACGGCATCGGCATCGACATCAATGGCTGGCGCGTCGGCGCCGCGCAGGGCAACCGCGATTTCTACAACGGCAACTGGACGCTGCGCGCGGCGGCCGCGCTGAACGGCATCTACGGCAACAACCCGGAAGAGGCGACCTATCCCTTCGCGCGGCACGACGCCACCGGCGCGCCGCTCGATGGCAGCCTTCACACCTACGCCGTCACTTTCCCCGCCGGCCAGCTGCCGCCGGTCAACGCCTTCTGGTCGCTGACGATGTACCAGACAGAGACGATGCTGCTCGTCGCGAACCCGATCGGCCGCTATCTCATCAACTCGCCGATGCTCCCCGGTCTGAAGACCAATCCGGACGGTTCGCTCACGCTCTACGTCCAGCACGCATCGCCCGGCGCCGACAAGGAATCGAACTGGCTGCCTGCGCCCGCAGCGCCGTTCACGCTCGTCTTGCGGATGTACTGGCCGCGCAGCGAGCCGCCTTCGATCCTGCCGATCGGCCAGGGACAGTGGCGGCCGCCGCCGATCCTGCCGACCGGCGACCTGCGCGCCGAGAGGGTGACGCGGTTCGGCGACAAGTCGCTGGAGAATTTCATCCGCACCGACGACCGATACGGCCATGACGGGCTGTTCCAGGGGCCGCGCGGCTGGGGCTACTGGAATTACCTGGAGTCGCCCCGGCCGATCCAGAACCCGAACCTCTGGCCGGACATGCAGTCCACCTACTTCCTCGGCCGGATGGCCCTGCCGGCGGGCAGCACCATGACGCTGCGGGGCCGCTTCCCGCAAGCGCGCTACTTCCAGCTCGCCTTCTACAAGGAGGAGAACGACACCTTCGTCTCCATCGGCGATGCGCTGGAGGGCCGCACCATCGCGCCCGATGCCGGCTCGACCAATCCGTTCCGTGTCGGCGCCGACCGCCTGGCCGAGCAGCGCGATTTCACGATCCGCATCCTGGCCGCCGACGCGCCGGCCAACCCGGCGCAGCGCGACGGCAATACGATCTACGTGGGCCGCGGCGGCGAGACGCTGCAATCCGTCCTGCGCATCTACCTTTCCGATCGCGGCAGCGACGGTGCCGGCTTCGGGCCGTCCAACACGCCATCCGCCATCCGTGGGCTGCCGGGCTACGAGGCGGTGCTCGCCGACGGCACAAGGCTGAGCGCGCCGGAGGTCGTCGCGCGCCTCGCGCGGCCGATTCCGGGCGAGACCAAGAAGCCGATGACGGACCAGCAATGGGAGCAACTGGTCCATGCCCCCGACAACGACCCGGCGCTCGACCCGGCCGCGGCGCCCGCGCGGCCTGTCCCGAAGTGGGAGAAATACTGGAACCTGCGCTACTCCCTCCTCGGCGCCTTCAAGACGGCCGAGGCGCAGGGGCGCCTTCCCTTCGCCGGGCCGATGGATGCCGGTGGCGATCCGTCGACGCAGTACATGCTGACCTTCCTCTCGCGGAAGTTCGGCCCGGTCTATGTGATGCGGGGACGCATGCCGATCTTCCCCGACACCTACGCCGGTCCCGGTGGCCGCGGGGCGGCCGTGATGCCGGCCGCGCAGACGCAATACTGGTCGCTCGTCAGCTGCGAGGCCGCGCCCTCCGGACAGATCGTCGATGGGCTCTGCGACATGCAGGTGCCGCTCGATGCCGAACGCAACTACACGATCGTCTACAGCCGGCGGGAGGACCGCCCGGCCAATGCGACTGCGGAGAACGGCGTCGCCTGGATCGAATGGAGCCCGCGTGGCGAAGGGCTTGCCGGCCCGCGCAACCGCGTGGACTTCGGCATGCTGATGCTGCGCATCGTCGCGCCCGATCCGGGTTGGGCGGAAAGCCCGGAGAAGGTCACGCGGCCAGGCACGGAGGAGGCAGTGATGGGCCCCTACCTTCCGCGCGGGGAATACACCACCAAGGCCGATTTCGAGGCTCGCGGAGCGCGCCGGTGAGCGCGGGCATCCCGACCTTGCGCCTGCAACGGGCAGGCTGGAGAGCATAGATGAGCAAGCGTCGTATCTTCGCTTTCGCTGGCGTGGCCGTCATCGCCGCGCTCGGCTTCGCGGCCTACAAGCTGGGCGGGACGATCATCCCCGGGAAGGTCGAGCAGCAGGTCGCGCGGATCGGGCTCTCCCCCAACCAAGTCGCCGCCAATGGCCCGCTGCCGGGCGAGGTTTCGCTCTATGCGCGGGAGTGGGCCTGCAGCCAGGCGCTGGAGACGCCGGGCTATTTCCGTTCGCTCAACGGTGCCGAGATTTCCGACGCGCAGCGCAGCGGAGTGTTTCCCTGCGCCAGCTTCACCGGATCGCGCACCGGGCCGAACCGCGTGCTGGCATTCCGCAGCCTGGACGACTACCCCGGCATCTCCTACGTCAACAACCGCCGGCCGGGCGAGCTCTACATCGTCGGCGGCGAGTACCAGACGCCCGCCGATCCGAACATGGCCGGCCCCTTCGTCTCGAAGGCGAATGCGACGACCGGGCGTGAGATCTGGCGCACCTACCTCGACAACCTGAACGCCTCCGGCCGCTGGATCGCCAACGCCAACCTCAACATCCTCGAGAACGGCCGCATCGTCTTCGCGTGGTCGAACCAGATCGTGCTGCTCGATCCCGACACCGGGGAGATCCTGCGGCACAACATCCTGCCGGCGGGCGACGCGCCGATTGCCGATGTCAACTTCAAGCACCTGACGGTCGCCCCCGACGGCACGCTCATCGTGAAGGACCAGACCAGGCCGATCGGCTGCACACGGCAGGGCACGGTGGCGATCCTTCTCTGCGAGGGAAGGCAGCCGAATTCGCATCTGGTCGCCGTGAACCCCGAGACGCTCGAGATCATCCACCACATCCCGCTGCCCGAGCCCTCCGCGGTGCCGCATGCCATCACGATGTTCCAGGGACGGATCGCGATATATCTCGGCTTCAACGAGAGCGCGCGGCGCGCCTTCTGGGACCCGGCGGCGCGCCAGCTTTCGATGGACCCGAGCTGGGTGGTGCGGCCCATGCGGCCGGGGCAGACGACGGCCACCGCACCGAGCCTCGTGGGCGATTGGGTCGGCTTCCAGCTCAATGGCACCGGCAGCACGACGGTGCCCTCCAGCGTCGTGGTGGCGCACCAGCAGGATGCCAGCCGCACGAACATCATCTTCCCCTTCGGCGAGCGGCTCGCACCCGGCGCCTGGAGTTTCGCCCCGCCCAAGGCCGGCGCGGATCCCGAGAACAACATGATCTACTCGGCCGATGCCGGCCTTGGAAAAACCGCCGGCATCCGCATCAACCCGCAGACCGGCCAGCTGACCACGGCCTTCGTCATCGACAACGCGACCACCTCCTTCCAGCCCGTGTTCGGGCCAGCCAACCAGCGCATCCTGGTGCTAACGAACATGCGGAACAACGTGAGCGCCGAGCCGCGGCGGATCGCCCTGTTCACCGGGAACTACCGCGAGCAGCTGACGTGGCGCGACGCGGCGACCGGACGCCTGATCGCGGAATCGGATTTCTTCGAGCCGCTGACGATCAACTCCCTCACGCCTCCCGGCTTCGGCGGGCGCGTCTACTTCCCGACGGCGATCGGCGGGGGCTTCTACGTTCTGCAGGTGATGCCCGCGGCCCGGGCCGGCCAATAGGGCGTGGCGTCCGAACGACGATCGGTCGCATCGGCGGCCGGAGCGCGGCGCTCGCCTCGGAACGTGGCGGCCTGGGTGCCGTCGACGCGCCCTACGGCCAGACGGCCAGCCCGCGGGAAGACGGCTACGTGGATAGTGTTAACGGCAAGCTGCGGGACGAACTGCTGAACGGCGACGTCTGTCGCAGCGGCCGAGCCGAATTCCGCATTGCCCAGGTCAGCGAGTTTGTGGGCGTGCTAAGCGCGACGGATCTGGCGCCGCTGCCAGCGTCCTTATACCCGGCTCGTGAAATGCTGACTCGCCTGTGTAGGGTGCGAGACGAGCGGTCGTGATTCGGTGTCCTCCGGCATCTCGGAGGGCATGACGGTGGGAGCGCCGCTGGCGATCCGGACGGACTTGGAGGCGGCGGACCTGCGCCGCCTGGCCCGACGAGAGAGCGACGGTCGGGTGGCGGCGCGGCTGATAGCGCTGGCCAACGCGCTGGACGGCATGAGCCGGGAGGCGGCGGCGCGCGCTGCCGGGATGGACCGCCAGACGCTGCGGGACTGGGTGATCCGCTTCAACGCCGAGGGCATTGATGGCCTGCGCGACGCCCCGCGTCCCGGCCGCCCGGCGCGGATGACCGACGGCCAGCAGGCGGCCTTCAAAGCGCTGATCCTCCGCGGCCTCGATCCGGAGCGCGACGGCGTCTCGGCCTGGCGGGTGGTCGACCTCTGCCGCTTGGCCGAGGAGCGCTTCGGCGTCGTCTACCGCAAGGGCGGCATGCTGCGGCTGGTGAAGTCGCTCGGGCTGTCCTGGCAGAAGACCCGGCCACGACACCCGCTGACCGACACAACGGCGCAGCGGCGCTTCCAAAAGGGGGCCTTGCCGCCGCGCTGAGCGAGATCGCCCGACGTCATCCCGACAAGGAGTTGCAGCTCTGGTGCCAGGACGAGGCCCGCGTCGGCCAGAAAGGGCGCGGCAAGCGGGTCTGGTTCGAGCGCGGCGTCCGCCCGGTCGGCATCATCGACCGCCGCTATGCCTCGGCCTGGATCTACGCCGCCGTCCGGCCCGGCACAGACAAGGCCTTCGCCCTCGTGCTGACCGAGACCAGCGCCGCCGCCATGGCCGCTTTCCTCCAGCGCTTCGGGGCGAGCCTGCCGGAGGGCGTCCATGTCGCCCTGCTGCTCGACGGAGCAGGCTGGCACACGGCGAAGGACATCGCAGTGCCCGACAACGTCAGCCTCGTCTTCCTGCCGCCCTACAGCCCTGACCTGAACCCAGTCGAGCGCGTCTGGCTCTACCTGCGAGAGCGCTTCATCTCGCATCGCCTCTTCGCCGACCTCGGTGCCGTCATCGACGGCTGCTGCGACGCCTGGAACCGCCTCATCGACGACCGGGGCCGCGTCGCATCCCTGACCGATTACGCCTACCTGCGGTCGGTCAGGATTTCATGAGCCGGGTATTACAGGCTTAGATGATCTACGCCGCGGCGATCCACGTCAGGAGCGGCGACAGGTCAGGGGCCGCCGACCTATCGGCTTATCTTTCTGGACAGTCGGCAGGCAGCGCGCTGCGGGCGATCGGCATGGAGGCCACCATATAGCCGGCGCTCCATCCCGCCCGGGCGGGGCGGGCCCCGGCAAATCAGGCGAGGGCCGCCAATGAGACGGCATGCCGGCTGGCGAGGCCAGTCCGTCGCGGCGCCATCGTCCGGTTTCCGCCCATCGGCGCGGTAGTACTTCGTGACGGAGGTCTTCGGCGGCAGTCGACCCCAACCGGACCGCCATCGACGAACCTACCGAATTGCAATCCGAGCAAGGGCCTCCGGCTCGGGAAAACGCGATCGCGAAACCGATCGGCTCGCGACCGAGGCCGGATCGCAAAGCGGTGCCGCTACCGCCCTGGAGCGACGGTGAGACCCATTTCGGGGGCTCCGAAGCGCGGTCAGAGCCGGCGCAGCAGACCCGCGAGCTCGCTGGTTCCCGCCTCGGGCGCCGTTTGCGCCATCGCCACGATCTGCCCGGCCTGCGCGGCGATCCGGAAATCCCGGGGAGTGCAGCCGAACCTCTGCCGGAAGAGCCGGCTGAACGCCGACGAGTCGAAGAAGCCGATATCCTCCGCGATCGCCGAGATGGTCCGGTTGTCCATCGGATCGGCGAGCGCACGGGAGACTGCGCGCAGCCGCTCAGACTGGATGTAGTGCGCCACGCCCCCGTGCGGCTCGAACATCCGATACAGCCGCGAGCGCGACACCCCGGCGAGGCGGCAGAGGCGTTCGGGACCAAGCACCGCGGAGCCCAGGTTCTGACGGATGAGCGCCTTGACGCGCGAGATCTGCGTGCTGTCGATCGTCGCGCCAGCCGCGGCCATCGCATCGGCCGAGGGGACGAGGGAGGCGGCGATCATGGCGCGCGCTGATTCGACGACGCGCGGCACCTCCGAAGCGTCGAGCGTCGGCACCTCCGCGGCGAGTTGCGTGAGGTAGGCCGCCAGGATACGCCCCATTCCGCTCTCGAGAGGCGTGTCGCGCGAGGCATGCAGCGCGATGCCGATCTCCGGCACGACCTCGCGCGGGACGAACAGGCAGAGCCACTCGATGTCCGACCGCTCCGAGAAGAAGACCGCGTCGAGCGAGGAGATGCTGACCGCCCCGGCCGGCAACGTCACCGAAGCCTCGGCGGAACGCACGCGCCGTTCGCCATGCCGGGCGATACTGATCATCCAGTGGTCGAGCAAACCTCGGCGGGCCTGGGCAGCGTTCCGCGACAGCCGCGCCGCGGGCGCCCGCGTCGTCGCCAGCGCCAGCGAGCCGAGCGGCCATACCTCGCGCGTTGCGGCGAAGCCGGACGCCCGGTCGGCCAGCGGCTCGGTCTCCACCGTACCGGCGCTCGACGCGTGCCAAGCGTCGAACTGCTGGGCTGGCGGCAGGTCAAGCGTCGAGAAGACCAGCGGCGGCGCCGGCGACGTGCCGTAGCGCACGACGACCTGATCCGCTTCCCGCTGCGGGCCACGCGGCGCAGGCCTGGCAAGATCGGATGCAGGCACGTGCTAGCCTCCTTCGCTGGGCACCTTCGGGCAAGGGCCGCGGCTGCCCGGGCTGCCCAGCCACGCCGCTGTTCTAGCCGCGCGCAGCAGGCCTGCGCCAGCATGACATGGAGATCGGCACGGCTCGTCCCCTGTCACTGGTAGGGCGAGAAAGCCGCGGCAACGGCGGCATGCCCGGCCCCGCCGCGCAGCGCCAGGCCAAGGAGCAGCCGCGCCTTGAGCCCGGTCAGGCAGCCGGCGGGGATTAGCCCGTGGCGCAGGAGGTCCGTGTCCCCGGCCTCGTCCTCCGCCATTCCTGTTCCGCCGCCGCGCGCGACGACCACGCCGTCCGGGGCGCGCGAGGCGAGCACCACCGGCATGCGGGCGGCGAGCTCGCAAAGCGGCGGCACGGCCTCGATCGGTACGTACCCGGCGCCCATGCCTTCCACCACCGCACCGTCGTAGCCGAGCGTCGGGAGCGCACCGAGGCGCCGCCCATCCTCGCCCATCGTCCAGCTCAGCAATGCGACCGCTCGCGGCGGACCGCCGTGGAAGGGCAGCACCGGCAGCCGCGTCACGCGCACCCAGAAGCGCGGCCTTCCTTCGACGACGGTACCGATCGGTCCGACCAGCGGCGACAGCAGTTCGGGCGACGGGCCGGTGCGGACCCGCTGCGCGAAGCGCGCCGCATGGATGCGATCCCCGGCCAGCACCAGCGTGCCGAGATCGCGCGCCTCCCGGCAACCGGCGACCCGCATCGCGGTCAGCAGCTGGCCGCGCGCGTCCCCGGTCGTGGCCGGCCCGGCGCCGGCGGCGGTGACCACGACGGGCTTGGATCCGGGCACGAGCAGGTCGAGGACGAACGCCGATTCCTCGACGGTGTCGGCGCCCTGCGCCACGACGGCACCGTCGCAATCCTCGGCGAGCGCCTGCTCGATCCGATGCGCGACCTCCACGAGATGTGCCGGCGAGAGAGAGGCACTCGGCAGATGAGGCCACGCGTGCAGCACAATCTCCACGTCGCAGGCGATCCCGGTCGGAGCTCCGAGGGCATCGATGCCGCCGGCCAGCGCGGCCGCCTGGCTGCCTAGGGCCATGAGGAGCAGGCGGGGGCGTCCGTCCGGGCGTGCACCGCGCTTGCCATGGGCAGGAAGGGCGACCGTGCGATCATGGCGGCTGCGGCTGGCCCGATGCCCTGCCCGGGCGCGGCCCTTTCCCTCGTTGCTCCTGTCCATTCCTCCGCCCGGTCTCCAACAGACGCCGCAGCACGTCGCAGCGCCCCTAGGCATTGCGGCGGCGGCGCTCGGATCACCCGCGGAGTCTAGCCGGCAGGGCGAGGCAGGATGATGGGCTGGGAATCCTCGCAATGTTGATCGCGTTCCAGAGATCCTCCCTTTGGCGGAGGGGTGCCGCGCGCTGGGCCGCCTGCCCGTCCGATCCATGCGCCTGGAAGGCGGGGGTCGCGGTCCGCTATGCTGAGCCGAAGGTATGACACGCCGCCGAGAGCTGATCGGCGCGGCCGCCGCCGCGCTCCTGTCGGCGCCCGCCACCCGGGCGCAACGCGCCGCCGCGCGGACGCTCCGCTTCGTCCCGCAATCGGACCTCGCGGTGGTCGATCCCGTCGTCACCACCGCCTATGTCACGCGCAACCACGCGCTGATGGTCCATGACACGCTCTACGGCCTCGATGCGTCGCAGCGGCCGGTGCCGCAGATGGCGGAGGGCCATGTCGTCGAGGAGAACGGACGGCGCTGGACCTTTCGCCTGCGCGAGGGCCTGGTCTTCCACGACGGCGAGCGGGTGCGCGCGAGGGACTGCGTCGCCTCCATCCTGCGCTGGTCCCGCCGCGATCCGCTCGGCCAGCTCCTGGCAGCGCGGATCGAGGAGATCGCGGCGACCGACGACCGCGATTTCACGATCCGTCTCTCGCGACCGTTCGGGCCGATGCTCGATGCGCTGGGCAAGCTCGCCTCGCCGGTCTGCGCCATCATGCCCGAGCGGCTCGCCCGGACCGATGCGGACCGCCCCCTGGCGGAGGTCGTCGGCTGCGGCCCCTTCCGCTTCCGGGCGGATGAGCGGGTGCCTGGTGCGCTCACCGTCTACGAGCGCTTCACCGGCTATCGCCCGCGGGAAGGTGGCGTGCCGGACTGGACGGCCGGGCCGAAGCTCGTTCATCTCGACCGCGTCGAGTGGCGCGTCATGCCCGACCCCGCCACCGCCGCCGCCGCCTTGCAGCGCGGTGAGGTCGACTGGTGGGAGCAGCCCAGCTTCGACCTGCTGCCACTGCTGCGCCGCCGGGACGACCTAGCGGTGGTGACCACGCCGCTGCTCGGCTCGGTCAGCATCTGCCGCTTCAATCACCTTCATCCGCCTTTCGACAACGCGGCGCTGCGGCGCGCGCTGCTTGGCGCGGTGAACCAAGCGGATTTCATGACCGCGGTCGCTGGCACGGAGCCCGGCACCTGGCGCGACAGCGTCGGCATCTGGCCGCCCGACACGCCGCTTGCGACCGATGCGGGCCTCGAGGCGATCACCGCCCCGCGCGACCTGGAGCAGTCCCGCCGCGCGATCCGCGAGGCGGGCTACCGCGGAGAGCGGATCGTGGCGCTCGTCTCGACGGATTTCCCGGCGGGCCAGGCGGCCGGCGCAGTCGGCACCGACCTCTTCCGCCGCCTCGGGCTGAGCGTCGATCACGTGGCGACGGATTTCGCCACGGTGGTCCAGCGCCGCGCCAGCCGCGAGCCTGTCGAGCGCGGCGGCTGGTCCTGCTTATACACGGGCTTCGCCAGCCTCGACCTGCTCAACCCCGGCCTGCATCAGCTCGTTCGCGGCGGCGGCGACCGCGCCTGGTTCGGCTGGCCTTCGATCCCGCGCATGGAAGAGCTGGCCGCCGCCTGGATCGATGCCCCCAACCTCGAGGCGCAGCGGCGCATCGCCGGCGAGATGCAGCGCCTGGCCCTCGTCGAGGTGCCCTACCTACCGCTCGGCGAGTATTTCCAGCCGACGGCCTATCGGCGCGACCTGAAAGGCGTGTTGCCCGGGCCGCCTGTCTTCTGGAACGTGCGGCGCCGGGCCTAACCGGCCTCGCATCGCCATCGGCTGGCCGGGTCGCGCGTCGCGTCATGACGCAAACGGTGGCCTCGTCCCGGTCTTGTGCAGCACGTCCAATCCCCTCGCGGAAACCACGGCAGCGTCGCTGGTGCGGTTCCAGCGCCGACGCCCGGTCGCGTATAGATGCAGGCCTGCATAGAGATCGGGGACGCCGGTGACCAAAGCATCAAGCGGCAGCAGCCCATCGCGGCGCGCGCTGCTCGGCTCCACGTTCGGCCTCGGGGCGGTCGCGGTGCTGCCTGGCTGTGCCATCCCGCCTCGGCTTGCCGCCGTGCCGGCCAACCGATCGGGTGAGGCGCGCGTCCTCGACCTGCCCAACGAGCGCTTCCGGATCGCGACGCCCGAGGGCCAGGCCGGGTTCGACCGGGAGGTCGTGGCCGCGCTCGTGCGCCGGCGCCGGGCGCTGAACCTGCCGGACGGTGCGATGGTTCCGGAACTGAACCTGCTGGCCGTCTCCGGTGGCGGCGAGAACGGTGCCTTCGGGGCGGGGCTGCTGAACGGCTGGACGGCGCACGGGACGCGACCGGTCTTCGACCTGGCGACCGGTGTCTCCACCGGCGCGCTGACCGCGCCCTTCGCTTATCTTGGCCCTGACTGGGACGCTGCGCTGAAGGACGTCTACACCGCCATCACGCCGGATCGCGTGTTACGCCGCCGCCGCATCACGGCCGCGGTCTTCGACGACGCGCTTGCCGACACCGCGCCGCTGTTCGAGACCATCTCGCAGTACTTGGACGAGCGCATGCTGGCCGCGATCGCCGACGCCCACCAGCAGGGTCGGCTGCTGCTGATCGGCACGGCCGACATCGACGCCCAGACGCCGGTCGTCTGGAACATCGGGGCCATCGCCAGCAGCGGCCATCCCCGCGCCCTCGACACCATCCGTCGCGTGCTCCTTGCCTCTGCAGCCATCCCGGGCGCCTTCCCGCCTGTCATGTTCGAGGTCACGCTCGACGGCGAGGCGCATCAGGAGATGCATGTGGATGGCGGCACCTTCGCGCAGGCCTTCCTCTATCCCAGCGCCGTGACCAGCGCCCGGCGCGCCGCGCTCGCCCGCCGCCAGCGGGTCCCGCCTGCGCGCGCCTGGGTCATCCGCAACGGGCGGCTGGATTCCGAATGGGCGACGGTGGACCGTCGCAGCATCAGCATCGCTGCGCGAGCCATCTCCAGCATGATCGCCGCGAGCGGCTTCAACGACGCCGTGCGGCTCTACTTCTTTGCACAGCGCGACGGCGTGGACTTCAACCTCGCCTATATCGGTTCTGACTTCACGACCCGGCTCGAATCACCCTTCGAGCCGAACTTCATGCGCGCGCTCTATGCCTACGGCTACGAACGGGCGCGGGCCGGTTTCGAGTGGGCGAAGACCCCGCCGCTCTGATCGAGGTTGCGGCAGCGCGCCGCGGATCGGCGTCGCCGTGAGGCGCTTGGTGCGCCTCGCCCTCTTCGCCGCCGGAAGCGTGCTGCTGCTTGTCGGCGGCATGCTCGCCGCTCGGCGGCGTGACATGGCGCGATGCAGCGACAACAGTGGCCCTCTCGAATGGGCGGCTGGGGGAGCCCTGGTCCCCCTGCGCGCGAACGGCGGCGTCACGATCGATCGGGATCGGCACGACGGAGATCTCGAAGGGCTCCCAATCCACGGCGCGGTGGACGGTCTGCCCGGTGGCGGTGTCGGGCCGCGGCTCGTAGCGATGCACGCGATAGCCGACGCTGACCGCACGCAGCGTGCCGTCGGCGATGCGTTGCCAGACCGGCTCGACGTCCGCGGCGGACGAAAACTGCAGGGTGGCGTAGCCGCGGCCGCGATCGAGGCGGGCGGCGGTGACGCGGCCAAGCACGTCTCGGGCGTCCATGCTGCGATGAGTGTTCAGCACCGGGGCGCTGCCGGAGCGCAGCGCGTCCATGCGCACCGCGTTCGGCGACATCTCCAGCTCCTCGGTGATCAGGCCGAGGGCGGGGACGAAGTTGCGGGCACGGGCGCCAGTGGACCACACCACCTCGACCGTGCGCGCGGCATGATCGACGGTGGCCGGCGCGGTGATGGCGCGGTGCGCCACGATCGACTGCCCAGCGGCGGGAAGTCGATCGGGCGCAGCATCGGCTTCCGGCGCAGCATCGCTGCCGGCCGGTTCGGTCGTATCGGTCATGCTGGATCCGTCTTCATTGCTGCGCTCAGGCCACGCACCTGCTGCGCAACGGTGCCGCCTCGCGGCGGGATGATCGTGACTGGCATGAAGAGAGGTCGCTCGGCCTCGGCGTGGTTCCGAAGCAGCAGCACCCAGAGGATCGGGCGTCGATGCCCGTTCCGAAGGCCTCGTCCGGCAGCAGGGTTCCTAGAGCAGGTTTCGCGTGACGCAGTACACGCGAAGCCGGCGCGTCGCGCGTGGCATCATGTTGCGCGTCGCGCGCAGTTACTTGGCAACGTGCCCGGCGCATTCCTCCGTTCACGCCATCATGGCGGACACAGGAGGAAAAAATGTATTCGTCGCTTCGCGCCCACGACCTGCTTCGCGGGCCTCTGCAGCTTCCGGCGGTACAGCGCACCGCGCCCACCGCATCGCTGCTCGAAGATCTCTTCGACTTCGTCGGCGGCGCGGGCAACGACCACTGGACCGGCACCGCCGCGAACGAGACCGCCTTCGGCAATGCCGGGAACGACGTGCTTCAGGGCGGCGGCGGCCATGACGAACTGACCGGCGGCGACGGCAACGATCACCTCGCCGGTGATGCCGGTGCCGACACCCTGCGTGGCGGGAGCGGCGACGACCAGGTGATCGGCGGAGACGGCGACGACCGGATGTTCGGCGATGCCGGCAACGACTCCCTTCATGGCGGGATCGGCCGCGACATCATCCGCGCCGGCGAGGGCAGCGACTATGTCAGCGCCGGCGAGGGCAACGACGAAGCCTATGGCGAGTCCGGAGACGACACGATGTTCGGCTCGGGCGGCAACGACATGCTCGCCGGCGGCGACGGCAACGACCAGCTGCAGGGTGGCGCCGGCAATGACGGGCTTCATGGCGGCAGCGGCCATGACCTCATCCTGGGCGACTACGGTAACGACGTGATCACCGCGGGAAGCGGCAACGACACCGTCGAAGCCGGCAGCGACAACGACCTGATTTACGGCGAGGACGGGAACGACGTGCTGAGGGGCGGCCATGGCAACGACACCATGGTCGGCGGCAGCGGCTTCGACTCGATGGATGGCGGCGCCGGCGCCGACCGCTTCATCTTCAACGCCGTCTCGGAAAGCTCCGGCAGCGGCGTCTGGGACGTGATCGTCGGCTTCGTGCGTGGTGCCGACAAGATCGACCTCTCGGCGATCGACGCTGACGCAACCGATTTCGGCTGGCTGAACCACAGCTTCACCTTCATCGGCTCGGCCGAATTCAACGCGGACGACTTCGGCAACTCGGTGGGCGAACTCCGCTACGAGCAGTACAACGGCTTCACCTCCGTCATGGGCGACGTGAACGGCGACGGCGCGGCGGATATCGCCATCGCGCTCCAGGGCAGCTACGCCCTGACCGTCAGCGACTTCGTCCTCTGAGGGTGCCGCGGCCGCGGCGGGTGCTTCAGCCCGCCGTGCGCCAAGTCTCCCATACTGCCGTACGGACGCGCAGCAGCGGCCTGCCTTGCTGGTCGCAGGATTCCACACGGCTGCGCGCCACTGCAACGGCGTGCACCATGCCCGCGTCATTCGCACAGCTTTAGCCCGTGAATTCGTTGGTATTTTGCATCGGCGCCGCAGCACCCGTAGCGGCGATCTCGACGGCGGCCATCTGCGCGGCGTCCTGTGCCGCACCCGACTTCGCGACGCGGCGCGGATCGGTGTCGAGCGAGATGCCCGCTTCATCGAGCAGCGCATTGGCCTCGCGGATCATCTCCACCGCGGCGCGGAAGTCGTAGCCGAAGGCGCCCGCCGCCTCGGGCTGTGGCACGAAGCCGGCGCGCACCTGGGCGATCAGCGCCGTGGTGTCCTTCAGCGGGTCGATCATCTCGTGTGCCGGTGGGACGTGGCTGACGCCGTCCGGCATCTCCGCGCCCCACAGACCGCGCAAGGCGCCCTGGGCGTGAAAACGCTCGGCGATCGGCCGGATCAGCATCGGGATCAGCATCCCGTACTGCACCTGCTCGCAGAGCCGGCGGAACTCGATCTTGCCGGCGCGGAGCGACGAGTAGTTCGCCTGCGTCAGGTCGCCCGAAACCTGGTCGTAGGTGAGGCCCGCGCCGACCGCGGCGGCCTCGAGGGCGCGGCGCGCGAAGGCAGCATGCGATCCACCGCCCGAGGGGTTCACCACTTCCACGCTGCCCATCCCGCGGCGGTAGAGGATCATCCCCGGCTCGAAACTCTCGACGGTGCGGCCCTGGGCGTCCCGGAGAAGTCCAGCCGCGGCGCCGGTGAGGGCCTCGTCGCCCTCCTCCGTCACCACCGCCGCAAGGCAGGCTTCGATCTTGGCCTTCATGAGCAGTGCGGCCTCGTAGTCGCCGAGGTCGCGCAGGCGCAGCAGCACCGGGGCGAGCCAGGAGACGTCGCGCAGCTGTCCGGGGCGGCGCTTGCGGTAGACGTGCAGCACCTCCGCCGCCGGGATGCGCTCGCTGCCGAGCCAGGTGGCACCCGGCAGAATCCAGGCCGCGCCGGGATGGACACGGTGGAGCCAGTAGCCGACCGGCTGGCCGGCCTCGCCGAGGGCGATGCCCTGGATCGTCGCTGCGCCGTCCACCATGCCGTTCCGCGCGGTGTCGAGGTGATCCACCTCTAGCACCTGCAACCTGAGGCCGATCGGGTTCGCCGGCGACGGTGGCACCATCAGGAAGCGGACGAAGCACTCGCCGCTCTCGACGACGGCACGCATGGCCAGCGCCTGCAGGCCGTAGAGATCGAGCCGCCCCTCGGCGTCGCAGGCCGTACTCTCGGCCCAGCGCCGCCAGGCCTCGGCGTGGCGTGCATCCGGCCAGCGTGTCGTGATGCCGGCGCCCACCGCATTGCCGGTCCAGAGATCGACGATGCGGCTGGCATAGGGATCGTTGCGGACGGCATCGCGGGCGCGGCGCGCCACCGTCGCCGCGGCAGTGCCGACCTCGGCGGTGGCGCTGCCGCCGGACGGCGCCCAGGCCGAGGCACGCTGGTCCTGCGCCGCCGCATAGCCGCGCAGCACTTGCCAGGCATCCCGAAGGCGTCGGATCACCCGCTTCTCTCCCGCGAGAAGCGGGCCAGCGTCACGGACGGACGGCGCGCGGCCGCACTCTCCGCCCCCCGCAGTACGGCGAGCGCCCGGCCGAGCTCATCGAGGCTGCGGTACTCCACGGTCCGCCCGTCGAAGGTCACGCGCGTGGTGCCGCCGGTGTAGGCTACGGCGAGGGCGGCCGCGCGGCTGCCGGCGGGCTGCGCCAGCGCCCAGGCGAGGACGGTCGGGTCCATGGTCCGGTCTCTCCAGCGCAGCACGCTGTATTGTCGGCTGTTTGGCGGTCGCTATTCGCGGCGGCTCGCAGCGGCTGCGGGGTCGGCAAGGACACGCGCTGTCGGCAGCCCGATCTCGGTGATGAGGCCCGAGCTGGGCCAGGCCCAGTCCAACGCGCCGCCGAGCTGATCTACAACGGTGCCGCGCATCACCCGGGAGCCGAAACCCAACCGGGTCGGCGGCGCCGCGATGGCAGGTCCACCGTGCTCCGCCCAACGGAGCCGCAGCATCGCCTCGTCGTATGTCCAGGTCACCTGGACTAATCCCGTCTTAGTCGACAAGGCCCCGTGCTTGATCGCGTTTGTGGCTAGTTCGTGCAGTGCCATCGAGAGCGGCTGTGCCGCTTTCGGCGCGAGCATGACACGCGGCCCGACCACTTGTGCTCGCGGCCCCTCTTTCGCTCCGGCCGGAGCGAGAAAGGGCTTGAGCTCGCCACACACCAGGTCCCGGAGGTCGGCGCCAGCCCAGCGGGTTTCGGTCAGCAGCGTGTGCGCGCGTGCCAGGGCAGAGACACGCCCTTCCACCGCAGCAGCATAGGCGCGGGGCTCGTCCACCGGGGTCAGGCGCAGCGCGGCGAGCACCACGGCGAGCGCGTTCTTCGCCCGGTGATCCAGTTCCCGCGTCATGAGCTCCTGTCGTTCGTCGGCGTGCCGGCGCTCCGTGACGTCGCGCAACAGCCCCGCCACGCGCCAGCGATCGCCCTCCTCGGCGACCTCCCAATGGACCTCGCCTCTGATCTGCAACCAAATTGCTTCGCCACTGAAGAGCGTTGCCCGGAATTCCTCGGCGAGCTTGCCGCCGTCAGCCACCAGTCGCCGGGCAACCGCCTCCAGGTGAGGACGCTCCCCCGGATCGGCCAAGGCCGCCAGGCCGCGCAGGTTGAGCGGCGCGCTGTCCTCCAGCCCAAGCAGACGGCGCAGGGTGTGCAGGAGCCTGTCCGTATCGGCCGCGCGTCCGTTGGCCTCGAACGCGACGACGCCGGCTGCCTCTTGCGCCCGCCGCAGGCGTGCCTCGGCCTCCGCGGCTTCCTGGGCCCGGCGTGCCTGCAGGCGCAGCTCGAGCTCGTCGGAAGCGAGCCTGGCCAGGGTGGCCAGCCAGCGCCCTTCTTCCTCGCTGATGCCTTCCGGCCGCGGCTTGTCCGAGATCACGCACACCGTGCCGAGCTGGAAACCGTCAGGCGTCCGCAAAGGGACCGCGGCATAGAAGCGAATGAATGGTGCTCCCGTCACCAGCGGATTGTCGACGAAGCGCGGGTCGCTGGCGGCATCCCGGACCAGAAAGACTTCATCAGCATCGCCTTGGATTGCGTGCGTGCAGAACGCCCACTCGCGCGGCGTCTGCTGCGCCTCCAAACCGACCCTTGCCTTAAACCATTGTCGCCGCTCGTCGACGAAAGAGACCAGCGCGATCGGTGCCTTGAACAGATCACGTGCGAGCATCGCAAGCCCATTGAAAGGCTCTTCGTCAGGCGTATCGAGAATGCTGTAGCGATGCAGCGCCGCAAGTCGCTCATCCTCCCGCCTGCCGACAGACGATGCGGCAGGCGGGCCAGTTGACGGGCTCACGTCGGACGACACGGCCACGTCCTTGTTCGCACTTGGATTCGCCATCGGCAGTTGATGCCCAGCTTCCTCAGATAGCCGCTTCGCCCCTCTCAGGGTTGCACGGTCCAAAGATCAGGTGAATCAAAACAGCTGCTGAGGTGGGAGCAGTTTCGCCCCTGCACCGAGCGCCATGGGCGAAAGACGTCTCGGCACGGCGCGATGCACGAGCGTTCAGCGCAGCCAACCACGCTGCGGCGCGAGCCAGCCCCTCGGGCGATGAGTGTCGGGTGCGACCGGCGGCGATGCGGGAGCGACATTCCCGCTGGCGGGAAGCTCGGCTGCCGGCAGCGACAGCGCGTCCGCCATACGCGCCCAGCGGCTTTCGCCCCAGCCGTCCATGCCGAGCGCCGCCGCCGCCGCACGGGCATAGACCCGGCAGTCCAGCGCCTCGTTCCGCTCCCTGGTCTTCACCCACTCCAGCCGGCGAAAGCCGTTCCGACCGGCACGGGCGACCAGTTGCTCGGCGGTGAGCTGCCGGCAGAATTCTTCGCCCGCCGCATGCATGGGGAGGTGGACGTAGCCCGGCGGGAACGGATCGCCGCTCTCCTCCGTCGGCCGCTCCAGCTTCAGCCAGCCATACGTTTCGCCCTTCAGGAAGGACGAGCCCACCGGCCAGACCTTCAGCCCGCCCAGCTTCCGGCCGTTCCGCCGCACCTCCGTCGCCGCCGGCTGGCCGACTGCGGCGCGCAGCCCGTCCTGGCCCTTCACGGCGATGGCGCGGCCGGCACCGGCCCGGCGGACGAATGAATAAACCTCCGCGGTGGTCATGCCGTCGCCGCTGTCGATCGCCGCCATGGCGACCGGCAGCCGGTGCCCGCTGGCGTGCCGCCAAGTCTCGCCCAATAGCAGCCGCAACTCCTCCCACACCGCCGCCTCGAACGGGTTGCCCGCGAGCACGCGGTGCTCGACCAGCCAGGACTGTCGATCCTGCCCCCAGGCCCAGAGGCTCGCCTCGAGCCGATCGCGCTGCACGTCCACTCCGGCTGTCAGCAGCAGCCCGCCCGCCGGCACGGTGGCCGCGGGCCAGTGCTCGCGGCGGTCGTAGAGTCGCTGCCAGTCCGGCGCCTCGCCGGCCTCCTGCCAGGTCTCGCCCAGCACGGTGTTGCGGAAGGTCTTGATCGCCCGGTCGTCGCCCTGCGCGGCGAGCCAGAGCCGCGCGATCTCCGACCAGGGCATCCAGCCCGGCGGCGAGTAGAGCGCCGAGATGTGGAAGCCGATCGCGTGCGGGTCCGTGGCCGTGGCCGTGGCCCGCCATTCCCCCGCGGCCAGCATCGCCGCCTTGTGCTGCTCCCCGATCGCCCCGTCGCAATCCTCGCAGAGATACCGCGCGGTCTCTGGCTGGCCCTCGTCCCAGACCAGCCGCTCGAAGCGCAGGTGCTGGCGGTGGTCGCAGTGGGGACACGGCACGAAGTAGCGCCGCTGGTCGGTCGCCAGATACTCCCGCTCGATCCGCGACAGGCCGGCGATGGTCGGCGTGCTGACGAGCAGCATCTTGCGGCGCCAGCCGAAGGTGCGGGCGCGGGCTTCGGCCAGCGCGATCGGATCGCCCTCTCCTTCGACATCACCGGGATAGGCGTCGATCTCGTCCAGGAACAGGAACCGCGCCGACATGGAGCGCAGGCCAACCGCGCTGTTGGCGCCCGTCATCACCAGCTGCCCGCCGGGGAACTCTTTGCTGAGCTGGCGATTGCCGCTGTCCCGTGATCGTGCCGGGGCCACCCGCTCGCGGATGGCCGGCGTCTCCTCCACCAGCGGGTCGATGCGCTGGTCAGAGAAGCGCTTGGCGAGCTCGGTGGTCGGCTGCACCGCGAGCATCGGCCCCGGCGCATGGTGGATGACGTAACCAATCCAGTTATTGCCGCACTCCGTGCCGCCGACCTGAGCGCCCTTCATGAACACCACGCGCCGCGCGGCCTGCGCCGGTGACAGTGCGTCCATCACCTCGCGCAGATAGGGCGTGCGCACGGTGCGCCAGGGTCCCGGCTCTGCCGACCCACGTGAGCCGAGTACGCGATGCTTGTCCGCCCACTCCGAGACGAGCAGCGCCGGCTCGGGCGCCATGCCGTCGCGCCAGGCCTGCAGGATCTCGGCGTCGCCGTCGAAGCGGCTGAGCTCCTCCAGGAGATGCTCGCCCGCCATCAGCCGACGCTCACCCGGACATCGTGCCGCGCGGCCAAGTGCTCGCGCAGGCGCGTGTCCATCATCGTCTGTAGCCGATGCGCATCCACGCCGAGCTCGGCGGCCATCTCAGCGGCCACGCGGGCGGGCCAGCCGAGGATGGCGTCGCGCTCCTCCTTGGCGAGACGGTGCACCAGGAGCAGGGCGCGGGCCTTGTCGACGAGCTTGCCCTTGCGCTCGTCGAGCCGCAGCCGGCGCTCCTGCGCCTTCAGCACCTCGTTCGCGGTGCGCGCGTCGTGAAAGGTGTTCTGGGCGGCGCGCGGCAGTGGATCGGCAGGCGGCGTCATCGTGGCGGTTGTCGGCGGCGCTGCCGGCATGGGCTGCACGAGCGCCGCCGTCTTGCGGACGGGATCGCTGCTGTCGGCCAACCGCGCGCGGACCTTCTCGACGTCCCAGGCGCCGTCGGCCTCGGGCACGATGCGGCCCGCGCGCTGCGCCTTCTGCAGCGCCGTGTGGGAGACGCCGAGGCGGCGCGCCACCTCGCGCTGCGAGGTGACGAGTAGGGGGGAAGACGCTAGCATTGGGGACGGTCCGGGCTTCACAAGAACGGCTCTCGCACCACCCAGGACACGCGCGTGCCGCTTGCTGCCCAACGGAGCGCACCACCTGTTCAACAACGCCAAGGCGCGCTTAGTGAGCGCGGAGCAGTTCGGGATCGCGCTGGCAACTCATCGTCGTCCGCGTCCGGCGCAGAAAAGCTGCGTCAGCCCTGGGAGGCAGCAGGCGCCGTCGCTGTTCCGACACCACGCACTGGTCCTTGGGAACCAAAGATCTGACGGTATTTCTCCGCTGACATCGGCGCTTCACGATTTGCGATGCCATCAAATTTGCGCTTCAATGCGTCGACGAAGTCTTTGTCGTAGTGCACTGCCCAGGCAATCTCCGCTGTACGAACGAGATCATCCGTTCCGCCGTCTGGGCGCGGTTCCATGCTTTCGATCACATGCCGTACCACACCAGACCCATCTCGACCTCGAACGAGAGCCATCGAAGGCAGATTTAGCAAGCGCCGCGCGTCGATCGTCCTGACCTCGCCGCGCACGGAGTTGCCGTCTCGGTCCTTCCTTTGGAGCTGCTGACACACCCAGTCGACATAGGCGTCGGCAAGCGGCAGCGAGTCTGGCTGAACCTGGAAGCGGATGACACTGACGCCTTGGCGCAGGCATTCGTCGAGGCGTGCCATCACCGCAGTCATGCGGCTCTTGGCCTCTTGGTCAAAGCCCCTTGCAGAATACCCAGAGCTGACGACGTAGATTGTGTCGGCTTTCGGGTCGTAGGAATCGGCAAGCATTTGAGCAAAAGCGAGCTTGTCGTTTTCGCCAGCACCGCGTTCTCGCCACGCATGCTTCGGGACGTGGTACGCACTGGCGGTCGCCTTCCCACCCAACAGGAAGTGGGAGCCCACGCTCACGGCGAGTGCCAGCGCTCCTAAGGCGAGGATGAAGTTGGTCGTCAGCCGATCTGCGGCCAACCCAGCAATCACAGCAAGAGAACCGAGGAAGACAAGCAAGAACGATAGAACGTAAGCTGGAAGACTGAAGACACGGTCTACACCTCGCTGCGCAACATCGCGCCAGCTGCTGCCCTCGCCATCCTTCGGCATGGCTGCACACCCCCGCTTCCGCGCGCAGCATTATCCGTGCTTTCGTAACACCCTTACAACCCTATTCATGGCGGGCGCTGATTGAGTGGATCGATCAGCATAGGATCATTGGCCTCAGCTCCTATGCGCCGAAACGCGGCGCCCGATACGTGAGCATGATCTGATCGAGTCCCATCAAGTATAGCAGTTCGCATCGCGCCGATCGCGCTTGGCTCAGCTCCCACCGCAGCGCGAATGGTCCGTCACGCGCGGAGCACCGCGCCGCAGACGGAGAGCACGATGACCGACCGAGACGCCCGCGCCGCGCGCAACCAGGAGCGCAGCCTCGCGGCCTTCCTGAAGCACAAGGCGGAGCTCGACGCCGTGCTTGCCGAGTTGCAGCAGGCCAGCGCGGACCACTTCGGCGCGGATCCCGAGACGGTGCTCTGGGGCGAGGCCGCATGGCTCGCGGACGCCACCGCGAAGCTGAAGGACATCGCCGACCAGCATTTCCGGCGCGGCGAGTACGCCGCCTAGCGCGGGCCACTCCCGCACCGCCCCGACCGGGTTCCACCCGGCGGGGCTCCCGGCAGTAGGGGGCCGAGGGTCGGCTCCCGGAACCGGAGATCCCGACGATGAAGCTTTCGGACACCCAGCGCGCGATCCTCACCGCCGCCGCTGAGCATCCCGAGCACCTGGCCTACCCGCCCGAGCGGCTGCCCGCCGGCGCGCGGCAGAAGGTGGCGCAGGCGCTGCTGAAGCAGGACCTGGTGATCGGCGTGCACCGCCCTGCCTACGACGCGGTCGCGAAGTGGACGGTGGACGGCGACGAGATGCTGCTGAAGATCACCGACGACGGGCTGCGCGCCATCGGCATCGACCCTAACGCCGGCGACGCGCGGGAGGAGGACGAGCAGGGCGCGGCCGCGATTGCGCGCCGCAACGCCGAGCGCCACTCCGCCGCGGAGGCCGCCGCGACGGAGGCCGACACAGCGCCCGCGGGCGGGGACGACGCGCCGGAGTGGGATGCCCCCGCGGAGGAGGCCGAACCCGCCCAGGACGCGTCGACGCCCGCCCCGCGCACCAACATGCGCGACGCCGCCGCGGCGG